>JANMJM010000237.1:0-52963 GCA_031371345.1 Vicinamibacteria bacterium
CCAGACCGTTCCGAATCGGAATCGGCGCCTGGGTGGTGTCCCAGATCGTCATCTCTTCGACTTTAGGATCCCAATCGACCACAACGGCACGGTTCTCGATCGCTCCCGACGCGCCACGGTCGTAGTGAAAGCGACGCCGAATCACGACGTCGGCTTTCTGCTTCGCCGACGCGTAATTGCCTTTCTTCTGAATGACGTGCGCCGCGACGTTCGACGCGAGATGTTCGTGGACGAGGGGCGCACCTGGTGCCAGCCCTTTCTCAAGATCAACAACGACGTCAAGCGGATCGATCTCGACGACGACGTCACGAAGCGCGTCCTCGGCGATGTAGCGGCTCTCGGCAACCACCATCGCAATCGGCTCGCCCACGTGCCGCACCTTCCCCTTCGCGAGCGGAAGCTGCGTGCACGCGTGAAAAATGTGGCCTGGAATGGGCGGGGGGTTGACGAGCACCGGACCGGATTTCAGGTACGCGCCGAGATCGTCGGCCGTATACACAGCGATGACGCCTGGCCGCTGCCGCGCCTTCGACACGTCCACGCGTATGAGCCGCCCGTGCGCATATTCACTTCGAACGAACGCCACGTGCAGCATACCAGGCAGCTGCACATCGTCGACGAACAACGCGCGCCCCGTCAGCAGCCGCGCGTCTTCGTTTCGAAGGACGCGCGCGCTAAGGTAGCGTGCGTCGGCTGGCAAGCTTCGCCGCCTCGAAGATGTGGTGATAGCCCGTGCAGCGGCAGAGATTCGCCGAAAGTGCGTCGCGAATCTCGGTGTCGCTCGGACTGGCGTTGTCGCGGAGAAACGCCGTCAGCGTCATCAAGAAACCGGGCGTGCAGAAGCCGCACTGCAGGCCGTGCGCGTTGCGAAAGGCATTTTGAAGCGGGTTCAGTTCTCCCAATGGACCAGCGAGGCCTTCGATCGTGTGGAGATCGTGGCCGTTAGCCTGCACGGCGAGCATGATGCACGAGCGTACTGGCTCGCCATCGAATAAAACGGTACACGCGCCGCAGACTCCGTGCTCGCATCCGACATGGGTTCCTGTCAGCGCGAGGTCCTGACGGATGAAGTCGCTGAGCAGAAGACGCGGCTCGACATCGCGCTCGTGCCGCATACCGTTGACGGTCAGCCGAATGACCAAGGCGGTAGGTTATCACGCGCGCTACTCGTATCGCAGCGCCTCAATCGGATCGAGTCGCGACGCGCGTACTGCAGGCCACAGGCCGCTGACGACGCCCGCCAGCGCGAGAATGCTCGTAGAAGTCATCAGGATGTTCCGCGACAGCACCAGATGAATGTCGGTCTGCCGCGACGGATCGTCGAGGAGCTCGGCGAGAAACGGCGTCGAGCCGATCGCCCAGACAAGAAAATATGACAGCGCGATACCCACGACTCCGCCGAGAAACGTGATCGTTAATGCCTCCAGCAGGAACTGCGTAAGGATGTGGCGCCGCCGCGCGCCGAGCGCTTTGCGGACGCCAATCTCGCGCGTGCGCTCGTTGACCGACACGAGCATGATGTTCATGACGCCGACACCGCCAATCATCAAGGTGAGGATGCCGATGAAATACAACACGAACTGCAGCCCATCGGTAATGCCGGTGAGCATGGCGGCCGTATCGGCCGAATCGCGGAGGTTGACGGCGCGTATGTCCGATGGATTGAACCGATGCCTCGACGCCAGCAGTTCGCGCACCTGCTTCACCGACTGCTCGTGCATGGCCGGATTGATCGTCTGAAACACGATGTTGTCGACGTTCTCGCCTCGGCCGGAGACGGTCCAGGGAATGAAGACGGAAAGCTTGTCCGGATAAAAGTAATTCGAGATCTGTGCCTTGTTCGGCATGACGCCGATCACCTCGTACGGCAGGCCGTTAATGCGCACGGTCTCGCCGACCGGAGGGATGCTGCTGAAGAGCCGCCGGCCGATCTCGTATCCAAGGAACGCGACGCGCCGGTGATTCGCGACATCCTCGTGACTGATGAATCGGCCGTATTCGGCGGTCTCGGTGCGCATGATCGCGTATTCTGGTGAGACGCCCCGCACGCCCGCGCTGGTCTGACGGAGGCCGTAGCCCACAGCCAGCGACGACATGTTTTCCGGGCTCACGAACTTCACCGAACCAAGCTCGCCAATCGCGTCGACATCGGCCTGTTTCAGGAAAATTCGGCGGCCCGATCGCTCGCCGCCGGCCTGCATGCTCGTCTGACCACCGCTGGTGACGACCGTGCCCTCGGAGAAAGCGTTTCTGAAGCCGTACATCAGTGCGCGCTGAAAGCCCGTTCCGTATGCCATCAACAAGACGACGGTCACGATGCCACCCGCAATGCCCATCATCGTGAGCGCGGCGCGGAAGCGATGCGCCACGAGCGACCCGAGCGCCTGGATGACGACTTCGCGGTACAGTTTCACGTCTCAGGCCTCGTACCGCAGCGATTCGACAGGCGGCAATGCGGCAGCGCGCGCTGCCGGATACAGCGCGGCGAGCACCCCGACAGCCGTCAACGCGAGCACAGCGAATATCGCCGTGCCGGGCGTAATGATCATTCCGGAAAAGCGCGCCGGACGAGGCGCGAGATTAATCAGCGCACAGAACCCCAGGCCGGCGAGGAATCCGAGCGCGCCGCTTACGACCGTGAGTGCGAGGCCTTCAATGATGAATTGACGGTGGATGTTCTGACTGGTGGCGCCGATGGCTTTGCGAAGCCCGATCTCCCTCGTTCGCTCGCGCACCGCGACGAGCATGATATTCATGACGCCGATGCCGCCGAGCGCGAGTGTGATGAGGCTGACCGCGACGAAAAAATTCTGCATCGCCTGTGTGACCTTGCTGAACATGACCGACTCGACGGCCGTGTTCCACAACGACAGCGCTTCGATGTCGTCGACATCGAACCCATGCCGTGGCGCGAGCGCTTTTCTGATCTCTTTCTCGACGAGCGTCTGGCCCAGCGCGCCAAAGACGCCGCGAAACACGCCGCTGTCCATCTGTTCGCGCAGCGAATCGGCCACCCAGGGGTACGGAGCGACGATGACGGCCGAAATGGAATCGGGCGTATTGAACTCGCCCTGAAGGGGAAAGTCGCGGCGCATCGCTTCGTACGGCACGAACAGGCGGAGCTCGTCGCGCCCGGTGTAGTTCGAGTCCTGGAATTTCGGCCGGACTTTCCCGATGACCGTGTACGACAAGCCGTTCAGCTTTAGTTGCTGACCGACAGGATTGCGATCGGCAAACAACTGCGTCGACGCTTCGCGGCCGATCACAACGACACGGCGAGCGTCTGCGTTGTCGGCGGCGTTGATGAGCCGTCCGTCCGACACTTCGATGGCGCGGATCCCTTGAAAGGACGGCCAGATGCCGCTCATCTGAAGCGACGCGGCGTTGTAGGCGCTTTTCACCGACACGCCGCCGCGCATCAGCTCGGGGCTGACCTCCTGAATGACGCGGCTGTTGCCTTTCAACGCATACGCGTCGGCGATCGTGAGGCGAACGACGCGGCCGGCGCGCTGGCCCCCGGCCTGGGTGCTTGTCCTGCCGTTTCTCACGATGACGATGTTCTTGCCGAGCTCTTCGAGGACGGCCTGATTGCCGCGCTGGAACCCCTCCCCCATCGCCGACAGCATGACGATAGAGATGACGCCCCACATGATGCCGAACATGGTAAGGAAGCTCCGCAGTTTGTTCGTGCGGAGATTCTCGATGGACTGCTTCAGTGCTTCCCGCATGGCTTAGTTCGGAAGAACGACCTTGTCGCCTTCCTTCAGCCCGTCTAACACCTGCGTACGCGTGCCGTTGCTAATGCCGAGCGTGATCGGAACCCGCCGCCGCCCCGTGCGCGAGCTTCTGTCTGGTATATCGACGGAGGCCATGCGCTTGGCGTCGTAGTTGATGGACGACTCTGGAATAATCAGCGAGTTCAGTCGCTCCTCGAGCACGATCTCCGCGTTGGCGGTCATGTTGGCTTTCAGCTCGTTACCCGGATTGTCGATCGACACCCGTACTTCGAAATTCGTGACATTGTCCCGCTCGACACCCATCGGCGAAATCTGCGTCACCTTGCCTTGGAATACTTTGCCTTTGAATGTTTCGACGGTGATGCGTGCGGGCTGATTCAAACGGAGGTTGCCAATTTCTGTTTCGTCAACCTTGCCGCGGACGAACACGTGCGAGATGTCGCCCATCGTGACGACCGACGTCGCAGCCGAACCCATGTTGAGAATCGAAGACACAGGGCTCCCGACTTCCACATCTCGCGCCAGAATGCGCCCACGGATCGGCGCGCGAATGGTGGCGTTGGCGAGCTCTTCGTCGGCGCGCTCGACCGATGCCTGCGCCTGGGCGACGTTCGCCGACGCCTCCGATACCCGCGCCTTCGCAATCAGGAGCTGCGACTCGGCGGCGCGCTTTCGGTTTTCGGCCTGGTCGAGCGCTGTTCGCGCTTCTTCGAGCTGAGCCTGCGCGACCAACTTGCGCTCGAACAGGCTTTGCGCGCGTTGGTACGATCGCCGCGCGAACTCTACGTCCGGACCTTCCGCTTCGACGCGGTTCTTTTCGTACTGCGCTTCGGCGCCCTGGTGCGCGGCTCGCGCACCTTGAAGCGTGGCGCGAGCCTCGCGTAAGCGCGCCTGCAGGTTTTCTCTGTCGAGCTCGACCAAAATCGTGCCGGCATCGACTTCCTGATCGACTTCGACGGGCAACACTTTGATGATGCCGTTCGCTTTCGATTTGATTTCGACTTTCGTGATGGGCTCGATCTTCCCGGTGGCGACGACCGACCGGACCATCGTGCCTCGTTCGGCGATGGCCAGCCGCGATTCAGGGATCTCAGGCGCCGGCCCCAAATATGCCGACGCGCCCCACGCCACAGCAGCCAGCGCCACCAGGCCAAAGCCGACGTATAGACGCTTCTTGCCTGTCTTGGTCATCCTTTTATCAGACGGAAGACGTGCTGGAAATGTTTCGACCTGCCTGGCCAAACAGTAGATATAACGCGAAGCTGAGGCCGAACGTCACAAACCACGAGTAGGTGTATACCTGGTCCCAGATTGAAGGGTTCGGGACAACACCGCCGGGCGTGACGGCGGCTCGAAGGAACCCTGGAGCGACCGGCAAAATCGAGAGGACCAGAACCATCATCGCGCGACGATTCACACCGTTCTGGTACCTGTAGCAGCCGTCGAGTTTGAAGAGATCGGCAAGCGACAAACTCCGCCGGCGGAGAATCCAGTAGTCAGCAATCAGGATGCCGCCGATGGCGCCCATGAGGCTCGAGTAGCCAATCAGCCACGTGAAGATGTAGGCGGCGGCGTCCGCATATAGCTTCCACGGCATCATCACAATACCGAGGGCGGCAGTGATAAGGCCGCCCCTCACGTAATCGATACGCCGCGGCGCCAGGCTGGAAAAATCGTTGGCCGGCGACACGACGTTGGCCGCCATGTTTGTCGTCAATTGAGCGAGCATGATGACGAGCGCGCCGAAGATGATGACGGGAACGCTGCCAATGCGCGCGACGAGCGCCACCGGATCCCAGATGGCTTCGCCGAACAGCACGATGGTCGCACTCGTGACGGCGACACCGATAAACGCAAACGCCGTCATCGTCGCGGGCAAGCCGAGCGCCTGCCCTGTCGCCTGCGATCGCTGGCTGCGTGCGTAGCGCGTAAAGTCGGGAATGTTGAGGCTAAGCGTCGCCCAGTAGCCGACGTTTGCGGTAACCGCGGCCGGAAACAACTGCCGGAACGGCACGTGCCGTTGCTGCAAACGGACGGATTCACTCAGGATGTGGCCAAGCCCCCCGCCGCGAACGATCGCCCACCCCAGCAACAACGCGCCGCCGGCAAGCAGCAAAGGCGCGGACCAGCCTTCCAGTTTCTTGATGCCCTCGAGCCCGTGGACGATGATCGACACCTGCACCAGCCAGAATACGAAGAACGAGACCCAGATGCCGAATCCAACGCTCGCCCACGCGGGCCACGCCGCGACCAGCAGCGTGTTCAGCGCGAGCCCCCCGATCCACGTCTGAATGCCGAACCATCCACAAGCGACGAGCGCTCTGAGAATGGCCGGAACATTCGCGCCTTTCACACCGAACGCCGCCCGGCAGAGCACCGGAAACGACACGCCGTACTTGGTGCCGGCGTGCGCGTTCAGGATCATCGGGACGAGCACGATCGAATTCCCCAGCAGAATCGTGAGCATCGCTTGCCACCACAACATGCCTTGCTGCATTAAACCGGATGCGAGCGTATAAGTGGTGATGACGACGCTCATGCCGATCCACAACGCGGCGATGTGATAGGTGGACCAGGTGCGCTGGGAGAGGCGAGTCGGCGCGAGATCGGGATTCCAGAGCGGGCTGCCCGACAGGTCTTCGTGCAACTCGACGAAGTCGGCGGCCTCTCTGCTCACAATTACTCGACCCCACCCATCCAGTTTTTCAGCGGCTTCGTGAAGAGGAGCAGCAACAGGCCGGTGCCGACCGAGAACAGCGTGACGGCGCCGAACAATTGTGGCAGCGGCAGCGATTCGATGAGCCCAGCAACGCGGCCAGCGACAAGGTTGCCAAGGGCGGCGCCCATGAACCAAATCCCCATCATCTGGCCGACGTAGCGGTGGGGTGAAAGCTTCGTAATGCTGCTGAGTCCAATTGGACTCAAACACAGCTCGCCGGTGGTGTGAAAGAAATAGGTCGCGACGAGCCAGCTGGGACCGACGGCGTGCTCGGGACCCGCGTACATCGATGCCCAGGCCATCACCGCAAAGCCGGCGCCAAGCTGTATGAGGCCAAGCGCCATCTTCGCAGGGATCGACGGACTGCGCGACCCAAGCGCGAGCCACATCGCGCTGAAGACGGGCGCCAGTAGAATGATGAACAGCGAGTTCACTGATTGCAGCCAGCTCGCCGGCATTTCCCAGCCGCCAATCATCCGGTTCGTCAGGCGTTCGGCGAACAGATTCATCGATGAGCCGGCTTGTTCAAAGCCCGACCAAAAACATGCCGCGGCAAGGAAACAGACGGCAATCACGCCGATGCGTTTTTTCTCGACGAGCGTCAGACCGCAGAAACACGTCACATACAGCAGAAAGGCAGCCGCAATACCGACGATGACAATGCCGGTGTAGTCGACAAAACCAAGGAGCGTGAGATGAATCGCGCCGACCGACTGCAGCACCGCAACGATCAGCACGACGCCGAACATCGCCTCCAGCGAGCGGTACAAGCTGCGTCGCGCCTGCGCGCGCAGCGCCACTGCCGGCGGATCGTCCTTGAGTAATCCGGCAGTCCCCAGGTGTCTGGCACCGAGCTGATACTGCACGAGTCCGGCCACCATCCCGATGCCGGCCGCGCTGAAGCCCAGATGCCAGTTGATCGTTTCTCCAAGGAAGCCGCAGATGAGCGGGCCAAAAAACCCGCCGACGTTGATGCCCATGTAGTAAATCGAAAAAGCGGCATCGCGGCGGGCTCCGCCTTCGGGATATAGATCGCCAACCACGGCGCTGATGTTCGGTTTCAGCAAACCGGTGCCGATCACGATCAGCATCAACCCGACGTAGAACGCAGTCGTTGAGGGAATCGCGAGCGTGAAATGGCCGGCCGCAATCACGCAGCCGCCATAGAAGACCGATCGCCGCAGGCCGAGCACGCGATCGGCAATCCAACCACCCGGCAGCGCGACCATGTAGACAGCGGCGGTGTAGAGCCCGTAGATCGCGGTCGCCGTCACATCGTCCAGTCCCATGCCGCCAGTCGCCACCGCGTTGGTCATGAACAGCACGAGAATGGCGCGCATGCCGTAGTAACTGAAGCGCTCCCACATCTCGGTGAAGAAGAGGGTCGACAGGCCGCGAGGGTGGCCGAACCAGTTGCCGTCAGTCATTCATCGTCAGTCCTCGAGGATATCGATCAGGATCGGTTGAGCGCCTTCCCATAGCGTGAGCCGGCCGAGGTCTGGCAGATGCTCGTTGCCGGAGACGACTGTTAGAAAGTGATTGCCGGCGAGCAGTCCGGCCTTGCTCCCGAATTGCGTGCGTCCATACGGGATAAGCACTTCGGTTTCGCTGAGGCCGCCGGGGTACAAGAGAATTTCCCCGGGCAGTGGATACACCGTCGCGTTCTCCGGCGGCACACCCACATTGAGAGTGCCCAGCGGCACCCACGTCGACTCACCGCTCCAGCGCACATGAAGCAGGTTCTGCTTGAACGGCAGGAGCTTGAGAAACGCCGCGCACGTCAGCGGCGCCTTTTCGGTTTCCATCCGGCCCCGGAACTTGTACGGGCCAGCTTCAATGATGAGGTCGGACATATTGGCCTTTGGTGCTCGCCGTAATTTTTCCTTCAGCGAAAATCGTCTCTCCGCGCCGCAGCGTTCGGCGCACGACACCACCGAATGTCGCGCCCAGATACGGACTCATTTTATGCCGCTGCTGCAGGTCGTTGGGGCTGAGGTTGTAGTCGATGGAAGGATCGACCAGTACGAGATCGGCGTCATTTCCCACTGCCACCGATCCCTTATTGCGAATGCCGAAGCGCTCTGCCGGACGTCCCGCCAGCAACGAGGCAATGCGCTCGAAGCGCAATCGGCGCCCGTCGTGGCCGCGCTCGAGCAGCACAGCCAGCGTGGACTGAACGCCGGCGATGCCGCCCCACGAGCGTCGGAAATCTTTCGCCTTTTTCAGCGATGGGTCTGTCGGGGAATGATCCGACGCGACGATATCCACGCGCCCTTCCAGTACCTCGTGCCACAGTTTTCCATGCTCGTCCGCATCGCGCAGTGGCGGTGCGCATTTGGCGAGAACGCCCAGGCGCGCGAAATCGTGGTCTGTGAAGAACAGGTAATGCGGGCACGTTTCGATCGACACGTCGGCGCCCTGCGCTCGCCCTTCGAGCGCTCTCGCAACGCCGCTGCCCGAACTGACGTGAACAATGTGCAGCTTCACCCCTGTTTCTCGTGCGAGATCGACGGCACGACCGATGGCTTCGACCTCCGCCGCTACCGGACGAGAAGCCAGAAAGTCAGTGACGCTCGATCCACCGAACGACTGCGACAATCGTCGCGTCATCTCTTCGCTTTCTGCGTGAACGGCAATGGGTAGGCTCAGGCGGGCCGCCTCTACCATCCCATCTCTCAGCGTGTTGTCGTCGGCGAACGCAAATTCCGGCAGGCCGGAATCGCACATGAACGCCTTGAATCCGACGACACCTCGCTCAGCCATCTCGGCCATGTCGCCAACAGAGCCTGGAACGAGGCCGCCCCACAAACCGAAGTCGGTAATCGACGACTCTTCGAGGGCCTTCCGCTTGCGATCGACTTCGCCCGCATTCAAGGTGCAGGGAGTGGAGTTCAGCGGCATGTCGAAGAACAGCGTGCCGCCGCCGGCCGCAAGCGCGCGGCTTCCCGTCGCCGCGCCTTCCCACTCGGTGCGACCTGGTTCGTTGAAGTGCACATGGATGTCGACGCCGCCGGGAAAAATGAAGAGCCCGCGTGCATCGAGTTCCTCGGCGTGGCCGCCAGTCACCTCTGGTCCCAACTCGGAGATGCGGCCGTCCTCGATGCGGACGTCGGCTCGGAGGCGCCCGGTTGCCTCGATCACGGTGCCACCGCGAATAACCACGCTACCCATGCTGTGCTCGCGCCACTTCGTCGAGAAACTTCAATCCAGCCTCTAGCGCGGCCGCGACATCGGCGTCACGCACGTTCTCAGACGGATGATGGCTGATGCCCTTCTCGCATCTGAGGAACATCATCCCCGCCGGCATTCGGCCGGCGACCACCATCGCATCATGTCCGGCGCCGCTCGTCATGCGACGTGCCGAAAAACCCGCCTGTTCGACGGCCCGATCGAGCATCGAGGCGATTGTCGGATTCATTGGCACCGAGTTTTGATCGAGCTTCGGCTCGGAAGCGACGTGCAGCCCGCGGCCTGAGGCAATGTCGTCAGCGCTCTTCGATAAGCGTTCCAGCGCGGCCTTTCGCATTTCATCCGAAGGGTGACGCACGTCGAGCGACAGCGTGGCACGCCCAGGAATGACATTTCCGGCACCGGGCTCTACCTCGATGCGCCCAACAGTTGCGACCAGTCCCGAAGTTGTCGTCGCGTCGCGCTCGACTTCGATCATCCACGCGGCGGCCGCCGCGAGCGCATCTTTGCGCAGTGTCATCGGCGTGGTACCGGCATGGCCAGCCATGCCGGTAAATGTGACGGCGGTTCGGCTTTGTCCGGCGATCACGTCCACGATCGCGAGCGGAAGATTCAGATCCTCGAGCACCGGACCCTGCTCGATGTGAAATTCGAGATACCCGATCGAGTTGGCTGGGGCCGCTGCGTCCGGTATGCGGTTCGGTTCCAGTCCGAAATCGCGAATCGCGTCACGAACCGTCCGGCCCTGATCATCGCAAAGCGCCAACAGTCCCGGATCGACCTTGCCTGCCAACGCAAGACTTCCCAGGAATGGCGTGCCGAAACGCGCACCCTCTTCATCTGAGAAACCAATCACTTCGATGCCAAAAGGAAAATGTTTGTCTCTGAGCAGCTCGACGAGCGCGACGCCCATGACGACGCCGAGAATGCCATCGAATGCACCCGCATTCGGCACGGTGTCGAGATGCGATCCGATGAACAAACGCGGTGCGGCGGACGCGGGCGTGGGCGAAACCGCCGGGGGATACAGACCGCGGATATTTCCCATGGCGTCCACTCGTACGGTCATCCCCACTCGGGCCATCCAGGCCGCGAGCGCGGTATGCACGTCGCGCATGGGTTTGGTGAGAAACCGACGCGTTGTATCGCCGCGATTCTCGGAAAACGTGGCCAGCTGGCGGCACCAACGGACGACTGCGCCCGCTTGTTCAATTGACGTCATGTTCCGCGGTAGGTGCTGTAACCGTAAGGCGAAAGCAGCAGCGGCACGTGGTAATTACCCGAAGGCTCGGCGATGCCGACGCGAATGATGACCACGCCAAGGAACGGCGGATCGGTCATCGGCACGCCGATGTGATGAAAATAATCGGCCGCGTGGAACGTGAGCTCATAAATTCCGGTGTCCAGCGCATCGCCGGACGCGAGCGGCTCGTCGGTACGGCCCTCCGCATTCGTCGTCACCGCGGCGATTAATCGATGCTCGGCACCTTTGACAAGGTGCAGCTCGACCGCAATGCCCTGCGCCGGCACGCCGCGTGCGATATCGAGTACGTGAGTCGAAATCCGCGCCATTACCCCTTGCCCCTCACCCCTTACCCCCATCTCTACTCAGCGTAAGTCCCAGACACCCATACGGGGGGCGCGCGTCGGTGTAGATGCCCAGTTCGTCGCCCTGCTCGGCAATCGTATCCCACGTGCGATTGTTTGCCTCGAGACGCACTTCGGCAATCGAGGTGATATCGGCCAGCAGTGTCGTCGCCATCTGATAAATGATCTGCTGGATGCTTCCAGACTCAAACGTCGCAAATACATCTCGCACGATTTGGCGGACGCGATGGGTGACCGCGCCAACATTAAACGCCGCTTCTGCCGTCGTGTAGGTCCAATCGAGATCGAGCCACATGTGCAGCGGCCTGTTGTTCAGGTCGGGCAGCGTCGTATATTGGTCGCGCACAAACCCCTTGAAGGCACTGCCTCCGAGTCGAAGCAGCTTGAATCCTTTCAATCCCGATGTCGCCTCGATCAGTCCCTTGTGACCAAGCTCGATGCGGGCAAACGCGCGTTCCGGTCCAGCCGGCGCGAACGCCGGTGTCGCGCCGATCGACGCGTAAGGAATTTCGTCGGCCGATACTTGTATGCCTTCAACCTGCGGATAGGTACGCAGGAATTTTTCCCCGAGAAACCGGCAGAAGCTTTCGAGATCATGGCCGCCGAAATTCATCGTTTCGCGCTGGATGAAATTTTTCATCGAATCGGTCGCGATCAGCTTCGTGTTGTCCCCCGTCGTGTACGTCTGCCAGAACGCATCACCGTAGAGGAGCATCAACACGCTGGCGCCGAATACAGGGCTCCTGCCTGCCGGCAATTTCCCCGTGCGATTCAGCCGATAGACGATGACATCGCCCTTGCCGTAGTAGTGCCTTTTGGGACCGCTGGCAAATCGATTCACGAGATGAGTTCCTCCAGCCGGAATCGCGCGATGCGGGCGACCTGACGCAGCGCCTCAGCGAGCTCTTGCTCGCGGCTCGACGGCAAGCGGGCCTCGAGCGCCTTGAGGATATCGTGCTTCGTGCCGCCCTTCACTGCATATAAGAAGGGAAAGCCGAACCTGTCGCGATACGCCGCATTGAGCCGTTGAAGGCGCTCAAGCTCTTCAGACGTCAGGCCATCGAGACCGGCCCCGGCCTGCTCGTTGGTCGATGCATCGCTCATTTTTATCCGCGCGCCAAGATCCGGATGGGCGCGTAACAGCGAAAGCTGTTCGTCGGGACTGGCGGCCGCCATCTGCGCGGTCATCTCGGCGTGGAGCTCATCGAGCGATCGAAACGGCTTTCTTGCCCAGGCGCGCTCGGCGATCCACGGTGAGTGCTCGAACACCCACCCGACGCGTTCGATGAAACCTGCGTGATCGCTTGCGTTTACCTCGTCGAGCGTCACGGCTGCTCCGCTCGATAGACGATATCTCCAGCCACGCGAACCTCGCAGACGCTTTCCGCGCCGGCCATCGTGACGAGCGACGACAGCGCTTGATTCGGCGTGTCGGCGTGACGAACGACTGATGCCAGCACGCTGTCCCGGGGTGGCTTTACGTAGACGAAGTCGGCACTCTTGCCCGGGCGAAAGTCGCCGATTTCGTGATCGAGATCGAGCGCTTCTGCCCCCGCCAGGGTAATCAAATACAGCAGACGCGCAGCGTCGAGCACGTATGGAACGGGCGCGAGCCGCTGCATCAAGTACGCGTGCAAACCCTCTTTCATCATCCCGAATCCGATGCCGCCGCCAACGTCGCTACCGAGCGCGCACGTGACGCCCGCCTCAATGTGGCGAGCCAAAGGAAAAATGCCGCTGCCGAGTGCGGCGTTGCTTCCCGGACAATGTGCGACGGCTGTGCCTGCCGCCGCCATCCGCTCGAGCTCGCTATGTGTCGTGTGAATGCTGTGAGCCATCACTGACCGGTCGGTGGTTAACCCATACCGGTCGTAGATCGCCAGATAATCCTTTGCCCACGGAAATAATTGGGACAGTTCCGCGACCTCAGCGAGGTTCTCGTTGATGTGGGTCTGCATGATGACGTCCTGGTGCTCGGCGAGCAGCTGCTGGCACACCTCGAGCATGGCCTCGGTCGTCGAGAACGCAAAGCGAGGCGTCACGGCATACAGCAGACGTCCGCGTTTGTGATATCGCTCAATCAACTGCTCGCTTTCGCGGTAGGCCTGCTCCGGGCTGTGATGCAGCTCTGGCCGAAGCCGCCGATCGGACACGACCAGACCGGAGACGATGCGCAAGCCGGATGCGGTCGCTGCCTCGAACAGCTCGGCAGTTGCGGTCGCGAAGTGCGCGCCAAAGACGAGCGCGGTCGTCGTCCCGTGCGAAGCGAGCGCGCGAAGAAACTGGCGAGCCGTGTCGGCGGCGTACGAGACGCCCGACATTCGAACTTCCTCGGGAAGCGCCACATGTTCCAGCCAGTCCAGCAGCGTGCGGCCGAGCGCCCCGATGATTCGCAGCTGAGGAAAGTGAACGTGCGTGTCGATGAAGCCCGGCAGCAGGAATCCCCCACGCCAGTCGGTCGTTGCGGCACTGGGATGCGCAGCGCGCACCACGTCATAGTCTCCGGACGCAAGAATGCGGCCCTCGTCGATGAGCAGCCCGCCGTCTTCGTGGCATACGAGCGCTCTGGGATCGCCGGCGTCGAACTTGAAAGGATTTCGGGGCGTGTGGAACATTGCCGCCCGAAACAGCTGGGGACCGGCGGCAGTCATTTCAGCGCTGGACGTTCCGTGCGCACGCGCCGTAACGCGAAAAAGATGCGCTCGGGGGTCGCCGGACTGTCGAAGGTCACCGCGTCGCCATGCCCGAACGCCGACACGGCCTCACGCAGCGCCTCGCGGACCGAAAAGGCGAGCATCAGCGGCGGTTCGCCGACGGCCTTGCTGCCCACGACGACCCCAGGCTGCGTCGCCCCCGGCAGCATCTCGACGTTAAAGATGTCGGGCACTTCGGACCACGATGGCAGCTTGTACGTCGAGGCACCGCCGGTACTCACTCGCCCCGTGGCGTCCCACAACAGCTCCTCGAGCGTGAGCCAGCCGACGCCTTGCAGGAAACCGCCTTCGATTTGCCCTCGATCGACAATCGGCGAGATTGAATCGCCGACGTCCTGCAAGATGTCCGTTCGCAGCAACCGATACGCTCCCGTGAATCCGTCGATCTCGACCTCCGAGACCGCCGCGCCGTAGGCGTAGTAATGGAACGGCTTTCCCCGCGCGAGCTTGAAATCGAAGTGCACGTCTGGCGTGCGGTAGTACCCCTGCGCGAAGAGCGGAATCCGCTGCTTGTAGGCCATCTCGCACAACGCCGCGAACGCGATCGACTTTCCACCGGCGGAGACGACGCTGTCGTCGAAGAGGACCGCCAGGGGATCGCACTCGAAGATCGCCGCCGCGACCTCGGCCAGCCGTGTTTTGATTTGCACGCACGCATCGGCGACGGCGGCGCCGTTGAGATCGGTGCCCGAAGATGCCGCGGTAGCCGACGAGTTTGGAACTTTGTCGGTGCGCGTCGACATCATGCGCACGTGCGCGATGCTGACACCCAGCGTACCGGCGGCGATCTGAAGGATCTTCGTGAACAGTCCCTGGCCCATCTCGGTGCCGCCATGATTCACCTGAACCGTGCCGTCCCGATAGACGAGCACCAGGGCACCGGCTTGGTTGTAGAAGTGCGCCGTGAAGGAGATGCCGAACTTCACGGGCGTGATGGCGATGCCGCGTTTCTGATGGGGATGCCTGGTATTGAAGTTGACGACCTCGGCACGCCGTTTCTCGATCTCGCTCGACGCTTTCAGCTCGTTCCAGATCACGTGCATGCGCGACGGTTCGCCCACGCGCTCGCCGTAGTGCGTGACGTCGCCTTCCTGATAGAAGTTGCGTTCCCGCACAACATCGGCCGGAAGACCGAGGCGCTGCGCGGCTTGCGCCAGGACTTCTTCAATCACCAGCATGCCCTGCGGTCCGCCAAATCCCCGGAATGCGGTTTGCGATGTCTTGTGCGTCAAGCAGACGCGGCCAGTCACCTCGACGGCAGGGAGCTTGTAGGCGTTGTCCACGTGGAAGAGCGAGCGCCACATAACGGGCTCTGAGAGATCGAGGCTCCAACCTCCATCGGAGTACAACTGCGCACGCAGTCCGTGAAGTTTGCCGTCGGTCGCGAAGCCTGCCGAGTAGCGGAGCAGGTAGGGATGACGCTTGCCGGTGAGGGCGACGTCGAGCTCGCGCGTCAGGCGCACGCGCACCGGCCGGCCCGTCTTCCATGCGCCCAGCGCGGCGACGGCCGCGTACGAGTTGGCCTGCACTTCCTTGCCACCGAACGCGCCCCCCATACGAAGACATTCGACCGTGACGTGGGCGCGTGGCACGCCCAGCACGCGCGCCGCCACCTCTTGCGTCTCGGATGGATGTTGCGTCGACGAATGGATGGCGACGAACCCGGCTTCATCGACCCATGCGAGCGACGCCTGTGTTTCGAGATAGAAATGTTCCTGGCCTCCGAGGTGCAGTTCGCCGCTGAACTGAAGCGGACTGTTGTCGATGACCGTGACGTCGCCATCGGCGATACGATGCTCGTCGGTGAGAAAACTCTCCTCGTCGATCGCCTGCTCGATGGTGAGCACCGCAGGCAACGGTTGATACTCCACGACGACCCTGGCAGCGCCCCGCCGCGCCGATTCCAGCGTTTCGGCAAGCACCCAGGCCACTGGCTGGTGATGAAACATCACTTCCGTCGGGAACAACGGCTCGTCGTGACGATTGGCGCCCGTGTTCCCTTCGCCAGGAACGTCGGCCTGCGAAAGCACCGAGAACACACCCGCTTCAGCAAGGGCAGGCGACACGTCAAGCAGCGTCACGAGCGCATGCGCATGCGGCGCGAGGACAGGCCACGCATGCAGCAGATTCGGGAATCGGCCGAGCAAATCGTCGACATACAGCGCGTCGCCTGTGACGTGTCCTCGGGCGCTTTCGTGCGGAACGGGCTGGCCGGTGCTGGACGGTTTCATCAGGCCCGCAGCTCCCACTGATATTTCTCGACGAGGCTCTTCGACACCTCCAGGCGATACTCCTTGGAGCCGCGATGATCGCTCAGCGGCTGCAGCACGCGATCGAACACGCGCTGCACACGCGCGACGGCGGATTCGTTCCAGAGTTGATCGACGACGGCGTTCTCGGCCTCCATCATGCGCATCGGCGTCGCGGCCACACCGCCCAATGCAAATCGCGCGCGGCGAACGCGGCCAGCAGCGTCGAGGTCGAGCGCCATCGCCGCGGCAACCGTGCTGATGTCGTCGAGACGCCGTTTGGCGATCTTGTAGAAGCGCACGAACTGTGGCAGGGGTTTGGGGATCTCGACCGCCGTAAGTATTTCGCCGGCGCTCATCGCGGTTTCCCGGTAGCCGGTGAAAAACGACGCGAGGGGCACCGTGCGCCGCCCGGCCTGGGCCGCGATGTGCACCTTCGCGTCCAGCGCGAGCAGCAAGGGGGCCCCATCGCCGATCGGCGATGCCGTGGCGAGGTTGCCGCCCAGCGTCGCCCTGTTGCGGATAAGCGGCGAGGCGAACAACGCGAGCCACTCGCGGAACACGTCGGGCGCGTCACGCCAGAGGCGCCCGATTTCATTCAGCGGCAGCCCCGCTCCGATCATCACACCATCGTGCGTGTCCGAAAACCCGCGAAGCTCGTCGATGGCTTCGACACTGACCAGATGGGACCATCGCCGGTGCTGCACGTTCGCTTCGACGCCCATGTCGGTCGCCCCGGACACCAGCCTCGCGTCAGGATCGCTTTTCAAAATGGAGAGACAGGCGTCGACCGTCGTCGGACGTGAGAACCCAGGAACATCGAACCCATCGAGCTCCTTCGTCGGCTGCTGCAGACGCGCCAGGAACGGGCTTGCGGGCGCCGGGCCGAGCGACTGCGCCGCGTCGCGAATGGGACGATAGCCGGTGCAGCGGCAGAGGTTGCCGGCGAGCGCCATCGTGTCGCACGCTCCGACGCGGTCGGGACGGTGTTGCTCGGCAAAAAGGCTGACGACGAACCCCGGCGTGCAGTATCCGCACTGCGAGCCGCCGCCTGAAGCCATCGCACGCTGTGCGTCACACAATTCACCCTCTGCCGCAAGCGACTCCACCGTGAAAATCTCGCGGCCCGCCGCCATCGGAAGAAACATCAAACAACTATTCACCACGCGCAACGCGCTGCGGCCGGTGCTGGCGTCTTCCTCGACAACAGCAACCGCGCAGGCGCCACACTCCCCCTCCGCGCAGCCCTCCTTCGCGCCGGTGAGGCCGCGGGCGCGGATGAAATCGAGCAGCGTCAAGTGAAGCGGCGGGTGATCGACGCGGATGGTCTGGCCGTTCAGGAGAAATTCGATGTGGCCCACGTCCTTAGCATACGCCCGACAACGGCTTCCTCGCGCGGACGACGGGAACTTGCCACACGGCGTATCCGCGAGGATTCCGGATACACGCGATCATGTCGTCCCAGAACTCGAGCACTTGCGGCTTCGTGAACGTCGAATGTTCGGCGATGGCATCCGAATACCCGTCACGCCACGCCTCCCAGATCTGCGCGAAAATCTCGCGCGGAACGCGCAGCGAATCGACGACGACATAATCGAGCCTGACGTCGGCGAGTCCCAAGCCGGCCACGATCGCGAACGCGTTCCTCCCGATGTGCAGATCGGTTCCCGTCGCGCGCTCGAATTTCCACGGCACTTCATTCCAGAAACTGTCCACGTCGAGCCGCGTCGGCGACATGTGGATCATGCCGTAGTCCTCAACGATGAGGTGCAGCCGGCCGCCCGGCCGTGTCACGCGAGCCAGCTCCGCGATCACGCGATCGGCATGCGGAATCGCCTGCAGGACGTGGCGGCACACGGTCAGATCAAACGTTTCATCAGGAAACTCGAGGCGGAAGACGTCGCCATGCGCGAAACGTAAACGGTCGGCCAGGTGCGCATGCGTCCTTCGCGCACGATCGAGATGCGCATCGATAATGTCGACGGCGTCAACCGTCGCCTTTGGAAAGAGCTCGGCGAGCCGTGACGAGATCTCACCGGTGCCGCATCCAGCATCGAGGATGCGTCCACGCGCAGGGATCGGATCGCGAAGGAACAGCTCGCGCTCTTGCGGCCAGATCGCCACGGCTTGCGCGGCCAGGTTCCGCACCATCGACTCGTCGGCCATCTGCTCGAGCTGCGGGTTGAGGTCTTCGACCATTCGCTCATTCTACATAGGCGAGCGAACGGGCATAAAAATACGGCGCGGTTATCGGGCAGCCAGGATCCGGGGAACGGTGGAGGTTATAGCTTGACCGTCGATCGTTTGGTACTCGTAGCTCATCGCGAACTTCGAGACGCCGGCAATGCGAACATCGGCGGTCGATTCGATCGACACGGGCATCACCGATCCGGCGATCGACGCATAGCGGCGCGAGACGTCAACCCATCGCACCCAGAACGACGGCGATTTTGACAGTCGTCCTTCCACTTTCAGTAGGTCGCCGGAGTGAGGAGCGAGAACGGCCATGCCTTCTACGAGCCGTGAATCACGGCGGCGCGGATTCAGCTGAACCTTGATCAATCCATCGGAGGTACGGCCGTTCAGATTGAATTCGTAGTTATCGCGCGACAGGACGCCCCTGGACCATTCCCGCGGCACTGAATTCTCTTGCTCGGCTTCGAGTACCTTGCTCAGCACGCGATTGCGAATGCGCTCCGAGCCGCCCTGCGCCACGATGTGGTAGCTGAAACCCTTGCCGGGCGCATACGCCGTGGCCGCTTCCATCCACGCCGATTCATTCAGCTTCGAGCTCGAGGCCTCCATCCGGCGCCGCGCCTGGTACGCCACGGGCGGCTTCTCGATATCTGTGAGAAAACGTTCGATCGCGACGTACTCAGCCGCAGAAGCCGGGGCCGGCGCTGGCGCCCCCGCCAAGCGTGGACCGGTCAGGATGAGCAGTGAGCCCAGAAACGCGAGGAGGACAGCCGGGGTGCCACGCATGCTGCGCGATTACACAGCAACTTGTGTGCCTCGGCCCGTTTTGCCCGCCGGGCCCTCTCAGGGCTAAGGGTTGTATAGGCGTTGGACGAACTGACGCGTCTTAATGCAGCCGACCGATGGGGCCGAGGTCGAGATTGAGGTCTTCCGGGTCGAGTTTGAACCGCTTGGCGATGAGCACGACCGTCTCTTCGAGCTTCATCAGCGCAATCCCGACGTTTTCAATTTCCTCCGAGGTGAGCGTTTTTTCTTCAAGACGCCGGACCGCCTGGCGCTCCATCAGCTTGCGGATGAACTCGACCAGGCTGAGCACCAGCTTTACCACCGACTTCTGCACATCTTCGGGATCGGGATTCCACCGCATGGCCTGCCCCGGGGGGGTGGACGCAACCTTCGTCGAGCGCTTTCTTTTCACCCTCGGCCGCGAGGCCTCAGCCCTGCGAGGCGCGGCCCTGCGCTTTTTCTTCACGCCGTGCTTCGCTTCTTCGGCGACGCGCTTGGACCGCCAATGACCTTTTTGATCTCTTTGATCAGGTCGTGCGGCAGGCACGGCTTCGTGATGACCACGTCACATCCGGCGCTTTTTGCACTTTCGGAATGGCCGGCCATCGCATGTCCCGTAAGCGCGACGACAGGGATGCCCTTGGTCGACGCGTCTGCCTTCAGGCGCCGCGTGGCTTCCCATCCATCGACGACCGGCATGGAGAGATCCATCAGGATTAGATCGGGCTTCAGTCGCTTGGCTTTGTCGATGGCCTCGACCCCGTTCTGGGCTTCGGCGACCCTGAATCCGCAGAACTTGAGGTACTCGCCGTACATTTCGCGCGCGTCGGCGAAATCGTCAACGACGAGGACCAGCGGTTCGTTCTTATTTTTTGTCGGCATCGTATCTTTGCCTCAACCTCACTTCTTCAGCACTGTTGGCAGTGTGAGCGTGAATGTCGATCCGTGCCCCAGCCGGCTTTCCACTTTCAGCGTACCCCTCAGCATGGTCGTCAACCGACGGCAAATCGACAAACCAAGACCCGTGCCACCGTAGGCGCGACGGGGGGTGCTGTCGACCTGCCGGAAATCTTCGAAAATCTTCATGTGGTCCGCTTTCGGGATGCCGATGCCCGTATCGATGACCCCGATCGCCATCGAATATTTGCCGATCATCTGCGCTTTGATGGTGATGCTGCCCTTCGGTGTGAACTTCAGCGCGTTGCTGAGAAGATTCACCACGATCTGCTTCACCTTCTGTCGATCGGTTTTGAGCGGCGGCAGATCGGAGGCCACCTTCACGTTCATCTGAAGCCCGGACTTCGCAATAATCGGCTCGAGCTCGGTGGTGACCTCGCGAATCAGATCCGGAAGGCTGAACTGCACGACCTGAATGGGCATGCGGCCAGCCTCGATGCGCGTGATGTCGAGAATTTCGTTGATCAGGGTGAGCAGGTGGCGCGCGTTCGCGTCGATGCGCGACAGATTGCGGCGCTGCGGTGCCGCGAGTTCCCCGGACACGCCCTGCAGAGTCATGGCGGCATACCCCAGAATCGCGTTCAACGGCGTCCGCAACTCGTGCGACACGTTGGCGAGGAACTGCGACTTCGCCGCCGACGCCTGCTCGAGTTCGAGCGCCTGACGCCGCAGCAATTCGTTCTGATTGGCGAGCTCGGCTGTTGCCGACTGAACCTTGCCCTCCAGCTGTTCCGATGCTTCCTTGAGTTGTTCGTACAGTTGCACGCGCTCGATGGCTTCGGTGCGGTCGTGCAGAATCGTGACAATCGCTGTCAGCTCGCCGATATCTGAGAGAATTTTCGCGGCAAGCGCTTCGACCGGCACCTGCTTCCCTGTGTTCGGATCGATCAGTGCGATTTCGCCGCGCCGGGTGGTTTCCCAGCCGGTTGACAGCAGGCCTGATACGAACGACGTGAAATGCGCGTCGTTGGCGCGCACAATCCGCTGCGCGTCTTCGCCGGCGCCTGTGGGCATGGTAAACAACCGCTCCGCCGGGTTGTTCATCAGCGAGATTTCTCCCTCTTGATCAGTCACGATGATAGGGTCGGCCACCGAATCGATCACGAGATTCAGTCGATCGCGCTCGCCACGAATTTCGACTTCGGCCGCGCGGAGTTTCGCGTAGTTCTCGTCGATTTGCCGCGTCGCCTGCCGCAGGTCGGTGATGTTTCGGAGAATGGAGACGACACCGGTCCCCTCGCGCGGATCGCTGACGACCGTGCTGAGGAGCTCGTACAGCAGGTCCGATCCTTCAGTGGGATCGACCAGCAGCAGCTCGCGGCGCCCGGCTTCACCTTCGCCCAACGCGGTGCACGACAGCGCCGCCGAGAAAAACATGTTGTTCAGCTGCACGGCGCGCCGCCGGCCTTCGCTGACGTCGTCGGGGGCGGTGAACAGCATCTCCGCCCTCGCGTTCGCGATGATCAGCTGTCCCTCCATGTTGGTGAACAGAAATGGGTCGGTCGCGGCGTTGATGATGCTGAAGAGCAGCGCGTGCTCGCGGCGCGTCCGCGAATCGTCTTCGAGCGGTCCGTCGCTGCGCTCCAACCTCGACAGCGTCTGGCCGAGCACCTTGGCGAGCCACCGCACGCTACCGCCCGGCGCGTCCGGAACCGGGCTGATGAGCATCAGCCCGAGCGCGGGATCCTCGTCGCTCCCACCGATTTTCACCGCAGTGAACGGGCTGTTGCCAAACACCGACACTTTCACGTCGCGCGAATTGTGCAGAGTGATTTCTTTGCCGTTGGTGAGGGCGCTGATCAGCGGATGGCCAACCTCGTCGAGTGAAAACGAAAGGCGTTTGAATTGTCGAGGGGACACGCCTGCTCCAGCAATCGCGGAGAGCGTGCCGCGCATGTGGTCGGGCGCCGCAAAGAGCGTGCGCTCGGCGCCGGCGTGAGCGACGAGCCATTCCGAGGCACGCTGCGCTGCAGTCGGGGCGTCAGTGCATCGCTGGAATTCTTCGAGCAACGCCAGCTTTGCGTCCGATGTTGCCGCCGACAGCGTCACCGTCGCCACGGGCTCGCGAACAGTCGCCATGGATCATTCAGGCGCGGGGAGTCGTGCGACGCCGCCTGGCCACCGGTACTCTTTCTCTATCCCTGTTGCTGCTGATTTCAGCCCGCAACGCCTTGTTCTCGGCGACGAGCTCGTCGTAGGCTCGCGACTCGAGGGCCGGACGCGCAACCGGTACCGATGCGCCGACGGCCTCTGAATACTTCAAATAGGTGTCGATCGAGGCGACGACCACGCGCGCCTCAACGGTGATCAGGTCGATGCCAACGAGCGATACTCGCACCCAAGCATCGTTGACGATGCCCTTGTCGAGAACGCGATCGAGGACGTCGATAAGACTTGATCCGCCTGAAGCTCGTTCAATCGGCATCTTGATGTGCCTCCGGGAAAGTAACGATTATCGGTCGAGCCGCTTCGCGCGCAGCTTCGGCGCGCGCTGGGCAGTGCCCGGCGCGGCCTCCAGCCGCCGCTCGAGTCGGCGAATTTGATCGCGCAGCTCTTCGTTCTCGGATGCCAGGGCCTGTGTGCCCTGCGAGAGATGCCGATCGTGCTTCCACCAGTCGAGCCCGATCTGCTCGGCCTTGTCGATCGAACAGACCATCAGGCGAATGCGAATGGTCAGCAGCTCGACTTCGGCAATCGAAATTTTGATGTCGCCGGCAATGACGAGCCCCTTATCGAGGATGCGGTCGAGGACGTCGACAAGACCGCTGGCTCGTCCGTGGCCGACTTGGATGTCATTAGGCATAGTTAGGCGTCAGCGTTAGCGATAGCGAAAAGGGAGTATATCGCTTCCGGGCCTGTGCCTGGCAACACCCCTCCGAGACATTAACGCTCGCGGAGGAGACGTCTTCATGAAAAGGCCGGCGCAACCTGAGAGGCCGCGCCGGCCTTTGTATCTTTCGCGGGGTGATTTCCAGGTCCGCGACCACCGATCGCTCAATCACCTATCGCCACATCACCGATCCCATCAGTTGCTCGGTTCGGGCGCCTTAAACGCCGTCGGTGGAACAGGCGCCGTCGGCGGCGTCGTCACGGGCGTTGCCGCCGGTGCTGCGGCACGCGGTGCCCGCTCCGTCGTCTCGATCAAGTTGTACTTCTTCAGTTTGTTGTAGAGCGTTGGTCTGTAGACGCCAAGAATGCTGGCGGCCTTCCGCTTGTTGCCGCGCGTCCGCTCCAGCGTCTGCAGAATCGCCAACTTCTCGATTTCTTCCAGCGTGTGATGCGGTGGAATGACGAAGCCCGTCTGGTTCGGAAGCCGCTCGGCGTCGCGAATCGTCGGCGGCAGATCGTCGAGTGTGATGTCGCTGCCTTCTGCGACGATCACGGCGCGCTCGATCACATGCTCGAGCTCGCGCACGTTGCCGGGCCAGCGGTAACGCAACAGCGCTTTGGCAGCGTCGGGCTTAATCGTCCGGATGTTGCGCTGATGCTGTCCCGAGAAGCGATCGAGGAAGTGCTCGGCGAGCAGCAGGATATCTTCCGTGCGATCGCGAAGTGCCGGGATGGCGAGCGTAACCGTGTTGATGCGGAAGTACAGGTCCTCGCGCAGCTTGCCTTCGCCGAGCGCCGCGTCCAGGTTCACGTTGGTCGCGCAGATCAGCCTGAAGTTCGGCTGAATCACACGACTGCCGCCGACCGGACGGAACTCGCGATCTTGCAACACGCGAAGCAGCTTCACCTGCAGGCTGGCCGGCATTTCGCCGATTTCGTCCAGGAGCAGAGAGCCACCATCGGCCAGTTCCATCAGCCCGGTTTTGTCGGACACCGCGCCGGTAAAAGCGCCGCGCTTGTGGCCGAACAACTCCGACTCGATCAGCTCACTTGGGAGCGCAGCGCAGTTGATCTTGATGAACGGGCCTTTCTTCCGCTTACTGTGTTCGTGAATGGCGCTCGCCACAAGCTCTTTGCCCGTGCCGTTCTCGCCGTGGATGAGCACGCTCGCATCGGTTGGCGCGACCGACTTGATCAGGTGGAACAGCTGGCGCATCTTGTCGCTGCGCGCAACGATGCTGGCGAAGCTCGTGTGCTCGCGCAGCTCTTCCTTCAGCCGCCGGTTCTCGGCCGACAGCTGCAGCTTCTCGGTCGCCTTGTCGAGCATGACGAGGAGGACATCGGCATCGACGGGCTTTTCGATGAAGCTGAAGGCGCCGCCCTTCATGGCTTCGACGGCCTTGGGGACACTGCCGTACCCGGTCACCATGATGACCTGCGTTTCGGGACTCGCTTCCTTGAAGTCTCGAAGCAGGTCGATGCCATCGGCATCGGGCAGCATCAGGTCCATCAGCACCACTTCTGGCCGCCACGATCGCAGGATTTCGCGAGCTTGGGCGGCGTCGGAAGCGGTCCGGGCCAGATCCCCGCGAGGTTCGACCAGCAACTTCAAAAACTCAGCGGTATCCCGGTCATCGTCGATGATCAATACGCGGGTCGCCATGTGTTCACTCTCCCAACTCTGAGTTGTCCTAATAAACTACACTATGTATATAAACAATACCTAATTCATGTCTTTTCGGCAGACCATGGCCAGAATGCATGTGCCATGCCGTCGTCAATTGCTACAGTAAATTATTGAAAATAGGAGGGTTTAAGCTCAGGAAGCCGTCCCTTCGACAAGCTCAGGACGGCCCTGAGCCTGCCGAAGGTCGAGGCCGAAAGCCCAGCCGGGCGCTACGATTGCTGGACGCCCGTCCGATTGAAGTCGCTAACGCCTTGCCGAGCCTGTCCGAAGTCGTTCGTACCCGACGCCGTGCCGGTCTGGCCGGTCGCCGACTGACGTGCGCTATCGAACGCTTCGCGGCCGCGCTCCACCGCCTGCTTGCCCTTCGACACGTACGTGTTCACTTGCTCGGTCGCTTGTCCGTATGCGTCGTACGCTTTCTGCCGAATGTCGCCGGTTGACTCGTACAGGGTCTGGCGAAGTTCGGCGCCCGCCTTTGGCGCGAACATCAGCCCGACCGCGGCGCCAAGCGCCGTTCCGCACAGCAGCCCGATCAAAAATCCGCCGCCGCCCGATTCTTCTTCATAGCGTGGTTCGTACATTGCCGAGTCCTCCTTGATAAACCGATCACTAAGATTGATACGCAATTCTTCTACGATGTCTCTACTTCAAGTCATATGCCAGATCTCTCGCTGGTGTATATCTGACAAACAGCATTCGAAACGGCCAGTTTCCCTACACTTTGCCTAATTGCCAGTCACGGGGAAACCGGTTCAATCTTTGCTACCTCATTGGTCATGGCGGCGATGGCGTTCTCTTTCCGTGGTTACCAATCTGGGGTATTGGCGGCGCTCTGTTGCATTGGTGCCGCGGGATCGCTGGCGTGCCGTGAACAGACGAGCGCGCAATCGGCGTCGATATCCGTCGCAAGCAGCCAACCGCAGACCGAGCCTCGTGCCACGCCTCCGACCTCACCGCCGGCCGCCGAAGCGGAAAGTGACAGTGACGTCGTCATTCGACAAATGCTGCGCGCGGCGATCGATCAGGACCCTGCTTTGAAAAACCGCGCAATCACTTTCTCAATCGACGAGGGGGACATGACCGTCACGGGAGCCGTACGGACGGAAACAGAACGCCAGAAAATCAACGAGCTCGCCATGCAGATCAGCGGCGTGAAGAGCGTGGCGAACGCGGTGCGTGTAACAACAACCCCGTAAGGGAGTGAACCAATGGATCAGGAGAACAACATGCACGAACCAGGAGCCGATCGCACCGGCCCCGATCGTTTCAAAAACGAGAAGAACGAGAACCAAGACGTGCGGGAAGCCAATGACAACATTCGGAAAGCGCAGGGCGACGACGCAACGGGCCCTGTCTCCGACGGGAAGAAGGGCAATCGCCCTCGCTTCGATTGTGATCGCTAACTCTAGGAGTGCTCAGCTTATGAAACTTCGACTCTCAGCAATAGTCGCAACCGCCATTCTTTTGCTCTCATCTGCCGTCCCGGCGCGCGCCGACGTTACATTGACGCCGTTTGTCGGGTCGCTGTTCAAGGGTGATCTTCCCACGAGCAGGTTCGCCTACGGCGGCTCTGTCACCTTCACCGCCGGCGGCATCTTCGGCGGCGAAATCGAAGGTACGTTCGCGCCCAAATTCATCGAGCGGACGTCGGTGACGCCGGAAGTGCATCATGCCAACGTGATGGGTAACGTCATTATCGCGATCCCGGTCGGCGGCACGAGCGGCAAGAGCGTGCGCCCCTACGTCGCCGGCGGCATCGGCCTGTTCAGGACGACGGCGAAAAACGGCGATTTCTTCGACCGCATCCGAGCGAATGACTTCGCGTACAACTTCGGCGGTGGTGTGATGGCATTCTTTACCGATGCCGTCGGACTTCGGGTCGATCTCCGTTACTTCCAGTCGCTGCGCGATCAGGATACCGGCACAGGCGTGTCGCTTCACAAAGGCGACTTGAATTTCTGGCGCTGGAGCGTCGGTCCCTCATTCAAGTTCTAAGGGCGATCCACGCACGTGAAATTGGAAACGAAGAACTAGAAAGTAAGTTTCAAACTTACTTTCTAGTTTCCAGTTTCGCGCTATGCCGGCCGCGTCGAGAACAACGCCAAGGCAAGCAAGAGGAGGAAGAGGAACAGGAAGATGCCGGCGAGAATCTTTGCGAGCGCGAACGACGCGCCCGCGATGGTGGTGAAACCGAGCAGCGCGGCAACGAGACCGACCAGCAGAAAGACCAGAGCGCCTTGCAACATGTTGGCTACCTCGCGTCGAACAGCATTTCATTTGCGACCAGGACCGGCGGAGGCAGCATTCTTGCGTAATTCCCACCGGAGGTAACTAGCCCATGCCGCAGAAGTCGAACAACCCGTCCGATCCCAATCAGCACGCCGGTTCGCCCATTCCCCAGGATCAAGATGACGAGCTCGAGATGGCCGAAACCGATGAAGACTTCGAAGATGACGATACCGACGATGAGGACGACGCCGACGCAGACGAAGGGGTCGAGGAAGCCTAGTTAATCGGGACATTTTTGATCTGGTGAGCTGGCGATTGCAATCGCCAGCTCACCAGCTCACCAGTTCACCAGTTCACCAGTTCACCAGTTCCCTAGTGGCTCGTCTCCGACGCGATCCCGCCGTCCTTGTTGCCGAATGGCGACAGCTGCTGCACCGCAGCAAACGATCGCCGGCCTTCATCCACCGCATCTCTCGCTTTCGCGGCCACGCCCCTCAGGCGCTGCATGTCGCGAATCATGCCGTCCAGCCACGGATCGGCCGAGTCCAGCAGACGCTGGCCGCTCCTGGTAAGGAACAGAAAGGCGAATCCAGCCCCGAGCGCAGCACCGACAAGAACTCGCGACATTTGCGTTTGGTTTTCCACGCGCACCTCCAATTAGACCACCCGCCTGCCCTGGATCAGCTGCACCAGCAGCGCGACGACCGCGAGCACGAGCAGCACGTGAATAAAGCCGCCAAGCGTATATGAGCTTACGACGCCGAGCATCCAGAGCACGATCAAGACGAGAAAAACTGTCCAAAGCATAGTGTGACCTCCGAAGAATGTTCCGACAGCTGGAAAGCACGCTGCGTGCCACGCCCCTGTAAGGGGTCCCGGGTCGTTACACGTGTTCTCTGCACAGCCGAGAACAGGCCGGACCAATGAACGTATGGAACCGATACAGTCAGTCTTGGGTAGACTCGCCCACGATCTGGACGCCGGTCACGGTGTAAGGCGCTTTAGGTTCGTTGACCGGTGGATCTTGAACAGGCACGGGCTGTGGCTCGTCTAACGGCGTCTCAGGCGCCTCGTCGGCCGGCTCCCGGTCGCGCGGATCTGAGTTGGGATTGGTTGAGGTGGTCGGTTTTGCCATGCAACTGACTCTGCAACATCCGTACTTACGTCCTCGTTCTCTTCTTTTTTCTTTTGCGAGACGGCGGTGCGGCAATCGCTGTGAACAACGTCTCGCCGGCCACCTTGTCCATCGCCGCGAGCAGCACTGACAGTTTCGCGTAAATCAGGTCGACGTTCGCGACGCCGAGAATGACATCCCCGTTGAGCACCATGCCCTTGTTCAGCACGTTGTCGACGACGTCGAGCAGCGACGACTCGATCTCGATGCCTGACGGCGTCGCCGTCTCGGGGAAGAGCCAATCGTGCGATCGGCGCGCGGCTGGCTTCGATCGCTTGGGCAGGCGCCGGGCCATTACGTCTCTGTGCTCGCGAAATGATACGGCGGCCAGGGCCCGGTGAGCTCGAGACGATGGCCATGTGTGGCGAGCGAGGCCGCAATTTTTGCGACGTGCCTATTCCATGCGCCGCGTTTTTTGGCCGGCACCAGAAACGACGCGCCGATGACGAACGGACGATTTCTGCCCGGCGCAGGGAACGTCTCCTTGCGAACGTCGGCAGCCATGCGACCAAGAGACGACAGTGCTGCGTTCGCTTTTTTGACGACCGCCGGAGGCGGCGCGCCGCTCTCATCGAGAAGGCGTTTCTTGATGGCGAGATAATCACGCCCGCTCGCGAGCGGGCGTGACGCGGTCAGATCGGACGACAACCGGTCGACCGTGATCCGGACGCCCCATTCTTCGCGACCTCGAAGGCGGCTGAACAGTTGTCGCAGGGCCGCCGAGCGGCTCGCCAGCTGTGACTTGACTCGCTCGTCCCCCGAAAACAGCGTGAACAATTTCAACGGGATGACTGTGGACGTTCGGAAGAAAAACTCGACGACCGCCGCGTGCGCGACCGCATGACGCGACACCGCCTCGAGGTCCTGAAGATCCTGCTCGAGCCGCTCGCTCGAAAACCGATCGAGCGGCGCGTCGGCGACCACCGCCCACACCTCGCGGTCAATGGGAAGGATGCGTGCAGCGCCGGCACCAGGCACGCTCTCGGGCGCGCCACCGAGCGAGGGCGATCGGGAGGACTGAACGAGACAGAACACGTAGGTGGCAGGTGAGGTCGACCTACTCGTCATCGGCGACGGAGATTTCAACTCCGGCGATACGATGCTCGTCGTCGACGACCGTGTCCTCTGCCTGGGTGCGGGCTTTGATCTCGCGGATGCGCTCGAACACGTCTGCTTCGATGGCGGCGAATTCCGCGTCGTTCATCTCGCCGCTTTCGAGCTTCAACTGCGCTTCGAGCAGGCGCTCGCGCTGGCGTTCGGGATCGTTGATTTCCTGCTCGGCAATCGTCGACACCTTATCGAGGACGAACCGAATGCCTCCGATGAGCAGGCTGTCGAGAAGAAACATCAGACACGTTCCAGTTTCAATCTGATATTGACGAAGTTGTACGGCGGCCAGGGGCCCGTGTACTTGAAGGTGAGCTTGTCGTGCTCGGCGGCAATCGACTTCACCCGCGAGTCGAACGCCGTTTCCTGATCGCGCGACACGAGAAACGCGGCGTTCATGATCATCTTGTCGCCGATGGGCTTGTTGATGCGCGACGCGACAGCGACGTCGCGCAATCGATCGAGAATCTCAGAGCCGTAGCGCTCCGAGCGCGACTGCAGTGCCGCGTCGATGGCGCGGCCGTACTGCATGCGGGCGAAATAGGTGGACCCCTTTTGCAGAGCGATCTCGTTCTTCAGTCGATGGATGCCCTCTTCCTCGTCTTCGATATCTTTCACGACCGAGTCGCGATCCCATAACACCTTGAGGCCGAACTCCATCTTGTCGCGCATCTTCGCGAGCACGTCGCCGAACGCGTCGTACGCCGATCGCAGCAGCTGCACGATGTCGTCCCTGGTTTTGAAAATCGTGCCGAAGGACATCGGAATGACGGTGTGATCGCGCATCACGATTTCATTGACGCGCTCGTGTGCAAGGACGTTCTCTCGCGTCGAGTCGAGAATGCCGAGCGGCACGTCGGAGACGACCGCAGCGAGATCGCGATAGTGAATCGTGTGGATCTCAGAGCCATTGTCTCCAATACCGGCGGCGCCGAATTTCAACGAGTCGGCCGACTGAATGACGCAGTATACGTATTTCCCGCGTGCTGAGTCGGCGCTCAGTCCCCGCGCGTCTTCGCTCTTGCGCGCTGCGGCGCCTCTGTCACGCGCAAGCTTCGGCACCGGCTTCGGCCCCGTCGTGCGGGGAACCGCTCGCCGGTCCTTGACCGGAGCTTTGGGTTCAGCCTTCGCGGTTGCTTTGATCTTTTTCGCCATGGAGGATTGACCGTGTAGAGAAGAGTCTATACCTCTCGACGCCGCCGCGTGACGGGCCGTCGTACGGCGCCGGCGCCCGCCGCAAGTTCGGCGCGCAGCGCCACGTTTTCAGCCGCAAGCTCATCATAGTTGCGCGATTCGAGTGCCGGCCGCGCGACGGGGACCGATTGTCCAACGGCTTCGGAATACTTCAGGTACGTGTCGATTGAAGCGACGACGACCCGCGCCTCGACGGTGATCAAGTCGATGCCGACCAGCGACACGCGAACCCACGCGTCGATGACGATGCCCTTGTCCAGCACACGATCAAGCACATCGATGAGACTCGAACCACCGGCAGCTCGCTCAACGGGCATCGTTCCTCCTGAGTAATCTGCGAAGGATATTACGTTTTAAAGCGGGAAGAAATAGGTGCGGAAGAACGCCGCGTTGTACAACTTTAATGCACCGATAGCGTCTCGCTCCTCAAACGTTCCACTGTCGCCACCAGGACAGCCGGATCGACAGGCTTCGCGAGATGAAACTGGAAGCCCGCGGCCAGAACGCGATCTCGGTCCTCTTCGGTGGTGTAGGCGGTGAGGGCGGCAGCCGGCAACCGCGCAATCTTCTCCGACTCAGAGCTTCGTACGTGCCGAATCAAATCGTAGCCGTCTTCAATGGGCATGCCGAGATCGGCGATGAGTACGTCGATCTTCTCGCGCTTCAGGGCCACCAGCGCCGTCGATACCGAGGTCGCCACGACCACGGCCGCGCCGTAATGACGAAGAATCGCTGCGACGACTTCGCGCGCGTCCGGATCGTCGTCGACAATCAGCACGCGTGTGCCCGCAAGGCGCGATCGCAATTCGCGCGTCGAGCTCTCTTTCACCTCGCGTACTTTGTCGGCGTGTACGGCGCTTGGCGCCGCCTGCAGCGGCAGCGTGACACGGAAGGTCACGCCGGTTCCACCATCGGTTTCCGCCTTGATTGTGCCGCCGTGTAAATCGATGATGTCGCGAATAAGGCCAAGGCCACGCCCGTACTTTGACCGGGCCGACTGTTTGCCGGGATCCTTCGGGCGCTGGCGGCTGAACAGATACGGCAGCGCATCGGCATCTATGCCGACACCCGCATCATGCACGGTCAGCTCCGCCGTCGTGTTCCCGATGGGCTTCAGGCAGACTTCCACACTGCCCTTTTCGGGCGCGAAATGAATCGCGCTGTTGAATAATCCAATCAGGGCTTGGCGCAGCCGCGCTCCGTCGGCCAATAAAGGCGCCGGCAGCGCGCCGAGCTGAAAATCAAACGTGACGTCTTTCGCATTGGATGCCTTCGAGGCGTAGGCCGCCGTGTTGACAAGTTCTTTGGCATCCACCGGCGCCAGCTTGAGTTGCAAATTTCCCGACAGAAGGCGCCACGTGTCGACCACTTCATTGATCAACTCGAGCTGCTGTTTCGCCTGGCGGATAATCGTCTCGCCCGCGCGAACATTCCCGGCGTCGTTCAATGCTTTCCGCTTGATGAGCTCGGCCCACCCGATGATGCCATTCAGCGAACCGCGCAGGTCGTGCGCGACGGCCGAAAGATAATCGTCGGAAAATCCGTCAACCTCGGCCGATCCGGGTTGAAGATCCTGGCGGCGTTCCGGAACCGACGGCGCGGGCGCCGACGCGGCGGTGTTGGTCGAATGCGTTTTCGCTCTCGCAGCCATTCGGTGTGATGACCTCATGCTAATGCATTTCGAAGTGGCGAGAGGAGGCGCCCCGTGGCGCCTCCCGAGCTGATAGGTTGCTCCGCGCAGTCAAGGGGAGCCGGTATGAGGAATCCGGAAAGGAACCCGGTCGCGCAGCTATGGTGCAACGGCTGTACCGTACAAAAAACCGCCTATTTGTGAATTTCGCCGGTTTCGACTGACGCAAAACCCTACATGGCGCCGCGCCGATGTCCGCCGAATTACGTCCCGTAGCGCGCGACAGGCGGGTCGTCGTTCCTGCCGTTCTTCAAACTCTGGGCTGCCGACCGGATACCGCTGATGATGCCGGCGATCGGCCACGTTTTCGCCTTCACCGATCCGGCAATGGCCGTCCCGGCGCCGGTGACGTGATTGAACGCGTCGGTGACGGACGCCTGCACGTGCCTGACCTTGTCGACGAGCATCTGCACTTCGTCGAGCATGGCGTCCACTCGAGCGCGAACCGGCGCGATATGCGTCCGCTGCACCTGCTCGACGACCGTCATCACCTGGCGGTACGCCTTGTAGGCGAACAACCCGGCCGCGCAGATCATCAAGAATTCAAGCAGGCTGACTACGGCCAGAATCGCCAGCCACATGTTGGTCGTCGCCAAGCTTTCCATTACACACTCCTGCTGAAGGCGCAAGCGGGTCACGCCCGCTTGCGAATCGCTACGATTCGTATCTAGGACGCCAGACGCGCGCTCGAGGGCAACGGCCGCAGCGTACGCCGGCGCTCAGGGCCCGGACGAGCCTGGCGGTTATCGGCCTGACGGCGCGAGGTCATCGGGCGGCCAACCTCCCAGCCTTCTGACTCGTACCCGCACAGGCCGCACTGCAAAGAGAGCTTGTTGGGCTCGAAATGCAGAAGGATAAGGTGTCCGTGCACTCCGCACCAGACGCGCGCGACCACGCGGGTTATGCCTGTGAAGATGCGCATAAAAATGTTGGGCGAGGCGGTTTTCGCTTGCCGCGTCGCGTTCAACTCGAAAACGTTATCGGTACCCATGCCACGCTCCCGGCAGGTTTCATAGCAAGGGTCCTGCCGTCGTGCCTTGTGCTCGTTCCTGTGGCGATTGGAAGGCTCCGGGGCGGTGAACTGACCAGAATTCCGGCCCGAATGTCTGGAAACCCAACAAGGGCGCCGCCTCTAATAGGAAATTACAAAGATGAGATCCGACCCGGTCGTGTCCACCCGCTGCGTACGATGAGACTGCTGGGTCCCCTGTGCCACGGTGCTGACCAGCCGGAGAAGCTCGCTGATGCGGTATTCAAACGACAGCTCGCTTCGGTCGGACGTCCCGAAATCCTGTCTGAACGACACGAACAGACGTGACCCGAACTGCTGTCCCAGCGCGATCGAGGGCTGGCCGTTTATGCCGCCTGCCGCGCGAATTTCGAAGAGGTCGAGGTCGAGCGCCTTGGCAATCGAGTCGGCGAGCGGAGTCGTGATGTAGCCGGCCGCCATGGCGCCGGCGCGCTCGACGAGGTTGAGCCGCTGCGCTTCGCCGAGCTGATTGATCGGTTGGTTGAACACGATGAGCGAGAGCACATCGGCCTCGTCCATCGGAGGCGAACTCGCGAGCGCAACCGATGGTTGCCGCACCGTCCCGCGGATATTCACGATGGCCGTCACCCCGGAGATGATGCGCTGCGCCGAGACCTGCAGAGCGGGATCGACCGGCTTGTTGCCGAGGAAGCGAATCTGGCTGTCGCGCAGCACGTCGAAACGCCGGCCCTGGAAATCGTAATATCCCCGGACGACCGACACGGTGCCGATGATCTCCGGCTCGGCGCGAGGATCTTTCCGAATGTTCAGATCGCCGCCGACCGTCACGTTCATGTCGCCGAGTCCGATGCGAGAGAAGCTGGCTTGCATGTCGCGGCCGCGCAGCACGAGATCGTCTGGCAACCGGACGCGCAGGTTCACCGTCGCCGCATCGTAAAGACTCGCCTGCGCGGGGCGGACAGGCGTCGCCTGAGCAATGGCAGGCGGTTCAACCGGACCCGGCGTTTCGGTGATCGTCGCTGTCGTGGCCTCGGTGCTGTATGCGTTGCGCGTCAGTTCCTCGAGGAGCCGGTCGACCTCGAGCCGTGCGTTGTCGGACGAGATCTCGCCGGTAATCTCAGGCCTGGTCGCATCGCCTGTCACACGCACATCGGCGTTCATCTCGACGTGGCCGAGCGCGTTGTCGAGCACCTTGAAATTATTCGCCGATACCTGCAGGTTCATCGCGCCAAGAGATCGGCGGACGATGCCGAGATCGCCAATCGCCACAAGCTGATCGCCGTCGTTGTCCGACACTTGAAAGCGCTCGACAAAGAGGTGGTCGCCCTCGAAGTTCAGGCGCGCTAATGCATTTGTGTAGATGACCCCCATGTCCTTGACGGCGAATCCGGCGTTCATCGCTTCGACGAGGCCGTTCAGCTTCGGCGCCTCGATCGTTCCGCCGACATGCACGGTGGCCTGCAACTGTCCGGTCATCTTCGTCAGTTGCGTCGTCGCAGCCTGGAACAGGCCGAGGTCGATCGGCGTGCTCTTCACGTCGAAATTGAACTGATCGGTGCGCGTCGCGGTGCCGGGGCCGCTCGGCACAGGCACCGTACCGACCGCGGTCAACACGGCTGCCGGCGTCTGCTCGAGCCGCACGTCGACATCGGCGGCTCGACCCTCGTAACTCGCTTTGCCGGTAAAGGAGTTGAACTGCACTCCCTGGACGGAACCTGCGGTGAGCGCGAAGTTGGCCTGAACGCGCGGGTCATTGCGCGTGCCTCGAATGTCGGCGTTGCCATTCAGCACGCCGGTGATGGCACGCTGGCCGAGCAACAGATCGTTAATGTCCTTCACCTGAACGTTGTCGAGCCGCACGTTCAAATCGTTGGCGAGATTCGCCGATGCCGATCCAACGGCCACCGTGCCGTTCGCCGTCAACGTTTGAAGGCCTGGACCAGCGCCCGACGGCCGCTGCACCACGAAATCCTTTACCGTCACCGACTCGCTGGTGTACTGCACGGTCGCTTGCCGTCCTGGCGGCAGCCCCCACGTCGCCTGGCCCACGGCGAGATCGAATCCGCGCAAATGCATCTCGTTATGCTCGGGATGCAGCACCACATCCCCACCGACCCCGAGCGAACGCGTTTGCTCTTCGAACAGCACATTGAACTGCAGCTCGTTGGATTGATACGACGTCTTCGCCGTCACACGTGGCAGGTTGTAGCCGTAGATCGTGACAAATCCGCCGGTCGTGTCGGCCTGAATGCGCGCACGCGCAACATCGAAATCAGGCAGCTCCACCGTGTATTTGCTATTCGCCGTCAACGCATCCATGCGCGGGCCGTACTGCAAGCGATGACCATCGAGAGTCCCGGCAATAGTGGTCTTCGCGGCCGGACCCAAGGCCTGTCCGACGAGATGCGCCGCGCCCGACGCTGCTTGATTGAAGCGCTTCGCGATCGGCTCGATGTCAGTCAGTGCCACGTCGTACTTCATGTTCGATTGACCGGTCGATCCCATGGCCAGCGTGCCGTTCGCGGTCGCCTGAATCTGCGGGCCGGTCAGTACGAGTTCCTTGATGTCGGCGATCTGATTCGCGTACGCGCCCGTCGCCTGTCCCTTGTCAATCGCAATCCCTGCGATCGTCGACGAGGCGAGCGTCGTTGTTCCGGTGAGTTCCCGGAACTCGACAGGCCCGACGCTGGGAATCGCGAGTGCGACCGCCATGTCGGCCGAACCATTCAGAATCGAATCGGCGAGCTCCGGTTTCGTGCTGAAGAGCGATCCCGGCAGGTGTTCAAACGGCCCCGCGAACGTGGACCGCATCTGGCGATTGACCATCTCGAGGGCGACCTGCGCGCTCGGAAAATGCGCGCCGGCGAGCGTCGAGTCGGTCAGCGAGGCATTGGTGTGCAGCACCAGGGTATCGACCGAGCGTCCACTGCCATCGAACGTGAACGATCCGTTCAACGATCCGACGAGCCGATCGTCGTCCAGCCAGCCCACATCGAGCGGACGCGCAAAGCGGCGCGGGTTCAAGCCCGCGACGTTGCCGGTGGCGGAATAATGCAGCGCGCGATCCTGCGAATCCATTTCGAGCGCGAAGCCGCGTCCGAAATGCGCGCCTTCAACAATCGAATCGTCGAGCGTGCCGCTGCCGCGCCAATTGGCACCAGTGGCTTCGAATTGGTACTGTCCGGCGGCCTGCGTGTCGAGCACCGGCATCGAGAGTTTCGCCGGCAGACGCCGCATATCGAGATTCTTGAACGTGCCCGCGAGCTGATACGACAGCGGCCGGCCCGCGGTGGGAAGGCGGAACGTCGCGCGCGTCGTCGCGGTGGTGCCATACGCAAGACCGCTGGCGTCGAACCGCAGCAGCGACGGCTCGAAGACTCCCTGCGCTCGCACATTGGCGGCGCGATACCCGAGCCCCTCAACCTCCGGTCCTGTAAAATTGAAGTTGACGTGGATGGGCGTGAACACCCAGTTGAAGCGTGCCTGGCCGGTGAGGTCGGTTGCCCATTCCCTTTTGTTCAGAATCGGCTGCATGTTGACGTGCTGCACGTCCAGCGTGCCCTCCAGGCGGGCGTTGTCGCCAAAGTGCCCGACGAGCGGCCCTCGAGCATCGCCGGTCGATGACTTCACACTCACGTTCATCGCCAAGGCGTCGAGCGTGCCGTGGCCCTTTACATCGACCGCAGGGTCGAGGTTGATGTTGGCGAGGGGACTGAAATAGTGCGCCACTTCCGGCAGCGACAAACGTTCGGCGTGAAGATCGACGTCGAAGGCCCGCGCGCGTGCAGTGGCGCCGGCGCTCAACGCCACGGTCGTCACGAGTTTGCTGCGATCGGTCTCGATCGCCAGGTTGCGCACCTGCACTGCGCCGCGATTGACACCAACATCGCCCGAGAGCGAATGCACCTTCACGTGCGGCGAGGTACCCGATAGCTGATTGATCCCGATCTCTATTCCCGGCTTCAGGTAGGCAAAGCGGAACTTCGTGTTCAGGCTGAGGACGTCTTCGAGCAGACGCCCGTGATCCTTCACAATGACATGGCCATCGCTAATCGTGACCTCGCTCATGGTGAGTGGTGGCGCGCCTTGTCCGCCGGTGTTTTTTCGCGTCTTGACGAACCGATTGAAATTCCAGTCGGCGTTGTCGCGCTGAAGCAGAATCGTGGGGCGATCGACGATGAGTGCATCGAGGATCAGCCCCTTCGAGATCATGGTGAGCGGACTGTAATTCACCGTCAGCTTGTCCATCGCGATCGCGGTCTGACCTTCGTGCTGCAGCGCGACGCCGTCGAGTTCGAGATTGGTGAGCACCGATCCGCCTAGCCGCTCTATCGTCAGGGAGCCATTCAGGTACTGTCCAGCTTGCGCGACCACTTTTTGGCGCAGCCAGTTCTTGAACCACCCGGTTTGCGTGAAGGCGAGTCCTGCGGCAATAAGGAGAACGAGCGAAAGCACGCCAATCGCCGCGTAGCGGCCGAGGCGCACGTAGCTCCTCCGCGCGCGGCCGCCCATCCTTAGAACGCCTGGCCGATACTGAAGTGTATCCGCCACCTGCGGCCCTCCGGAGTCCCGTTAATCAGCAAGCCCTGAATCGGGTTCAACTGAATCCCGAGGTCAACGCGAACCGGACCGATGGGCGTGTCGTAGCGCACGCCGGGGCCGGCGGCCCAGCGCAGATCGCCCGTTTGAACCTTCCACGCATCGGCCCACACATTGCCGCCATCGACGAACAGCACGCCGCTCAGCTTACCGCGCACGCCAAACCTCGCCTCTGTCGACACCTCCATCATCGTCCGGCCGCCGATCGGCAGTCCGTTCAACAACGGGCTGACCTGATATCGGCCCCATCCTCGTACGCTCGTCGATCCGCCCACGAAGTACCGTTTGTAAAACGGAATCTCCGCGCTGTCTGGTCCTGCAATCGTTCCGGCGCGGATGCGGTTGGCCCAGACAAATCGCGGCGCGAGATCGAAGTACTTGCGGCCCTCGCCGAGGAGCTCGTGATACCTGAAGCTGCCCGCGAATAACGACCCGGCATTTTCGAAATGGCCCGACAGGAGATACCCGCGCCGCGGGTCGAGCGGCCGGCCCGACGTGTCGCGGTCGAAGTCGACGTCAAACGCCGATAGTGTGCCGGTTCCCTTTCCCGTTACAGGATCCAGCCCCAGCGCGATGAGTTGATCACGGATGCTCAGATCCTCGAGGGAGGATTTCGTGATCTGATAATTCTCGTACTCCCGGATGAGCGAGAAGTGGAGCTCGTTCCTGATGCTTCGCGCCACACCCGCCGAGCCGCGGGTCAATTGCTTCGTGAAGATCAGGCGGCCGCCACGGCTTCTGTAGGTGTAGGCGGGCTCAGATGCCCACCAGGTGGAGCCGGTCACGCGCGCCGACGTTCCTCTAAAGAGGTAGGGCTCGGTGAACGACCCGCGAACGCCATGCTCGAGCGATGACCACTTGGCTTCGGCGTCGACCGTTCGCGCGGCGCCGGTAAAATTCACATGCCGCCAGTTCACCCGGGCGCGCGCTTTCTCTTCCGACCCGTACCCCGCCGCCAGTTGAAGACGACGATGCTTCCCTTCGACCACGGTCACGTTGATCGGCACTCTCGGATTTTTGTCTTCCGGCAATTTCGGAGTGATGTTCACGAACTGGAACAGCTCGAGCCCGTATAGCCGGCGCTGGCTTTCGGTGATGTCGCTGAGACGATATTCATCGCCTTCATGAAACGCGAGCTCGCGTCTGATGACGTTCTCGTCGACCGACGCCTGTCCTTCAATCGCAATCGATCCGAAGACCGACTTCGGTCCCGTCTCGGCAACCGCCGCGAGCTGTACGCGATCGGGTCCGCCCCCGGGACGCTCGACCATACGGGCGGCGCTATAGGGAAATCCATGATCGCGGAGCTCACTCACGATCAGGTCGTGCGCGACCAGGATCAACTTCTGATCCCGCGGCTCGCCTGCCTTCACCGGCAGCTGGGCTTTGAGCTGATTGAGGTGCGCCGCCGGCAGCACGTCGAGGCCTTCGAGCGTGACGTTCTCGACGATCACGGGCGCACCTTCGTCAACCTTGACGTCGATGGCGACCTTGTCTTTCTTATCGTTCAGCTTCACGTCGATGCCGACGACTTTGGCATGCGGATATCCACGATCGGCGTAGAACGCCTCGATGCGTTTGACATCGCGGTCAAATTCGGCCCGATCGAAGAAATGCTTGCGCGAGAGCGGGAGGAATCCGCTGACCTGCGTCGCGATAACCGTCTTCAGCTGCGCCGAGGGAATCGTCTTATTTCCGGAGAAAGTGATCTTGGTCACCTGCACGTCGCCCGATTCATGGCACGACGTCACGCACAGCGCCGCAGCGACCGCGGCGAGCGCGATGAAGAATCTCGGACGGCGGCGCATCGTGTCAGGCCGCGTGGCGTGCCTTCCGGCCGGGCACACGCTTGGTTTTGGCCGTTCGCCGCGGACGAGCCGCCGCCGCGCGGCGGGTCGAAGGATTGCGCGATTCCAGGCTCCGGCGCAGCCGCTCCATGAGGTCGACGACGTCGCCTCCCTGCGGCTCTCCTGCCGCGGCCGGCAGACGCGGTTTCTCGCCTTTGATACGCGCGCTGATCACCTTCATGAGATTTTCTCGGTACTCGTCTGTGTACTTCGACGGATCCCATTCGCTGGCGAGGTTGTCAATCAGCATGCGGGCCATGTCGAGCTCGGCCTTGCGCGGCTTCTCGCCGGCGGGGAACGCCAACTGCGTGGTGTCGACGAGCTCGTCGGCGTACCGCAGCAACGTCAGGACGATGGCGTTTTCGATGACTTCGACGGCCGCGAGATGCTGCGCTTCGCGGATAATGATCGTCGCAATGCCGGTGCGCCCGGAATCTCTGAGCGCGTCGCGCAGCAGCGCGTATGCGTGCTGGCCTCCCTTGTCCGGCGTCAAATAGTAGGGCGTTTCAAAGTAGCGATCGTCGATCTCTTCCGACTTCACGAAATCCATGATGTCGATCGCGCGATCTTTGCTGAGCGCGGCCGTCTTCAAATCCTCCTTCGTGAGAATCACGAAGCGGCCCTTTTCGTACTCGTAGCCCTTCACCAGGTCTTCCCAGGCCACCGGCTTTCCATCGCGCTGGCACACCCGCTCGTAGCGTACGGGTGACTTGTCGCGCGCGTGCAGCATGCGGAATTTGGGGCGGTTATCGCGGACGGCTGTGTGCAGCTCGACCGGGATGGATACGAGCCCGAATGAGATGGCGCCTTTCCAGATAGCACGAGGCATAACGTCGTCCTTAGTGTCCGGCGGCCATACAGCGTTGCAAGCTGTACGCCGGATTTTGGCCGGTGGAAGTGACTAGAAGTGATGCAAGACGAGGGCAGATGGTGTGATGGAGGTGACACGACGGCCGACTCCGACTCCAGGCTCCAGGCCGGGGCCCGAAGTCTGGAGTCTGAAGCGGATTGATCTAGATCGCCAGATGCACGAGGTAGTGATTCCCTGCCTTGTTACACCAGACGCGATAGTAATCGTTGCCTTTGAGCAGATCCATCCGGCACGCACCCGAGGCTGGCGGCTTGTCTTCAGCGACCTGCGCGATATCGCTTTGCGGCACGACAGTGACGACTTCGCGTCCTTTCACCTGTCCACCCTGAAGGAACTCTGCCCACCGTTCGTACTGCGGCGTCTGTCCCGGAGCCGCAGGTTGTGCTTCTTGCGTCGTCACGCGAATCTGATAGGTACCGGCCGGCAGCGACTTGCCATCGGGTTTCGCCGCGCGCGGAATGCGCACAGCCCCAAGAGTGATCGGCGCATTCGTGTCCGACATGGCCGGTTTGCTACCGCGTCCGCGACCCTGAGCAGGCTGAGGCTGCGCGCCGAGACCGGCTGTTGCCGCAGCAATCAGTGCGGCGGTCGCGCAGGATAAGCCGATGTTTACGTAGCGATTCATAACGTCTCCTTAGTTACCAGCAACAAGCTGCACCGTCATGGCCGCGCGGCGGTTCAGTCTCCGCGTTTCTTCGCGCGAGTTGTCGTACTTCGGATTCTCCTCACCGAAGCTGACGGTCGTGAGTCGATCGGCGGCGATGCCATTCGACGTCAGGTACTGCATCACTGAACGCGCGCGGCGATCGCCGAGCGCGAGGTTGTATTCAGCCGTGCCGATGCTGCAGGTGTGGCCTTCGATCCGGACCCTCAACGTCGGGTTGGCTCGCAGCGCCGTTACAGCCTGCGCCAGAATGCGCTGCGCTGCGTCGGTGAGCGAGTACCTGTCGAAGTCGAAATACACATCTTCGAAGGTCAGGTTCACAACTGGACGCGCGTTCACCTGAATGTTCACGGTGTCGGACGCCGAGAGATTGTCGGTCGGGCACGTGGCCGTCACGGTCACCGGCACGGTGCCAGGCGTGTTGGGCGCCGTCCACACGGTGTTCTGTTGAGTCGGATTGGCGAACGTGCCTGAGGGCGCGCTCCAGCGATACGTAACCGCGCATCCAATCGAATCCATCGCGGTCGCCGTCACCTTGGATGGCCCACCGACTTCGACCGTGCACGGATTGCACTGCGCATCCACCGTCAGCGTATGCTGCGGAGCTGGTGCCGGTGGCGGCGGCGGAGGTGGCGGAGGGAGCGCAACCGGACGTCCGGCGATCGGCGGATGATAGCCGATGCGGAACTGCCAGCCGAACTTCGTGCCGAAGTTATCGTCGCTGTCGATGCCGTAGTCTTTTCGATTCTCAGCCTTCGCCGACCAATTAAGACCGGCGCCCGCGAAAATGCCCTTCTGCGACTGCCACGTCGCGCCGAACATCAAGGTCGCCATCGACGGCAAGTTCGACGTGAGCGGCGCGACGCTGCCATCATCGGCGATTAACGAGCCGGTGCGCGTGACGAGGTCGTCCATGAACTTTTCGCCATAGAACTCGGTCGTGAACTTCAGCGGGCTGCGCGTCGGGAACTGCGCGCCGACGCCCCATCGAAACGAGTTCGACAGATTGAAGTCGTCGGGGTCGCCGCGGACCACCATGCCACCCGTCCCTGATACCTCGACGGTGCTCGCGATTTCCTTACTGAGGATCAGGTCGAACGCCGAATCCATCTTTCCGGTGCCCGACTGATTCTTTTTCGATCCGGTCGGCAACTTGACCATGCCTCGAATCGCGAGTGCGACCGGACTCATGCGCGACTCGGATAACAGGTTCACCTTCGCGCCAAGGATCGTGTCGCCGAATTTGTCGCCGATCCATCCTTGACGTACGTAGGGATAGCTGTTGTCGACGCCGCCCACTTGCGATCCGGCGCCCGGTCCGAACCCGAAAATGGGTCGGGTATCGCGATCGATACGCGTGTCGAAGCGGACGCTGCCGAAAATTTCTGCGCGTCCCTTCACTCCGTAGGCAAAGTTGCCGGCGAAGTTAGAGATGTCCATGAATCCCTGTTTCACGTCCCAGTTGATGCGGTATGCGCTAAGGGACCAGTCTTTGTCCTTTAGCACTTCGCCCGCGGGGACGAACCAGAGACCTGTGTCTCCATAGATGGTGGCGGTGGCGGGGCGTTCAGTGTCTTGCATTCCCGCCTGGCCCTGAGCCCGCGCGTCGCTGGTGACCAAAAATAATGCACCAACAAGGGCCAGGATTCCGTATCGTCGCAGCATTTGTCTCCTCCTGCAGGGTATTACTCGCATATGTGCCTAAATCCGCAAGGCAGTTTGCACAAGACGTGCCGACGCCCTGACTTGGACGGGCACGAAGGGAAACCGTGACGAACCAACAAGAAAGCCGCGAATGCTCGTGACGGGTTTCGCCGGGATATGTGATAGCACATTGTCAACGCTCTGTACACCAAAATCAGTCGGACCTTTCTCGGATTTTCCGGATCTTGCGCTCGAGGTCCTCGTTCAAACGCTGTAGCCCGCGCCGATAGTCGTCCTGGACCTTCGTCCGCTCGTCGGGATCAAAAATACCGGCCATTTTGGAACGGTGAAGAATTTCTGCTTCCGCCGTTTTCGAAGCGTGAAAGCTCCGGGCCTCCGCGATGTCCGCTTTTTGTTTATCGGTCGTTGGCGTCTCCACAACACCGCTGTCGGCGTCTCTCTGACGCATCCGCTCCATCGCCAATTCCACAGCGCTCTTCGGTTTGTCGTCGGCGGTCATACGAGGAGTGTACAACTGTGCCTCATTTGACAAGTTACCCTATAGGTTTAGTAGACTAACAACGGTGCTTTCGAAGAAATCGAAATACGGGCTGAAAGCGCTGTTGGTGCTGGGGCAGGAAGCGGGCCTCGGCCCCGTGCTGGTCTCGGACATCTCGCAGCGCGAGGCGATTCCACAGAAGTTTCTGGAAGCGATTCTCCTCGAGTTGAAGCGCCACGGCATCGTCGAGAGCAAGAAGGGCAGGGGCGGCGGGTATTTCCTGCGCCGCCGACCGGCCGACATTACCTTCGGCGAAGTTATTCGCGTGCTGGATGGGCCGCTTGCCGCCGTCTCGTGTGTCAGCCAGACGGCGTACATGACGTGCGCAGAATGCATCGACGAGGAAACCTGCGGCGTCCGTCTCGCGATGAAGGAAGTACGCGATGCGACGGCGCGCATCCTCGATCATCGGACGCTCGCCGACGTCAACATGAAAGTGGCCCGCTTGCAGCGTAAAACGAAATGAACCTGAATCCGTCCTCCATCCTCCACATGACCTGTCGTTGCGCGTGTACGGGGCCGACGCTGGTCAGGTAGATCCCTTCGTCTCCTTTCCAGTCGTTCGGCCTTCCCCAGAATGTGACTCCGCCAGGGTGAGTACGTCGGCTCGGATCTCAGGAGGACTCTGTGAAGGTGAGAAATATTCTTTTTGCAGGCATCGTTATTTGTTTATCCATCACCGGATCGGCGCACGCGCAGACGCTGCTGAACGTGTCTTATGATCCCACGCGTGAGTTGTACCAGGCGTACAACGCGGCGTTTGCGAAATACTGGCAGGGAAAGACCGGAAAGAGCGTGCAGATCCGTCAGTCGCATGCCGGATCGGGCGCGCAGGCTCGCTCGGTCATCGACGGCCTCGAAGCCGACGTGGTCACCCTGGCGCTGGCCGGCGACATCGATGCCATCGCGCAGAGTGGGCTCATCAATGCCGGCTGGCAGAAAAAGCTGCCGCAGAACAGCACGCCGTATACATCGACGATTGTCTTCCTGGTGCGCAAAGGCAATCCGAAAGGCATCAAGGACTGGAACGACCTGGTGAAGCCCGGCCTCAGCGTAATTACGCCGAACCCGAAGACCTCTGGCGGTGCCCGGTGGAATTATCTGGCCGCCTGGGCCTATGCGAAGAACCAGCCCGGTGGAAGCGACGCGAAGGCCAAAGAGTTTGTCACGCAGCTGCTGAAAAACGTCCCGGTGCTCGACTCCGGCGCACGCGGTGCCACGACGACGTTCGTTCAGCGCGGCATTGGCGATGTGCTGTTGTCCTGGGAGAATGAGGCCTATCTCGCACTCCAGGAGCAGGGCGACAAGGTGCAGATCGTCGTACCGTCAATCAGCATTCTCGCCGAGCCGTCGGTCGCGGTCGTCGACAAAGTCGTCGACAAGAAAGGCACGCGAGCCGTCGCCGAAGAGTACCTGAAATATCTCTACTCGGCGCAGGGACAGGAGATCGCCGCAAAGAATCACTATCGGCCTCGCGATCCGGGAATTGCGGCAAGATACGCGTCTAGTTTCGCGACCGTGAAGCTCGTGACGATCGATCAAGCTTTTGGCGGTTGGGCGACGGCGCAGAAAACACACTTCGCCGACGGCGGTACCTTTGATCAGGCCTATCGGCCGGGGAGCAGATAAGTTCATGGCACTTTCGATGACGTCATTCCGCGCGCTTCGGACATTGGCAATCGCCGGATCGCTCGTGCTCTCGGCCAACGCCCTGAACGCGCAGACCCAAACGCCCGCTCCGAAACCCACCGCTCCACCTCCGCAGCTTGCGCGGTGGGTTGACCTGCAGAACGCGACGCTGAATCTTCGCTACCGCGTCGTTGACAACAGCGCGGGTGTCGTCACGACAAATCAACTGCAGCATCGCGAAACGCTGCGGGGCCGGCTCAAAGCGGATCGCGCTGGCCACTATGCCCTGAACTTCGGGCTGTTCACTGGTGCCAGATTTACGAGCGGATGGGACAATACCCCGGCTGGGATTAGCGCCACGCAGAAGAATCTCGCATTCAAGCAGCTGTTCGTGGCGGCGCAGCCCATCGCAGGGCTGGAGGCGCAGGCCGGCGGACTCTACATTGTCCGAGGCGAATCGACCGAGATCACCTCCTACGATGAAGACGGGTACATCATGGGCGAGCGCATCAGTCTGCGGCGTCCCAAAGATCTCTACTTCGACGAAATTTCGTTCACCAATGCGTATTTGAACCCCGATCCCGCCCTCATCGGCGTCAGCCATCGTTGGCGCTACATCGACGAACCAAACTACCGCCATTTTCTTGTGGACAAGAAATTCGGCAGACGCGCCGGTGTATCGACCGATTTCACGACCGATAGAGGCGTGCGGACATGGCGGGAGGCCGTCAATCTCAAGACTCCCGGTTTGAAATACATCGATACGCTGATCTTCGAAAACTACGAACGGGTTCATCCCGACAAGGAATACGGATTTGCGCTATCCCTTGAAAAAGCGGTGACCCGCAAATTGAGTTTCAATGGCGGGTACGCAACCGTCGATCCCAAGTACGGCGGCCTGAATTCGGATCGCTTCAACTTCGGCAATCGCGTGTTTCTGACGACCACTTACCTGGTGTCGCCGCAATTGACGGCCTCGTACTACATCACGACTGCCGTCGGACACAACGCCACGTTGCCGCTCCGCACGATGTCCAATCTTGTCGTTGGCTACAACGCATTGCCCGATCTGCGACGAACGGGATTGTTCTAAACCGATGACCACTCGCCGCCACACCGTGCTGCCGGGCTTCCGGCTCACGCTGGGATTTACCGTCTTCTATTTGTGTCTCATCGTCCTGATTCCTCTCATGACTCTGCCGGCAAAGACGGCCACGCTCACGTGGGACCAGATCTGGCAGACCATCAGCGATGCTCGAGTTGTGGCGTCTTACAAGTTAAGCGTCGGAGCCGCACTCGCTGCTGCCACTGTGAATGCGATATTCGGATTGCTCGTGGCGTGGGTGCTTGCCAGATATCAGTTTCCCGGCAAGCGCTTCATTGACGCGCTTATCGATCTTCCCTTCGCGCTGCCGACCGCTGTCGCGGGTATCACGCTCACGACGCTGTATGCGCCGAATGGATGGCTTGGCGCGCCGCTCGCCCGATACGGGATCAAAGTCGCCTTCACACCGCTCGGCATTGTCGTGGCCCTGATCTTCATAGGATTGCCGTTCGTCGTCCGCACGCTTCAGCCGGTGATCGAGGATCTCGATGTTGAAATGGAAGAAGCTGCGACGAGCCTCGGCGCGACCCGAACGTACGTGTTGACGCGCGTCATCCTTCCCTATCTCTATCCGGCATGGCTGACCGGGTTCGCGCTCGCATTCGCGCGGGCCGTTGGCGAGTACGGGTCGGTCGTGTTCATCTCCGGCAACATGCCGATGAGGACGGAGATTTCTCCGCTCCTTATCATCACAAAACTCGAACAATACGACTACGCAGGTGCGACGGCGATCGCTGTTGTCATGCTATTGATTTCCTTCACGCTGCTCCTCACCGTGAACATCCTGCAGGGTTGGAGCGGGCGAAGGCTGGCGCACTGACCGTGACCCAGACGCGATCGGCGAAGCGACTCACTGAACCGGCACCGGTGCGGTGGCTGCTGACGGCCGTCGCGCTGGGATTTCTGTTTTTATTCCTGGTCGTTCCGCTGGCTGCCGTATTCTCGGAGGCCTTCCAAAAGGGGTGGGTCGCGTACCGCTCCGCGATTGCGGAGCCAGACGCAGTAGCGGCACTCACGCTCACGCTCACCGCGGCCGCGATTGCGGTCCCCGCGAACCTGATCTTCGGAGTGTGCGCGGCGTGGACCATCGGGAAGTTTCAGTTCCGTGGCAGAAATCTGCTGACGACGTTGATCGATCTGCCGTTCGCGGTGTCGCCCGTCATATCAGGAATGGTGTTCGTCCTGCTGTTCGGCCGGCAGGGTTATCTCGGCCCGTGGCTGATGCAACACGACTACAAGGTCATTTTCGCGGTACCGGGCATCGTCCTCGCCACCATCTTCGTGTCGTTTCCGTTCGTCGCGCGCGAGATCATTCCAGTGATGGAGGCTTCAGGATCGCAGGAAGAAGAGGCGGCACGCGTGCTGGGGGCCAGCGGGCTGCAGACGTTCTTCCGCGTGACACTGCCGAACATCAAGTGGGGATTGCTCTACGGCGTCATTCTTTGTAACGCGCGTGCCATGGGTGAGTTCGGCGCCGTCTCTGTTGTGTCAGGACATATCCGCGGGGAGACCAATACCCTTCCACTGCACGTGGAGATTCTCTATAACGAGTACAACTTTCAGGCCGCGTTCGCCGTGGCATCGCTCCTGGCGTTTCTGGCGCTGATCACGCTGGCGTTGAAGACGATGGTGGAATATCGCACACGCCGCGACATGACGCCCGTTCACGAAGGAGCGGCACGGCCGTCGTGAGCATCGACATCAAGGGCGTCAGCAAGAATTTCGGTAGCTTCGCGGCACTCCGCGACGTCAGTTTCGAAGTGCGCGCCGGACAGCTGGTCGCGCTGCTCGGCCCGTCTGGCTGCGGCAAGACCACACTGCTGCGAATTGTCGCCGGACTGGAAACTGCCGATCGCGGCACGGTGTTATTCGACGGCCAGGATGCATCGGGCCGGCAGGCCGGTGAGCGCCGCGTCGGGTTCGTGTTTCAGCACTACGCGCTGTTTCGCCACATGACGGTGTTCGAGAACGTCGCGTTCGGCCTGCGCGTGAGACCGCGCGCGGTTCGGCCATCGAACGACGAGATTTCAAGCAAAGTGACCGATCTGCTGAAGCTCGTGCAGCTGGATTATCTCGGCGATCGGTATCCCGGTCAGCTCTCCGGCGGGGCAACGTCAGCGAGTTGCACTTGCACGCGCTCTCGCTGTCGAGCCGAAAGTGCTTTTGCTCGACGAACCGTTCGGGGCGCTCGACGCCAAGGTCCGGCAAGAGCTCCGGCGGTGGTTGCGGCGTCTGCACCAGGAAATTCATCTGACGAGCGTTTTCGTGACACACGATCAGGAAGAAGCGCTCGAGCTGGCCGATCGCGTCGTGATCATGAACGAAGGCAGAGTCGAACAGGACGGCAGCCCGCAAGAGGTGTTCGACCATCCGGCGAGTCCGTTCGTGATGAATTTTCTCGGCAGCGTGAACATCTTCCACGGCCGCGTCGAGCATGGACGAGCGCTGCTCGGTCCGCTGGCGGTCGATTATCCCGAGCACGCCACGGCCGATTCGCGGCCGGCCGCCGGGTACGCGCGTCCGCACGAGCTCGAAGTCACCCGATCGGACGATGGGAACGGCTTGTGGGCCACGCTCTCGGCGGCAAACGTCGTCGGAGCGATCGTGCGTCTGGAGCTCGTCGGCGACAACGAGCAATTTCTGCAGGTGGAAATCGCGCGCGATCGGTTCGACAGTCTCTCACCGCAGATCGGCGAAAAACTTTACGTGCGACCGAAGAAGCTCCGCGTCTTCACTTTATAAATTTTAGATTTTAGATTTTAGATTCCGCGCGCGCTCGTTCCGTCGGCAGCGCGACATAGAACGTGGTCCTCACATTCGGCTCGCTTTCTGCCCAGACTCTCCCGCCGTGCCGCAGGACGATGCGCTGGACGTTGGCCAGGCCGATGCCGGTACCTTCGAAATCTTCGACTTTGTGCAGACGCTGAAACACGCCGAACAGCCGGTTCCCGTACGTCATGTCAAAGCCGACGCCGTTATCGCGTACGAAGATGACGGCTTCGCCGGGTTCAGCGCCGGCATCCAATACGCCGATTTCAATGATGGCCTTCGGGGCGGGTCGAGAGTACTTGAACGCATTCGACAAAAGATTGGTAAAGACGAGCTGCAGCATGCCCGGATCGCCGGGGACTTCAGGAAGCGGATGCATGATCCACTCGACCTTCCGCACCGGATCGGCCGCAACGACGTCGCGCTTTGCGTTCTGAACGAGACCGTTCAGGTCGACGCGCGTGTGTAGCATTTCCGTTCGACCCATGCGTGAGAAGACGAGCAGCGCGTCGATGAGCTCGCCCATCTTCAGCGCACTTTCGGAGATGAGCCGGAGATACCGCTTGCGCGCCGGGTCAAGCTCGGCTCCCGGCGATCGCTCGAGCAACTCGGTAAAGCCGCTGACGTGCCGCAGCGGCGCGCGCAGATCGTGTGACACCGAGTAGGAAAACGCTTCGAGCTCCCTGTTGACGGCCGACAGTTGGTCGCCGCGATGCTCGAGCTCGTGGATGAGCGTCTGCTGCTGCTCGGCGAGTGCCGCGTTGTCGAGCTGCACGGCAGCCTCACGGCAACAGAGCCGCAGCAACGCGAGGTCGTCGCTGACAAATAACGCGCCCTTTGGCAGCACGACGACCAGCAGGCCCCGAGCGGCCACCTTGCTCGGAATCGGAACCACGTAGACGCTGCCCGGCGCGCCGCCTGGCAGAACCCACTCATATTCCCGCACGAGCATCGCAGTGCCATTCCTCCAGGCCTCGAGGAGCCGTCCTTCCGGAATGGCGCGACCCGGCTCGAGATACCCCCAGCGACTCGCGCGCACGATTAACTCGTGGTGCTCACCCTCCAACGCGGCGGCAGCGCCAGTCGCGCCCACGGCCGACATGGCAAACCTCGAGAGCCGCGCCAGCGTTTCGTCTTGCGTGAGGGCCTGGCTGCCGAACGTGGCTTCCGACAACAACCCATACAACTCCGCCGATTGCCACACTCGACGAATCCATGGCGGCGGTGCAAACGCAAAGTAATAATTCATTGCGGCGCCAATCGCGGCAAGCGGAACAAACGCCGTAACGATGTTCCTGCTTGCGGGCAGCAGTCCGATGACAACCGCCAGCGCAAACACGACGGCGAGCAGCAGCGCACCCCAACCGGCGTGCAGCATTCGCCAATGCGTGACGCCGCCGGCGGCAATTGCGCCTCTTCGAAATGCCAGGGCGACGTACCCCAGCAGCCACATGAAATATCCGAGAGCGAACGCCGCCACAGGTGGGGAATACCGCGGCGACACTGGAAGCCACACCGCGGCCAGCGACACGAGGAGACCACACAACGCGGCTCGCATGGCCGCTCGTGACGTCTGACGGAAATGCGACACCACGCGCAGCAGCAGATAAGGATGCGCGAGCAGCACGCCGACGCCCAAGGGACGGATCCATGCCGCGTCGATCTGCGCAAGCTGCAGCGCGGCTTCAACGACGATCGGCAGTCCGAGTGACCCGAAGACGAGTGCGATATCGAAGGAGACGCGATCGCGCCATCTGCCCCACTGCCTTGCCATCAAAATGGCGAGGACGACGATCGCGCCCTTGGTGAACCACTCGAGGAAGGTCTGAAGGCTCAGGCCGCCATCATAAGCTGCCACACTTTTTCCTCAAAACCGACACAGGCCTGCCATCCGCGTTTCGTCTAAGCAGGTATGAGACGGAATCTTAAGTATGGAGCCGGAGCCGCCGTCGTGGCATGCCTCACGGTCGGAACGTATTACGCCCAGGCCGACGCAGCCGAGCCGCAGATTGGCACGCGGCTGGTCACGCGCGGAGACATCATCCAATCGGTCAGCGCGACAGGCACGCTCGAAACAGTGACATCGGTCGAGGTGGGCACACAGGTGTCGGGAACGGTGAAGAGCCTTGACGCCGACTTCAACTCGATTGTCCACAAAGGACAGATCGTCGCGAGACTCGATTCGTCGTTGTTCGAAACCGAGGTCCAGCAAGCGCGGGCCAACCTGATTCGATCGGAGTCGGAGGTCGAGCGGCTGCAGGTGATGTCGGGCGACGCGCAGGCCAAACTGCAGCGCGCCACAGAGCTGTCTGAAAAACAGCTGATCTCGTCGGTCGACCTCGAGGCGGCGGTCCTCGCAACACGCACCGCCGCGGCGCAGATTCGCGCGGCCCAGGCGGCCGTGACACAGTCGCGAGCCTCCCTTCAACAGGCACACGTGAATCTCGCGAAGACCGTCATCGCGTCTCCCATCGATGGCATCGTCGTCGCGCGCAACGTCGACATCGGACAGACCGTCGCCGCGAGCATGTCGGCGCCCACGTTGTTCGTCATTGCCGCCGATTTATCGCGAATGCAGGTAAACGCCAGCATCGACGAGTCCGACGTCGGGATGATCCACGATGGCCAATCCGTCACGTTCCGCGTCGGCGCGTTTCCCGACCAGGACTTCACCGGAATTGTTCGTCAGCTGCGCTTGAACCCGACCGTCGCTCAGAACGTCGTGACCTATACCGCGGTGATCGACGTGATGAACGACGCCCTGAAATTGAAGCCCGGGATGACGGCGACCGTCGCGATCGAAATTGCACGAAAGAACAATGTGCTGCGAGTCCCGAATGCCGCCCTTCAATATCGGCCGACGGCAGACGCACTCGCCGTTCTCAATAAGGCCTTGCCGACGTCGAAGACTCCGGCAAAGACCGCTCGCCAGATCTGGGCGCAAACCGCGAGCGGATATATTCGGATACCGGTCCAGACCGGTCTGAGCGACGGCACCAACACCGAGTTGCTGTCGGGGGATCTGGCGGAAGGCATGAAAGTCGTGACGGGCGTCACAACTGGCGTCTCGCAACAACAAGCGCGCACGGCCGGCAGCGCCGATCCGTTCTCGAGCCTGCAGCAAGGCCGCGGTTCTACCGGGGGACCACGCCCTTGAGCACCGAGCCCTCGACGTCACCGACCAGCTCGGCGCGCACGATGAAGCGCTGCGGCGCGTGCCCGACGAACGAAAAAGGATAGCAGGTGATAAGAGTGACGCTCGGCGTTTGTGTCGGAGCAAGCACCCATACGTCGTCCGGATCGACGATGTGTGTTTTGCTGACGCGGTAAGAATATTCCCCGCGCGGCGTCACCACTTTCACTTCATCCCCCACACGGATGTCTTTCAACGCGCGGAATAAGCCGTCGCGATGCGCCGCCAGCCCGACATTTCCGCGCCGGAACCAGGGGAGCGGCGTATCGGGGAGATGGCCGACGGCTTTGCCGAGGGTCGCGTCGTCGTCACCTTCCGCAACGGCCGCCGATAAGTTCAGTCGAGGAATATCAACCCGCCCGATCAGTTCTCCGACTTCCAGCCGCCGCACGACGTTCGGCTTCGGTGTCCTCCCCAGCGCCGTCGGCGACAGCGCCGCGGAACGACCCGAAATCATTCGATCGATCTCGGCCCTGGCATGGCGTTGATAGATGGCGGCCTGAATGCTGACGGTGGCATAAAACAGCAGGCACGCGAGACCAAACGCGATGAGCGCGCGATTGAGCCACACACGGGATGCACGTGGGGTGTCAGCGCACATTAAAAGATGTCTCTTCGGCGGCGTCGCCGCTCAGATACGCGCGACGCGTGCGGGTTTTCAATTTCTGACCGGTAGGAAGAACGGCATCTACGCTCACACGGCGGAGCGGTTCTTGTTTTGCCGCCGACGTGTTCGCGGGCACGTAACCGAGCGTATACATGTTGCGAATATCGAGAGCGATCCGTTGCAGCACGTTTCCCACCGCGTCGATGTTCTTCGGGCGGAATGCCTGCCCACCGCTCAAGTCGGACAACTGAGCGAGAAATCCCGGGTCGGCTTCCGTATCGAGCGGATCGACAAGGGCGACGGTGTAGATGACAGCGTTCGAGGCCTGGGCAGCCGCCAGGACCTGCGCGCGGGTGGTCGAGCTTGCGTTGTCTCCGCCGTCGCTGACGACGACGAGCACCTGCCGATCGAAGTTCCCCT
>JANMJM010000140.1:0-2451 GCA_031371345.1 Vicinamibacteria bacterium
ACCTACTTCGCGTGGAGCGGACCGACTGCACCTGGAAGCGCCGCCTACTTCCGTATCCAAGGGCCGACGCTCCTCATCGAGTACGCACCTCAGGGAGGCAATACCGATCACATCCACACGATTTATCGCGATCCCACGAACGATTACGGCGCACGGTTCGTGAAGTAAGCGTGCTCGACTTCAGCACATTCGATCTTTTCACCTGCTGCGCATAAACTCGGTCGCTTGCGTTCATGGTCGGGTTCGTTCCGCGCGACGACACCCCGGCCATATGGCAAAACTGTGACATGCGCTCGATTCTTGTCCACGCAGCGTGAAGTCGTCGTCCACACGAAATGACAGCAGCTTTGGCTCGCCGTCGTTCAGCCCGCGGGAAACCAGCACAACCCACATGGCAATCCTATTGCGTGGGCAGTGGCTTCCAGCGCGCTGACACGACACGAATGGAGATTCTAGACGGCATGCCTGACTCACGTTTTTCTCGCGCTGTAATCGAGAGTAGATGGCCCACGATCGCGGCCACTGTCGTCGGCGTCCTCTTCCTGTCAGTCGTCCTGGCTGCTCAGCGAGGCGGTGGTGGCGGAAACGGAGGTGGCAACACTGCGATTGCGACACTCAAGGGTGTCGCCGTGGTGCAACCTGCGGATTTCGACCGATACGTGGCGGACTCGCAGATGCTCGTGGTGCTCGGCAAGGCACTGTTCTGGGACACACAGGTTGGCAGCGATGGGCGCACCGCCTGTGCGACGTGTCATTTCCACGCCGGCGCGGATCATCGCATCACAAACGAGATCACGGGACCGCAGACGTCGACGGCGGCGGCGAGACCAAATGCGTCGTTGACGCTCGCAGATTTTCCGTTTCACGCGTTTTCTAATCCGAACAGCAACGCGTCCGGCGCCACGCGCGATCGCCGAGACATCGTCGGATCTGCCGGCATCGTCAAGCGCACTTTCGTCAGCGTCTCCGACGGCAGCCCGGACGAGGTCGGGTCTGACGGCGAACTTGGACCGTTCTCGTTGGGCGGCATCAAAGTCCGGCAAGTGACTTCGCGCAATGCACCGAGCGTTATCAATGCCGTGTTCTACCTGCGAAACTTCTGGGATGGTCGCGCCAGCAACATCTTCAATGCGGTGACGCCGTTCGGCACGGCGGATGCGCGAGCGAGCGTGCTCGCTGTCGCAAACGGAACGTTTGCACTTGAAGCCATTCGCCTGGATCGATCGAGCCTCGCATCGCAGGCCGTTGGACCGCCAATGAACGGACTCGAGATGTCGTACGACGGCCGGGAGTGGATGGACTTGGGCCGCAAGCTGCTCACCCTTCCACCGCTTGCCAGCCAGTTCGTCGCGGTGGACGACAGCGTCCTGGGACCGTGGGCGAATGAAGGTGCACCGGGCCTGCGCGACGGCGTCAGCTATGCGGCGCTCATTCGCACAGCGTTCCGGCCGACGTACTGGAGCAGCCCCGCAGTGGTGGACCGGGACGGACGCGTGATTGTGAACAACGGCGAGCCCTCCGGAGCGCGCGAGTTCAATCAGATGGCATACAACTTCGGACTGTTCTTCGGCATCGCCGTGCAGGCGTACGAGGCGACACTCGTCAGCGACGACTCGCCGGTCGATCGCTTCCTCGCGGGCGACGCGGCGGCGTTGAACGCTGTCACGCAGCAAGGACTCAACGAATTCCGCGACGGCGGATCTCAATGCACGCAGTGCCACCAGGGACCCGAGCTCTCAGCTGCAGGCCTCACGACGGCATCCCGAGGAAACCCGTTGGATCCACGCGCGGTTGGATTCTTCCGCACGGGAGTGAGCGCAACCGAAGACGATCCCGGGACGGCAGGTCTGGACGGGTTCGGGAACCCGCTCTTTCCGGCTGCACCAAATGGCAGAGCGAACGGCGCGTTCAAGACACCCGGCTTGAGGAATGTCGAACTGACCGGCCCGTACTTTCACACGGGCGGAGCCGCAACGCTCGAGCAGGTGCTGGAGTTCTATGGAAGAAACGGTGACGTGCCCGCCGGAGGAAACTTGGGGCCTGGAATCGGCAACATCCGGCTGAACGCACAGGACCGTGCCCAGATCGTGGAGTTCCTGAAGGCCCTGACCGATGATCGTGTACGCTTCGAACGTGCGCCCTTCGATCACCCGTCGTTGTGCGTACCGGTCGGGTACTCAGAGAATCCGCCAGGCGTACTGACGCGCGATACGTCGTCGGTAGGATTGGGCACGTCGGCAACGGATCTGTTTGCGCTGGTGCCAGCGGTCGGGCAGAACGGCAACGCTGTCCCGCTCCAGACGTTCGCCGAATTGCTGCAAGGCGTCGGCAGAGATGGTTCGCGCGCGCACACGCTTCAACGAGCGTGTGTGCCGTGATAGGCACGTTAGGCTTCTGCGCAGCCCTCCCGCAGCCGCGAGCTTATCGCAGCGTCGTTCCGTCTCCCGTCGT
>JANMJM010000272.1:0-7341 GCA_031371345.1 Vicinamibacteria bacterium
GTAGTGACCCATCACTTTCGACATTGCGGTAATCACATCGTCGACATCGAGATCAGACATTGCCGGGAACATGGGGAGGCTGATGAGCGTCTCATATGCGGCGTCGGCGATTGGGCATTCGCCCGGACCATGGCCAAGCGCTCTGTAGTACGGCTGCCATGTGACGGGGATGTAGTGAACGTTCACGCCGATGTTCTCGGCCCGTAGGGCCCGGAAAATGTCTGCGCGAGTGCCCTGCAGATGTTTCTCGCGAACGCGAACGACGTAGAGATGCCATGCCGAACGGCGATCGGCTTTTACCCGAGGCAGACGAAGGGCGTGCATCGTCGCGAACGCCTCGGTGTATTTGTCGGCGATTTGCTGCCGCCTCGCGAGCCACGCCTGCTGCTTCCGAAGCTGTGTAATGCCCAAGGCGCATTGGATGTCGGTCAAGCGATAGTTGTAACCGAGCTCGGTCATCTCGTAGAACCACGAGCCAGTTTCCTGCCTCATGCGGGCGTCACTCGTAATGCCATGATTTCGAAATTGGCGGAGCCGGTCAGCGAGCTTCCCATCGTTAGTGGTCACGACGCCGCCCTCTCCGGTCGCGACGTGCTTCACAGGATGAGTACTGAAAACCGTCATGGCCGCAAGCCCACCGACAGTCCGCCCTCGATATTCACTGCCGAGTGCGTGGCACGCGTCTTCGATCAATACGACGTTGCGCGATGTCGCGATATCGAGCAGTTCGTCTATATCGGCAGGCTGGCCGGTGAAATCGACAGCGACTATCGCTCGCGTCCGTTCGCTTAGCAGTGCACAAACCGCGGTTGGCGAAATGTTCAACGTGTCATCCTGCACGTCGGCAAACACTGGTTGTGCCGCCAAGTAGCGCGCGCAGTTCGCGCTGGCAACGAACGTCAATGGCGTGGTGATGACTTCATCACCTGGTCCGACGCCAGCGGCGAACGCCGCCGCATGCAACGCTGCAGTTCCCGAACTGACGGCGATTGCGTATTTCGCGCCGACGTACTCAGCGAAAGCGGCTTCGTACTCATCGACCTTGGGGCCGGTGGTCAGCCAGTCGGACTGCAGAACATCGACGACGGCGCGAATGTCTTCCTCATCAATCAGCTGCCGCCCGTAGGGCAACAGGCTAGCGCGAGTGGGCTGCCCTCCTAGCATCGCGAGACGTTCGCTCACCTAGCAGGCTCCTGAGGCGCCACCATTTTCATAAGGTCTTCGATGCTCAACCATGAATCATTGTTGTCACTCGTGTATCGCACGCCGGCGCCGACCGGACGCCCACCGCTCCACTTCTCGGTACTCCACCAGCTGAACGTCGGCTGCACCACGTACATGTCATCCATTTCCAACGCGTTCTGCGTCTCATGGTCGGATAACAGCGCTTCGTGCAATTTCTCACCAGGCCGGATCCCCATGATGTCGACCTGACAACCGGGCGCAATGGCCGCTACGAGATCCATGACGCGCATGCTCGGAATCTTGGGAACGAAGATCTCTCCGCCATGCATTAACTCGATGCATCGAATGACGAACTCCACTCCTTGGTCGAGCGTGATCCAGAAGCGTGTCATTCGCTCATCGGTGACCGACACGGTTCCGGTGGCGCGTTGCTGCTGGAAGAGCGGGATTACGCTTCCTCGGCTACCCACCACGTTGCCGTAGCGAACACAACTAAACCGCGTGCGTCCGCCGGAATACGAATTGCCCTGGACGAACAGCTTCTCGGCCACCAACTTCGTTGCACCGTACAAATTCACGGGGTTCACGGCTTTGTCCGTGCTGAGTGCCATGACGCGCTTCACGCCGTTGTCAATCGCCGCATCAATGATGTTTTTGGCGCCCATGACGTTGGTCTGTACCGCCTCGAACGGGTTGTATTCGCACGCGGGCACCTGCTTAAGCGCCGCGGCGTGCACAACGACGTCTACGCCGTGCATTGCTCGGATGAGTCGCTCCTTATCTCTGACGTCGCCGACAAAATACCGTATTCGAGAATCCGGCGCCGAGTCGGTCCAAATCTGGCGCATCTCGTGCTGCTTCAGTTCGTCGCGACTGAAAATAATCAACTTTTTGGGCTGATACTTCCGCAGCATCACATCGGTGAACCGGCGCCCGAAAGAACCGGTTCCACCGGTCACAAGAATCGATAGCTCACTCCAGTTCATCAAAGGACAGTCTCCAGCTCGTTAAATGGCGGCCCTGTTCGTCTTCACCGCGCGCATTCGGGTTGGTGCAAATGTTGGAATCATTTGTTCAAGAATGGTATCGATCGTCGCCGCACTTCCTAATTCAACGGCCGTCGCCAGCGACTGAATCGCGCGACCGAGGTCTTCGGACGTCCATGGCTGCGCTTCCGACACCCTGAGCACCTCCGGGTGCTCGGTGGTTTCGACCTCTGCTCCCGTCTCCCAGAGCGATTCTTCGAGTTTCTCGCCGGGATGGACTCCTGTGAACACGATCGGAATGTCCGAAACCGACAGGCCGGACAACCTGATGAGATCCTGAGCCAGGTCCACGATGCGGACCGGCTCCCCCATTCGTAGTACGAAGAGTTCTCCTCCCTTTCCGAACCCGCCGGCTTCCAGGACGAGATGAACGGCTTCGGGAATGGTCATGAAAAATCTCCGCATCTCAGGATGCGTGATCGTGATCGGACCACCGCGTTCGATCTGTTTGTGGAATATCGGCACGACGCTCCCGCGGCTTCCGAGGACATTGCCGAATCGCACAACCACGAACGCACGGCCTTCCCGGCGAGCGGCCTCTTGAACGATCCCTTCGGCCAGACGTTTCGACGCGCCCATCAAGCTCGAGGGACCGACGGCTTTGTCGCTGGAGATCAGCACAAATCGCTCGACTCCCGAAGCAGCCGCCGCGCTGACGACGTTTTGTGTGCCTAACACATTGTTGGAGATTGCTTCTTCCGGGTTGTCCTCCATCAGCGGCACGTGCTTGTGGGCTGCGGCGTGAAATACGATGTGCGGCCGCAGCCGCGCGAACACCTGACCGATCCGTGTCTTGTCGCGAACATCGGCAACCACGAGCCGGAGTTTGACGCCGGGAAAGTGCTCGTGTAAGTGCGCGCGCGCCTCAAACAGGCTGTTTTCCCCGTGGCCCAGAAGAATCAAAATCCCCGGACTTCGATGCGCGACCTGGCGGCACAGTTCCAGCCCGATCGAGCCGCCCGCGCCGGTCACGAGCACGGTTCGCCCTGTGACGTAACTGCCCGAGGTGCCCTCCCATTTCACTTGGGCTCGACGCAGCAGATCGACGATATCCACCTTGCGGAGCCGGCTCACGCTCACGTTGCCGTCGAGCAACTCATAGACGCCAGGAACAATCTGAGAACGAACCCCGGCCTTCAAGCAGTCTTCAGCGACTTGGCGCACTACTGGGCCCGGTGCGGACGGCATCGCAATGGTGACCTCGTCAATGGCGTGGCCGTGCACCACGTCGGCCAAGTCACGCGTTTTCGCGAACACCGGCAGGCCGTACACTCGCTTGCCGAGCTTCGCCGGGTCATCGTCGACAAACCCGACCGGCACTAAACCCAACTGTGGATTCCGTTGAATTTCGCGCAGGACCATGGCCCCTGCGTCACCGGCACCGGCAATCAACAATCGCCGCGGTTCGCGATCGGTGTGCGGCCCTGACTTGCCCCGCGACTCACCGATCAGGCGAACGGACAGTCGCGCGCCGCCGGTGGCCATCAGCGTCAGGAGCCAATCGATCATCACAACGGAACGGGCAAACTGATCGATGGCGTGCGTGCGGAGCCCGATGCTCACCAGCAGGCCCATAATCACGCTTGAAACTGAGACGGCGAGCGACAACGCAAGGAGGTCGTGGACGGAGGCGTACCGCCAATATCTGCGGTACATCCCCAACACGTAAAAGATGATGGGCTTCACGATGAGCGCGAGCACCGCGTACAGCACAAACTCGCGCTGAAAATGCGCAAAGAACCAGTCGAACCGCAGAACAAAGGCTCCCAGCGCGGCCACGACAAACACCAGCACGTCAGCGATCAGGATGTAGCGGTTTCGCATCGGCCTCCTCGCTCCTTACACCCAGAACACGCGATCCAACGGAAATCCGCACGACTGAAGCTCGTCATTAATACTCTCAGACGTGTCGAACGACATCACAACCAGCCGGTCGAACGTCGCAGCCGCCAGATCTGCGGTCGTCATCAACGGCACATCGAAGAAACGACGCCGGCCGTGATTATCCACAGCGCCAATCAGCCGCAGATCTGTTTCCTGTAAACAGACGTAGCCGATCTCAGCCACTTCTCCGGTCCCAAAAAACACGATGCGCTTTTCGACCGAACCATCCGGCTGCCACTCCGCGGACAATTGCGCAAACTGCTCTCTGATACGTTCGCGCGCATCGGCATAAAAGCGAACCGAGTACTTCAGCGAGTCGCGGGACATGCGGGCCTTCTCGACAAGGCCCGCTGGCGTCAAAAGATACCTGACGCGATTGGGCTGGATCTGAATCATGCGGACCCAGCCCTTGCGTACGACACGCCGGATCAAGAGGTTGGTCAATCCCAACGCGATACCCAGCCTCCGCGCCAGGGAGCGTTGCGACATGTGTGGCTCGGCCTCAATCTCCGAGAGGAGCCGATGCGTATGTTGTTCGTGGGAGTGCAAGGAAGGCAGAGGCACTTCGTGCCTCTCAGTCACAGCGAATCGTCAGACAGGAAGAAATTCAGGGGTGATCGTTCACGACGTGAACGCTTGAATTCTGGAGGGATAGTGCGAAGATGTCAAGGGAATACCATCTGTAGTGGTCGATCCTTAGGCCGTTACGTCTTGTCGGGCGATGTTCTGAGAACGAAGCCGGGCGACATCGGCATCGACCATCGACTCAACCAGTTGCTTGAAATCCACATTCGGCGCCCACCCGAGGACGCGGGTCGCTTTGGCTGGATTCCCGATCAGGTGGTCGACTTCCGCTGGCCGGAGGAACTTCGGGTCGGTGTTGACGTGTTTCTGCCAGTCAAGACCCACTCGTGCGAAGGCGATCTCGACCAGTTGGCGGACGGAATGGCTGATTCCGGTGGCGATGACATAGTCATCCGGCTGCTCCTGCTGGAGCATCAGCCACATCGCGCGCACATAATCGCCGGCAAATCCCCAATCGCGCTGAGCGTCGAGATTGCCTAACCCAAGTGAATCGGTTAAGCCCAGCTTGATCCGTGCGACTCCGTCGGTCACCTTTCTTGTCACGAACTCAAGCCCGCGTCGCGGCGATTCGTGGTTGAACAGGATGCCCGAGACGGCAAACATGTCATAGCTTTCCCGGTAGTTCACGGTGATGTAGTGCGCGAATACCTTTGACACGCCGTAGGGGCTTCGTGGATAGAACGGCGTGAGTTCGGTCTGCGGGATCTCTCGCACTTTCCCGAACATTTCGCTTGATGAGGCTTGGTACACCTTGATTTTGGGGTCGACCTGGCGGATGGCCTCAAGCACACGCGTCACGCCCTGCGAGTTGAACTCGCCGGTGAGCATCGGCTGATCCCACGACGCTGGGACGAACGACATAGCCGCGAGGTTATAGAGCTCCTGCGGACGGGACTCGTCGATCACACGCATGAGTGACAACTGATCGAGGAGATCGCCGGGCCGCAACGTGATGCGATTCAGCAGGTGCTCGATCCGCCAGACGTTCGGCGCGCTCGATCGCCGCACCAAGCCGAACACTTCGTAACCCTTTTCGAGGAGCAGCTCCGCGAGATACGAGCCATCCTGTCCGGTTATGCCGGTGATTAACGCGCGTTTAGCCATGTTGAACTGGAAAAGTCTATGAGCCGCTTAGGATTAGGTCAAGCACGCTCGCAGCGCGATAATAGCGCGTTTGAGTCGCTACGGTCGCAGCGCGATCTTCGCCCTGACATTCGCCTGCACGCTCACTATCCGCGTCAGGGACATCCACCGGCATTTTTGGCTGCTCGCCGATCAGATTCGCGACTGGTCCATCGCGCTTGGCCCACTTTGGGAACTGCCTTTAGTCGGCCCACCCACTCACGTTCACGGTTACACGATCGGGCCGGCTTTCTACTGGATTCTCTGGGTTATTCGCGTCGCGCTCGGCCCCTGGTTCGAGAACCTACCGCACGCGGGCGGGATTGGCGACGCAATCCTACAGTCAGCCGCTGACACTTTGCTGCTCGCCGCCATCTGGCGCCGTACGGACTCGGTTTGGATCGCGTTGACGACGATCGTGGTTCTTGCTACAGCGCCCTTGGACCTCAGTTTGTCGGCGCTCGTCTGGAATCCGATGGTGGGATTAGCGTTGGCAAAAGTGGCGACGGCGCTGGTGCTGCTGAAATGGCCGGAGCGATCCGCGCTCTGTGCCGCGTTCACCGCAACCGTGGCATGGTGCGCTGTACAGTCGTACACGGGCGCCATTTTCGTCGCCGTTGGAGTGTTCGCCGGCATGCTTGCGGTTCCGATCGCGCGCCGCGATGGGGCGGGACTGCGTCGCAGCGCGAGCATTGTCGCAGTCGTTGTCGCGCTTCTTCAAGTGCCTTACGTCCTCCACCAAATTTCAAGTCGCTTCAGCGATAGCGCCATGGGTGCGGTAACGGGCAGCGTCGGGCGAATCCTGACCGGACGAGAGCCGGTACAACTCGCCAGGAGCTGGACTGGCTTCGCCGGCGGCTTCACCGGCATTCTCGTTTTGCCGTGGCAGACTCAATGGCCACTGTGGGCGCTCGTCGGTTGCGGCGTGATTGTCGCCAGCAGGTTCCGACGTGATCTGTCGTTGCTTTCTGTGACGTTGCTGCCGCTCATCGCTGCGATCGTCGGATACGCGTTCTATGTCGGCGATTTTCTTGACTCTTATTACTATCTTTCGTTGATGCCAGCGGCAGTCCTGACCTTGACGTTGAGCCTGACGGCGTTGCGACCCTTCTGGATCGCTCGCGGAGCGAGCATCGCGTTGCTGATCGCAGCTCTCGCGATAGCGCCGACGCGAATCCGCTTCTCGGCTACGCTTCTTCACATGCCGGAATACGGTATCCTGGTCGATGGATCGCGAACGCTCGCCGCGCAACGACGGCCGGTACGCGCGATCCGGACCGAATTCTCCCTGCCGCCGACCAGCGACCCGCAATTCATCTATCAAATTCTTGGCGGTCGCCTCGATCCGGCGTCTCGGTGGATCGCCATTATCAAATCGGACGGTAAGGTCGCCTATCAAGACGTGGGAGGTCTGTGAAGCGCACGAGATCCTTTCTTCCCGTCGTTTTGCTGATCGCGCTTGCGATTCGACTCTGGGGACTCGGATTCGGCTTGCCGCACATCATCGCGCGGCCAGATG
>JANMJM010000277.1:0-11906 GCA_031371345.1 Vicinamibacteria bacterium
CGCCATCGAGGCGTCAGTGACCAGTTCGGCCGTATCGAGATTCAGGTCTTCCAGCTGTCGCAGTTGCTGCAACTGCTTGATGCCTCGGTCGGTCACGTAGGTGAACGACAAATCGAGCTTTTTAATCGTCTTGATCTGCGCCAGCAGCTCGACATCGTTGTCGGTAGCCCAAGTGCGCGCCAGCGACACTTCATTAATGCTGCCGTCGCGATCGCGGACGACGTAGCCGCCGCGCGCTTCGATGCGCTCGACAACGCGAGCGAACGACTGAGCCGGGGACGCCGGCGTTGCCGGCTTCGGCATTTGGGCATACGCGGTGCTGCCAGCGAACCCCACGACGAGCGCCGCGACAATGTTGTCTACTCTCGTCATCATCATTACCTGGGCCTACGTTCTCCGCCGCGACCGAATCGCATCGAGGCTGTAATTGATTTCCGCTTTCGGCAGCGCCTTGGTCAGGCTCGAATGCCCCTGCTCGGAAATCAACGTGTGATAGAGGTCGGCGTATTTGAGATTCTTCAGCGACGTCAGCCACGCCAGAGACTTGTCGCCGATATCGGTGCGATCGAGCTTCAGCTCGGTAAGCGTCGTGATGGCCGACAGCTGCGCAAATCCTGCGTCGCTGATGGTCGTGTAATTCAGGTTCAGCGCTTCGAGCTGTGGCAGCGACGCGATCCACACCATCGATTTGTCGGTCACCGAAGTTTGCTCGAGTCCCAACCGCTTCAGCTGAGGCAGCGCGGTCAGCACCTGCATGCCCGTTTCGGCGAAGCGCGCAAAGCTCAGATCCAGATCGACGAGGTTGGTCATCCCAACCAGGCTGAGCAAACCTTTTTCTGTGACGTCGACGGTCGACATATCCAGCTTCCGCAAGTTCTTCAGCTTGCCGATCTGCGCCATCGCCGGATCGGTCAGATCGGTGTAGCGCACCGACAGGGTCTCGAGCCCGAAGATCTTCGCGACGTGTTCCATGCCGTCGTTGGTGAGCGGCGCGCTGTCCAGGTTGAGCTCGCGGAGATTTCTCAGCCCGGAGATGGCAGCGAGGCCGGGGCCTTGCACGAGGGTGCTCGACAGTTTCAGCGAGCGGAGATTGACTAACGGCGTAAGGCTCGCCAGCGCGTTGTCGCCGAGCAGCGTGTGCCCGAGGTCGAGCGATCGCAGCGAGTGAATCGCCGAAACGCTCGCGAGGCCATCGGAGCTGATCTCGGTGTCCTCGAGGCTCAAGTCGGTCAACTGCGGCAGCTTCGTCAGCACAGCCAGTTCACGGTCGGTGACTGAGGTCCCGCGCATCGACACGGACGTGACATGACCGTTCGTCATCTCGACTTTGCCGCCGATCGACTTCAGCCACTCGGCAATCGGTGCTTCGCCGCTGTTAGCCACGGCTGTCGCCTGAACTTTCCGCACCACCTCGCGGCCGCCCGTATCCTGACTGAGAATCTCCGCGTTCGGAAGGCTGCCCGCCAGTTGACGGACGCCTGCGCCTGTCGCGAGGCTGTAGCGCAGATCGACCTCCCGCAGGTTCTTCAGCCCGGCGAGCTTTGTGAGGCCGGCGTTGGACACTTTTGTCCGATAGAGGCTCAGCTCTTCGAGATCCGGCATGTTCTTCAACACGTCGATGCCGGCATCGGTCACCTCGGCGCCCTGCAGGTTCAACCTCCGCAGCTTCGTCAGCTTCGTGAGCGCCTTCAGCCCTTCGTCGGTGACGTTCGTATCCGACAGATCGAGCTCGGTCAGGTTGACGAGGTCGGCGAAATGCTTCAGGCCCTCGTCTGTAATAGAGGTACCGCGTAAGTAAAGTTTGCTGAGGGTCGTCATGCCCTTCAGGCCGGCCGCTCCTTCATCGTTGAACATGACGACGTAGTTCATATCGAGATGAGTGAGCGGGAACTTCGACAGCGAGACGCCGGGCAGTCGTGTCTGGCTGGCACGGAGCTCCTTCAAATTTTTGAGCGGTTCCAAGCCCGCAAAGACCGAGTCGTTCAACGGGATGTAGGTCTGCACCGGTTTACTCAGCACCAGCTTTTCGAGCTCCGGCGACTGCGCGAACAACGACATCGTGGCGGCCACGCGCGGCGCGGGCTGGTCGTACCACAGCCGGCCGTTCACGTAGAGGGCCTTCAGATGCGGCAACGGTGGGAGCCGCCGCAGCTCGTCTTGCAGCGACGCGGCGTACATCGTGATGCCGGTGAAGTTCAATGTATGAATGGTGAAATCGGTCGCGGGAAGATCGGCGATGTCTGTCAGGAGCGTGCGCTGGCCTTCGAGCACGACGCTGCCGCCCATGCGCAGCATCCATTCCGCCACGATCCGGTCCGGTGAGATTTGCTGCGGCGACGGCGGTTCCGGCACGGCCGTAATCGAGCTGGTCGACGAAGGAGCGGCCGGGGCTCGTCCGCCCATCATGAGGTGCATGTGCGCCTCGGCCTGCTGCAGGCCGCCTTCGCCGGCTTCCCAGCCGATGCGACCGTCGTTGTTCGCATCGTATCCCTGTGCAATGCGGACCGCGAGGTTTTCGAGCTCGGTCACGAGCGGTTGCCCGTCGGCCGCCGTTTTCGCGCCGAGAATTTTCTGCGCCGCGACGATCGCCTGGTCGGTCCATGTCGCGACGTTTTTCAGCGACGTCGTGACGTGCATCGCATGCATCTTCACGGTGTCGGACGCGCCGTCGCTATCGGCCGCCAGCTGCACGTGCCGCAGCGCGCCGGCGACGGCCTTCTTCACGCCATATCCGGAGCCGGGAACAGGATTCTCCAAGCGAGGATCGGTGACCGGCAGGCGCGCATATGCGGTTTTGAGAAGCGCCTGGGTTTGTGGTCCGGGGTCGAGGGCATTGAGCGCGTATCCGCCGTACAGAATGAAATCGTTGATGCGCCCTTCTAAATCGGTGCTGTGTGCGTTGTCTTCGGCAATTTTGGCATCGGCGATCGCGGCAGGCAGCAGGCCCATTTTCTCAGGGGTATCGTTCCAGCTCTTCATGACATGGTCGATATGCACCTGAGCCGGATCTGCGGGCGCCTGCTGGGCGCGGACCGAGCCAATCGCCAGCACAAGCGCCGCGATAATCGCCGCAGATACGGGGACGTGACCCTTACCCATCCTGACCTCCAAGACTCCGAAACGCACGAAGAGACACCAATAGCGACTCGTTTTTGTGTGCCACAATTTTAAGGCTTCCGGGAACGCCGAGTCCAGCAAAACGTGCTGTAGGATACCGGGCGGAGGCGCCGTGAAAAAAGCCGCCCTTTTGTTTGTCTGCGTCTGCACCTGTCTATCCGCGCAAGCGAACGGCCCGCGTTTCCAGATTGACCCCTCATGGCCGAAGCCGCTGCCCGATCGGTGGATCATCGGCCGCACCGGCAGCATCTGCGTCGACGCGCACGACCATCTCGTCGTCACGAACCGCCGCGACATCACGGCTGAGGAAGCCGAGACCTCGCAGCAGGCGCCCGCCATTCTTCTCTTCGATGTCGCGGGCAACCTGGTCGACTCGTGGGGCGATTCCGACACGGTGCCCGGCGTCATCCACGGCTGTTTCGTCGATCGCGACAACAACGTGTGGCTCACCGGCAACGGCGACGGCATCATCCAGAAGTGGAGTCATGACGGCAAGCTGCTGCTGCAGATCGGCAAACGCGGTGTCTTCGACAGCGAAGACGGCACCAGCAAGACGAAAAACCTCAATGCCAGCCACACCCAGCTTTTCAACCCCGCGGGCGTCGTCGTCGATCCCGGCAATGGCGATGTGTATGTCGCCGATGGTTACGGGAATCGCCGCGTCGTCGTGTTCGATCGTCACGGAACATTTCTCCGTCAGTGGGGTCATCAGGCCACCAAAGCCGAGAGCGAGGCCGGTGCGCCCGCGGCGTTCGCGCAGATCGTGCACTGCATCGCGATGAGTCACGCCGGCCTCCTCTACGTGTGCGACCGGCAAGGCGACCGCGTGCAGGTGTTCGACAAGATGGGCGCCTTCAAACGGAATATCTGGATCCGAACCGGCACGCCGGCGCTGCCCGATCCTCGAGGGACCGTGTGGTGGATCGCGTTCTCGCGCGATCCGGATCAGAAATATATGTACGTCATGAACGGCCGCAACGAGCAGGTGCACGTGCTCGACCACGCGAGCGGAAACATCCTGTCGAGTTTCGGCCGCCCGGGCCATTGGCTGGGAAACTTCACGCACGGCCACGCGATCGCGGTCGATTCGAAAGGCAACTTGTACGTGGCGGAAACCGACACGGGACGGCGTATGCAGAAATTCGTGCCGGTTGGCAACTAGCCACTAGCGCAGGTAATCCTGATTCCAGATCGTCGGCACGTCCGAAGCGCGGCGCCCGCCCCGATAGCCAACACGGCGATCGGGCGCCACGGGATTTCTGCGATCCTGGACCGGCAGGCTCGCCTGCACGTAGGAGCGCAGCGAAAGCGGGAGACGCGACTGCGATTCGTAGAAGGCGCCCGCGCGTTGAAGTTCGTGAATGATCCAGTCTTCTGGGCGCGATCCATAGACGAGGGCGCGCGTCCGATAGCCGCCGGTGGCGACCGCGTAGGCCAGATGCAATCCCTCGACGTTGGCGTGCAGCCGCAGGTCGGTGACGAGCAGCTTGATGGTTCCGGTCGAGAGGCGGTCGTACGCGGTCCTAAAATCGGCGACCGCTTCAACGTGCGGATACACATCGAGTACGCGGAGCAGCACCTCAAGGTACGCGCCGTCAGCCTCGGCGATGAGAATTCTGTGGAACGAGAGAGCGGCGATAGGGCCTCCGCCGCTGGGGGTTCGAGTATTACATCACAGCCAAATACACAACCTGCACAGAAGCTCTGCAGTGAACAATTAGGACAATACTGGTGTAAATAAGATGACAGTGGTTATTCGCGTCGCCGCGACGCTTGCGGTCTGTTGCGCCGCGGCGTGCGGCGCGTCCATTCCGGCGCCATCCAAGGGCATCACGCAGACACGGCAAGTGGAGGCGTGGAACGGTACGGGCAACAAGACGATCGGCTTCGTAAGCGAGTCGGGCGTGTTTCGCATCAATTGGAGCACGCGTGACAGCAGCGGCGGCAGCGGCGGTACGTTCCGGCTCACCGTTCGGAGCGCGATTAGCGGCCGGCCGATTCGAGTGGTTGCCGATGAGCACGGCGGCGGCAGCGGCAGTTTTCATTTCGTTGACGACCCCCGCATGTACGAATTTATTGTCGATTCATCGGGCGTGGAGTGGTCAATTCAGGTGGTGGATTAGTTGATTGGTTGTTAGTTGTTAGTTGCCGGGGACAGCACCTTAACCAACAACTAGCCAACCAAAAAAGGGTCGGCCCCCTTATGCCGGCGGCCGACCCCTGGTTCCGAACTAATAACTAAAAAACTACAACGACGCTAGTCGCAGGATGGCGCGACGCTCTTCAGCGATCTCGCCTGCATCTCGCGGTCGCTCAGCATGCCGCTCACGGTGACGCGCTGCCCCACGTGATCCTTCAGCTTCAGCCGGTTCCCCGAGTCGACCACGTCGATCTTCGACGAGCCCTTCTTCAGGAAGCCCGATTTCCAGCTGCGGGATTTCGGCGCCTTCTCTCCGTCTGTGTTCTTCAGGCGGAAGTCCTCCCCGTCACGCTCGAGGCATCCATTGATGGTTGCCGATATCGGCGCGTCTTTCACGTCCGGGATCTCGTGCTTCGTCGTCGCTGCCTTTTCGCTATTCTGCAGCGACATCTGCGCCGGCGTCGCGTTTGACCAATCGTTTGACGCGCTCGTACTCTCGGCTCCCGACTTCGTCATCGTCGTACCGGTCGGTTGCGCCGGCTTGCGGGCCGCGATCAGCATCACCGCCGTCGCTGCGCACGCAACGCCCAGGGTGAGAGCCAAAATCGTCTTCTTGGAGCCCGCATTTTTATTCAAGCCCATCGCTGTCCTCCTTAAATGTGCCTCGGAACACCGGTGGGAGAGCAAAGCGAGTGCCTGCCAGCCCATGGTGGGCCGACCGGTGCAACTGGCTGTAACCAGAAGACGATACGGGTTTCTGCCAGAGCGAGACGGGCCGATGTGGGGGGCCCGGACACCCAATTCTGTAATCGCGGGTCTGAGATTGTGGGCGGGAGTCAGTGACGAACTGTGAAGACGAGAGCGTGCTGAACGGGCAGAAAATCCAGAATCCGGTCGAGTTCAAATCCCATCGGCTCGATCTCGCCGCGCATTTCGTCGAAGCTCATCTTGTGAAGGCTCGAGGCGGGCGCGTCGGGATTCTCTTTCGCGTACTCCACGACAACAAGACGGCCGTCAGGCTTCAGCGATCGCTTCACCGCGGCCATGATCGTCTCGGGATCGGCAAACTCGTGGTACGCGTGGCCGATGAACACCATGTCGAACGACCCTTTGGGGAGACGGGGATCGTCTTCACCGGCCAGCGTGTACTCCACATTGGCGAGGCGATGCTGTTCGACGGTTGCGGCCGTCAGATCCAGCATCTTCTGCTGAATATCGACGGCGATGACCTTGCCGCGCGGGCCGGCCTGCTGCGCCAGCCGCCAGGTGAAATAGCCGGTGCCCGAACCGATATCCGCCACGCGTGCGCCTTGTGGAATCTCGAGCGCCTTAATGAGATCGTCGGTGCGCTCGACATCCGCGCGGTCCGGCCTGTCAAAGAACGCGACGTTTTCAGAAACGGTCCCGGCCTCGCGGATGCGTTCGCCGGATTGGACGGGCCAAAGCGTTTTGAGCGTTCGAAGATACGCCACCAGATGATCGATCTCGTCGGTCGACAGCGTGCCTGCGTATGACGGCATCAACGACCGTGGCTCGCGGCGCAGCCCCTTCAAACGGCTTTTCAGGAACGACTGGTTCTGATGTGAGCCGTCGCGGATCTGAATCGACAGATCGTCTTCATTCAACAACAACCCTTCGAAGGTCTGTCCTGACGCGGTCTGGATGACGGTGGTGAAGAATCGCGGATGGATAACGGCGTCGGGATCGACGAGCGACTGGCGTAGCGAGGCCGGCGAGCGTAGAAGTCCGATCCAGCCGAGGTTCGGCCCGAGCGTGCCGTTGCTATTGTCGAGCGCATGGCAGCTTGCGCACGCGCCCTTCGACTCGAAGATCGCTCTCCCTGCGGCGACATCACCGACCGACGGAGACGGCCCGCGCTGAGCCGAGAGCGTGGAAACAAACATCAGCGCCACGATCGCCAACAGTGCTGATCGCATGAGAGCGCGAGTGTACATCCTGGAAACTAGAAACTGGAAACTAGAAAGTAAGTACAAAAGTAGGAGAGTAAGAGAGCGTGAAGTAGTTACGTTTTGCGAACAGGCCTGGATCGCTTGCGACATCGCCCTCTTGCATATACTCGAGATTCGCGACGCATTCGTCGATCTCTTCGACGACCGTCCCCGGCTTGGAAATGAATTCTGCCCTGGACCGCGCACGGCGGGAAGCGCGGTAATTCAGCCAGACGGAATGTGAGGACCTCAAGGTACTGCACACCCGGCACTTGACTATCCGGGCCTTTAGGGAGCTTCCGATAAGACTTCAATGAGTCCAGCGAGAATCGTTTGACGCGAACGAGCAGTTCGGGTAACTCAGGCATGCCTCTCTTGAAGCATCGCGCGCGCCAATGACGACGCGAAAACATTGAGCATTTCGACAGCGAGAATCTGAGGTACGCACTTTCTTCACTTACTTTCTTTCCAGTTTCTAGTTCCTAGTTCCTAGTTACTGGGAACACCCTCTCGCCGTGACGTCCCACACCACCTCGACGTGCCCGTTCCTGATGCCGTACATCTGATCGTACTCGTTCACGACCGGGTCGCAGTGCGGCACGATCACTTCCAGCTTGTCGCCAATCCTGTATTCCTTCGAAAGCCGGCCGTCGAAGCGCAGGACGCCGAACTCGTCGGAGCCGGCGTTGTACGCGATGGTCGGCTCGCCGATGACCCCAGCCGTCGGCTCGTTCAAGGTCAGCGCCTTTGCCCCCGCATCGGTCGTGAGCGATCCCGGGAACCGATTGTTCAGCACGGTCGCCATCACGGTGAGCGAAGGCGCAAAGTCGGTAAACACGGCGTCCCCGTTCTCGCTCCCAATCGCCAGGTACTGCATGTCCATGAAGAGGTAGCTGCCCACCTGGATGTCGGTGAAGCCAGGCACCAGATGCATGATGTTGTAGGTGCCGCTCCCGCCGCCGCTGAAGATCTCCATGTTCAAGCCCGACTTTTTCATCTTCTGAAACGTTTCGGCGTTCGGCGCGATCGCGCTCAGCGCCGTCGCCTTTCTGTTCTGAAACCCGCTGACGTGTTGCACGTGGCCGTCGTAAGAGAGGACGCCGCGCAATTTCAAATTCGGCAGCGAGTCGACGAGTTGCGCCAGCGCGAGCGCACCATCCCCAGCCGGAATACCGCTGCGTGTGCCGACGGCGATATCGATCACCACATCGGCGACGATGCCGGCGGCTTTCGCAGCGTCGTTCAGGTCGCGCGCGTTCGGCTCGTAGTCCACGGCCTGGATGAAGTCGGGGTGGGCCTTCCGGATATCCATGGCGCGCCGGATCTTCGCCCTCGACGGGTTCGACGTCGTCAGCAAAATCTTGTCGACGCCGTTGGCGACAAGCGCTTCTGCCTCGGTCAACTTCGAGCAGCAAATGCCGATCGAGCCGGTCGCGAGCTGGTACTTCGCAATCGCCGCCGTCTTGTGCGTCTTCGCGTGGGGCCGGCTTGTAACGCCATTCTTCTTCAGTGTGGCCTGCATGAAGGCGACGTTTTTTTCCATCTTTTCGAGATCGACGCACAGCGCCGGCGTGTCGAGCTCCCATTTCGACACGCCGGGCTTCGCCCGGTCATCGACCGCGCTCGCGCGCATCTCCCCGGCCTTGTAGCCATTCGTCGGCTTGGGAATCCAGACGTGTGTCATGACGAAAGCTCCTTGTAGGGAATCTCATCGAACATCGGCAGCCCTGCGGCCTCGATGATGTGGATGAGATCCGCTCGATTGTGAAACTCGAGGTGATCGCGGTCAATCACAACCGTGTTGGGCGAGCGCGGCGCGAGCCGGCGGAACTCGCCGTCGATTAACCGGAAGCGCCGCACCATCGCGTCGGCGCTTTCGTGCGGCCGGTTGCGTTTCAGGATGTGTTTTTCCACCGTGTCGGTGCTCGACGTCAGCACGATCACCTTGTCGGGATTCCAGCCGTCGCCCATCTTCAGCACCTTCCGGAGCGCCGCATGCGTGTCGGGCGGGTACTCGGCGATGTGCGCCTCGAGCGTGATGCGCGCGCCTTCGAAGAAGATCACGCGCCCCGGGCGATCGTGATCGGCGGCATCTCGGTAGTTCGCGTCGTAGACGCACGCGAAGTAGGCGGTGACGCCTACCGCGTTTCGCCCCGCTTCGATATCTTCGAGGATGCGCGGGTCCCAGACGCCTTCTTCGCCTTCACCATAAGAGCCGTGGTGATACAGGTCTCCCAGCTGACGAAGCAGCGTGCTCTTTCCAATGCCAGGCCCACCGACGATCGCGACGCGCATGCGGGCAAGTTTATTTCAGGTACTTCTGCACGACACCGCTGAGCTGCGCGAGATAGACGTCGCCGGAATCTGCGACGGCCACGCCGTGCGGCGAGCCACCACCAGGCAGGACGCCGATGGCTTTTCCATTCAGGTCGCGCAGCACGGCGCCCGCCCAGATATGCCCATCCTTGGTCAAGGCAAGCCCCGATACGCCGCCGGTGTTTTTCCACTCACTCAGGAATGTCCCGTTGCCGTCGAACACCTCGATTCGCTGGTTGTCTCGATCGGTGACGTAGACTCTTCCCTGGCCGTCCACCACCAGGTTGTGCGGCAGCCGGAATTCGCCGGGACCGTCACCGCGCTTGCCCCACTCGAGCAGGTATTTTCCGTCGCGCGAAAACTTCACCACGCGTGCGCCGCCATATCCATCGCTCACATACAGGTCGCCGTTTGAGGCAAACGCGACATCAGTCGGCAGGTTGAAGGTGGTGTGGCTCGCGCCCGCCATGCCCTTGGTGCCGAGGCGCATTAATTCCTTGCCGCTCCCGTCGAGTTTGTAAATGACTTGAGCAGTGGCATCGACGACCCAGATGTTGCCTTGCGGATCGACGCGGACAGAATGCGCTCCACACGAATCACAGCCTGCTGCCCCGTAAACGGCCGAATACCGCGACCTGTCGGGCGCCCAGTTGTTCTTCGGAATGCCGGCGACTTTTCCTTCACTGAGCGCCGGGCCATTCCATGGCCCGATGAACTTTCCACTGCTATCGAATTCCAGCATCGGATGCGCGCCTCGATGCAGCACCAGGATGGTCCCTCGCGGAGTGATGGCCACACTCGAGGCCTGAATCAAATTCCACGCGGCAGGAAATCCGGCGGCGCTCGTCGCTTGCGCAGGCCAGTCCATGGCCTTGTAGGGCAACAGGGGGATGCCGGTCGCCGCGTCTCCCTGATCGCCGCGCGCGGTCTGGCAGAGCGCGAGCGCCATCACTGCAAGTACGAGCCAGCCGGTGTGAGAGATACGCATGCGGCCTCCTTTGCTATTTTGCCTTGAGGCGTTTCACGATATCGGGCGCGTCCATTTTGACGCGCTGCACGGTCGCAGACGACCCGTTCAGCGTGAATCGCTCTCCGGCATTGTGGACGACGACTTGGTTGCCCGCCATGGCTGCGGCGGTCGAAAGGTCGCCGGCTCTCCGCAGACCTGGGATATATAACCGCTGAAGGAAGTCGGCATCGCTCGAGGTGTCGAATGTTCCCACATCGAGAATCGCGGTCCGTCCGGGAACAATCGCCGCCGCGAGCAGCCCAGCCAGCGCCGCATCACCACTCGCCACCAGCGCCGCAGTGGGATCGGCGCGCATCGCAGCCACGATATCGGCGACGCGCTGGCTTGCGGCGGTTCGATTGTAGGTTTCGAACTGCGAAATTTTCGCCGCCGCCTCGGCATCGAACGGTGTGAAGGCGATCGCCTTCACCGTGAATCCTGCCGCTCGAAGCTGTCGCTCCAGCGCCATGTCGCTGTCGGCGAAGAGCACCGTGCGGTGACGGCTTGGCGCTGTCTGAGTCTGAGTTGTCTGAACAGACGAGATCGCCGGCGCCTGGCCAAAGGCCAGTGCGTGCCGCAGTGCGCGACTCCGCGTCTCCAATGCTGTCGTCGCGAGCTGAGCTTTCGCCGCGTCGATCCAGTTGGCGGTCAACTGAGCTGGGTTGACGGCACCCGCCGGCAGCGCGCGCTGATGGAAGACCAGCACGTCCGACAACCCGTCCGGCGTAAAGGCCGTCTCGACTCGCCGCACGTCGGCGGGGGCCTGCTGCAGCCAGCGCGCCATCCAGGCGTACATCGCTTCGCGTGAATCGATATTGTAATTGTGCACGGCCTTGAACTGCACCGCGTGCACGCGATCGGCGGCGCCGAACAGCGCGTAGATCGAGCGCACCGCCGGGTACTCCCGCTCCATCGTGTTCACGGTCCAGTCGCCGGTGGCCGACACCATCAGCAACGGCCGCGGCGCGATCGTCGCGGCAATCTCCACGTTCGTGGTGTCGAGGCGAAGCCCCGGCGGATTCTCGCAGACGCAGCCACCCTGCATGTGCAGCGAGATCATGTTGACGGGAGCCGAGACCTTCACGCGATCGTCAATCGCCGAGACGAGGAACGTCTGCGTGCCTCCGCCCGACTCGCCGGTCATGCCGATCGCATCGCGTCGCACGTACGGCAGTGTTTCCAGAAAATCCAGTCCGCGAATGCCGTTCCACACTTGCAACCCGCCAACGCTCAAACCCCACAAGTACTCGCGCGGACCGCCAAACGATCGATGCTCGAGTTGACGGCTATCGTTGTACCCGACGAGGTCGTAGATGAAGACGACGAAGCCCTGTCGCGCGAGATTAATGGCGCGCCCTGGCGCCGACAGCACGGG
>JANMJM010000286.1:0-5423 GCA_031371345.1 Vicinamibacteria bacterium
GTTCGAAGAAGCGCAACAGCAACAACAGCAGCAGTAGGAACCACCGACGTGTTTGCGCGATATCGCTCCGTCGGCCACCGGCTTGGCGAGCGCGCGGTGCTGCTCGATCGCATTCCCGCGTCGGCGCGGGGAGCAGGGGGCGCGCTTCGGTTTGGCCCAGACGGGAAAATTTATCTGGCGCTCGACGACGCCGCCAATGGCCGGACGGCGGGTAGCCTCGCGTCTTATAACGGTAAGGTGTTGAGGTTGAACGCCGACGCCACAACGCCGGACGATCGGACGCCGTTCTCGCCGATCGACTCGCCGGTGTTTCGCGACAATCTGTTCGTTGCGGCAGAGGCGGGACGGCACCTGATCCGTTTTCAATTCGATTCGAACAATGCCGAGCGCATCATCGCGGCCGAACGGCTCATGCAGGATCAGATCGGTCCGGTGCGCGTCGTGGCGATGGGACCAGATGAAGCGCTGTACGTCGCGAGCGACACCGCGCTGTTTAGACTAGCGCCCTGAGTCCTACCGCCATCAGCTGTTCCTGAATCTGTCGTTGAGCGTCCGACGTCAAGGTCCCAAGCGGCGCACGTGTGGGTCCGCCAACGAATCCAATCTGATCGAGCGCGTACTTCAGGCCGGCGATACCGTGCACCGCACCGAGCAACTTCGCCAAGGGTGTGATGCGGCGCTGCAGGGCGACTGCTTCGCTGTGACGCCCTTTCTGCACCATCTCGTAAAGATCGACGGACATGTCCGGCAGCACATTCGCCAGCGCCAGCACCGCGCCTGACGCGCCCGCGGCGAGCGCCGCATAAAATGTTGGCCCCGATCCCGCCAGCACGATGAAATCGTCTGGCGTGCGCGCGATAAAATCGGCGAGCTGCCCCATATCGCTGTTGGATTCCTTCATCCCGACAATGTTGCCATGGCGGGCGAGCCGCTCGGCGGCCTCCGGCAGCAAATTCACTCCGGTAAAGATCGTCACGTTGTAGAGCAGTACCGGAAGTGGCGACGCGTCGGCTACCGCGGTGTAGTGGCTCACGAACGCGTCGGTGCTCATCACATTTTTATAAAACGACGGCGTACGCACGAGCACCGCATCGGCCCCGATACTGGCCGCCCGCTTGGCTGCGGCAATCGTTGCCGCTGTCGACTCGCGGCCCACACCCGCAATCATCGTCTTGCCAACCGGAATACCTTTGCGCGCGATCTCGAGAATTGCGTCGGCTTCGGCGTCTTCAAGCAGCGGGGCTTCACCATTGGAGCCGAGAATCACGAGACCGGGCAGGCGCGTCTGCATCCATCTTCCGATGTTGCTCGCCAGCGCACGATGGTCGACCGCGTCGTTAGAGAACGGAGTCGGGATTGGCGGAAAGACGCCTTTCAGATTCACGGAGGGATCGTACGCTGTCGCGTCGTGTCTGACAAGCTACCAGGCGAGGCCTGCCATCACCGAGCCGGCGATACGAAGATGTTCTCCTGCCCGCGACATCTCGACCTCGGGCCGCAGGAATCCGCGACGTCCTGCGCCGATCCTCACGCCCGTAAATCCACCGAGGGTTGTGGATGTCGTTTTCCGTTCGTTATTCGCGAAACCCGGAAACTCGCTGAAGGTGTTTATTCGGGCCACTCCGAAACCGCCGCCGGCATAGGGCTGTGCCCGCGACGCGCCGACGTACTTCACAACGCGTGCGGTCGCACCGACAACCGTTGAACGGAACGACACGCCGCTGGAAAACTGGCGGTCCGTGGCCTGGCGTTCCACGAGCCCCTCGATACCGATGCCGTGATGGAGCCTGATGCCGGCACCTACGCCGATCGACGGACCATTACCAATGCGGCCTTCGTCGTCCCAGAGCGCGACGAGGCCGCCGCGCAGGAAAATTTCGCGAGAATGGGTGACTTGTGCTGAGACGAGAGTGGGGAACAGAAGAAGAACGAAGAGAAACGCCGGATATCGCATCGCCTGATTATCCTTTCAACCAGGCAATGCGACATCGGCGATGAAATCAGCTCACTATGGAAGACTGGGATCCAGCGCCGGCACACGCCGGCTGGGATCGAGATAGCCCTCTTCCTGCCAGCTCGGGCCATTTGCGCCGCCGGGGCCCACATCGAAAATGACCTTCACGAGTCGTCCATTGTCATAAAGGATGCGACCCGCTGCGAAGGTGTACCCACGCCACGACACGATGTTCTCGCCCGTCGGCTTCAACAGCAGTCCGGCGCCCTGATCGCGACGTGCCCACGCCACACGCTTGGTCACCTCGAAGGCGCTGTATTCGTTCGTCGGATGAATGTGGTCGTGAATGCATTCCACAAGCTTCATGTTGTCCGAGATGCTCGAGCAGCCGAACGCACCATCACCGGACGCGGGAGCGGGCCCGGGAGCCGTTGGCGGCGGGGTCGCCGGTGCCGGTTGAGGTGCTCGGGAGGCGCGGCGGAGAACCTCCGAGCCACTCACCGGTCCCAGGCAGGTCGCCCCGTGATAATCGAGCTTTATCGACTCGTCGGTCTCGCGTCTGCCGACACCGTTCAGGGTGAAGCCACATGTAATCCCGAAACCAACAGCTTGGCCCGTTGCCGTCAGATCGACCATGTCGCTGCTTTGCTGTTTGCCTGTGAGATTGGCCGTCACGGTCACCGATCCGCCGCACACGGCCGACACGGAACCAGCCAGATCAGGCAGCGACATGTCGTCGATTTGCCACCGAAGGTCGGTGCAGCTGGTGATATTCGGCAGACCATTGAAGGCTGGCCCCGCCCATGTGCCCGAGAAGGGCGAGCTGGCGGGGGATGCCGACGGCGCGGCCGCCGCAGATGAAGATGACGAAGATGAAGAAGAGCTCGTCGTCCCAGTCGGGGCGGTGACGCTTGACGGCGCCGTGGGCACGAGCGAATCCGTCTTGCTCTGAAAATCGCAAGCGGTCAGCAGCACCGATCCGAGGAGCGTGGCGATGAGCGTTATGTTTCGCATGGCGTCCCTTTACAGTCTTGTATGTGCACGCACAATTTCCGTAGGCGAGAATTCCGAATATGCTGAATATTCCTAAAGAAACGAGCGGTCGAGAAGATTCGTGCAGGATGAAGGCCAGGTAAATGTTCAGTTCCAGCGCACGCGTTGAACGGTGTCGTCGACATCGACTGTTCGTTGTGTCGGTCGCGCCGGCATGGACATCAGGATGGCGGGAGACAGCGACCAGGCGGGTTCACCGACTGCATCGAGTCCAATTGGGTAGCCCCGAGTAGGTGATATTCTGAATGTCTGTGACCCTCAAATTCCTTCTTACCGTGTTACTTGCGGCGAGCCTGGCGACCGCCGGAGGCTGCCGCCGTCGAACGGCACCTGTCGAAGAGTACAAGGACGCGCAGCCGCTGCCGGCAGAGCCGATGGTCGTCGATGCCCCGACGATTGGGAAGTACGGCGGGCGCTTTGTATATGGACAGACGAGCAGTCCGCGGACGTTCAACGGCATGATGGCGAACGAAGCGTCGTCCAACGACATCACGAGTCGTAATCTTTTCGTGACGCCTATCGACTTCGACAACATCACGCAGGAATTTGTGCCGATGCTCGCGAAATCGTGGGACGTGACCCCCGATGGCCTCACGTGGACCTTTCACCTGAGGCAAGGCGCGAAGTTTTCAGACGGTCATCCCATGACTGCGGAAGACGTGTTGTTCGTCGCGCAGATTGCGCAGGACGACACGCTTCACCCCTCCGTCTACGATTACTTGATGATCGACGGAAAGAAGTTCGAATTTTCGGCGCCCGATCCGCTCACGGTGGTGGTGAAGAGCTCGAAGCCCTTCGCCACGATGCCGATCGCCGTCGGGTCGCTCGAGATTATGCCGAAGCATGTGCTCGAGCCGGCGTTCAAGAATGGGACGTTCGCATCTGTCTACGGCGTCAACACGCCGCCCGATCAGATCGTGACGAGCGGGCCGTGGCGCGTAAAACAATATGTGGCGGGCGAGAAAACCGTGCTCGAGCGCAATCCCTATTGGTTTGGCGTCGACAAGGCCAACAAGCGGCTGCCGTATCTGAACGAGCTCATCTTTCTTGTGGTACCGGATCAGGATGCCGCCGACCTGAAGTTCAGAGCCGGCGAGCTCGACGGCCTCGACAACGTGAAGCCGGAAAACTACCGGTGGTACGAGGACAATCAGCAGAAAGGCAATTTCACGCTTTACGATCTTGGCCCCGAGTACGCCGGGAAGTTCTTCTGGTTCAACCTGAATAAGGTGCAGCCGCCGGTGCGCGGGGAAGCGCTGTCGCCGGGCAGGCGAGTGGGCGACAGCTTCGTCGATCCCGTGAAGTACGCGTGGTTCAACAATCAGGTGTTTCGCCGCGCCGTGTCGCACGCCATCGACCGCGACGCGATCATTCGAAGCGTCCAGTTTGGGTACGGCGAAAAGAGCTGGTCGCAGGTGGCGCGCACCAACAAACAGTGGTACACGCCCGACCTGGTGCACTTCGACTACAACGTCGAGGAATCAAAGCGGCTGTTGGCGAGTCTGGGCTTCAAGGACAGCAACAAAGACGGCGTGATCGAGGACGGGCGCGGAAATCCTATTGCGTTCACCCTGAAGACCAATGCCGACAACGTCATCCGCGTGGCCACAGGGAACTTCATCAAGGACGATCTCGCAAAGGTCGGCATCAAAATGACGCTGGCGCCGATCGACTTCAACACGCTCGTCACGAACATCCGCAATGACTTCGATTACGACGCGATTCTCCTCGGTATCGGCGGTGCCGTTCCTCCGTGGCCGTCGAATTATGGGAATGTCGTTCGCTCCAGTGGAATCACCCACTACCACTTCGTTCGCCAGCAGAAGCCGGCCACGCTGGAAGAAGCGCGCATCGATCGGCTGATGGACACGATTGTGACGACGATCGATCTGTCCACGCAACAGGCCGCCTGGAAAGAGATTCAAACTATTTGGAACGAGCAGAGCTGGGACATCTGGATGCCGGTGTTGCAAATAAAGAACCCTATGGGGAGCAAGTTCGGCAACGCGCAGCCCAGCATTATCACGCCGCGGCTCATCTGGAACATCGACAGGGTCTACGTCAAATGAAGCGATTGTTGATTATTGCGCTCGCCGTCGCAACGGTTGCGACGGGCGGTTGCCGCAGGCGTACGACGGAAGCCGAAGCTTACAAGGACGCGGTGCCGCCGCCGGAAGAGCCCCTGATCCGCCAGATGGCGACGCCGGGTCGTCACGGCGGGAGGTTCGTGCTCGGTCAGACCATCGGTCCCAAATCATTCAATGGGACGATGGCCACCGAAACCTCTTCCACCGACATCACGAATTTGCTGTTCACGACCTTGGTCGCGTACGACAACGCGTCGCAGAAATTCGGTCCGGAACTCGCCAAGTCGTGGGAAGTGGCGCCCGACGGCATCACATGGACGTTTCACCTG
>JANMJM010000327.1:0-3010 GCA_031371345.1 Vicinamibacteria bacterium
CGTGTCATCTTCGACACGCGCAGCGCCCCGACGCTCGCGAAAGGCGGGTAGAAGTACGAGATGACCAGAACCCGCTTCATTGTGCCCACGACGGGATGACCCGCCTACGTTCAGAGGCTCCGGAACACACGCCTACCACGGTTGGTTCGTAATCGCTCGGAGCAATCGCAGATCGTCGCGAGAAACCGCCACCATCGATCGATACGTCACGCCAGAGACGCCCACCAGAGCGTAGGCGACCACGGCAGCTTCGGCTGCGTAGGTCAACAGCGAGGCCAATGCGGCGCCCACGTAACCGAACCGTGTGATAAATACAACCGTCAGCGCGATGTTTATCAGCAACGCAACGATGCTAATCAACGCGACGAGCGCTGCCCGGCCGCGGCCGCGCAAATCTCCCGCGGCCACGATAAATATCCCCGACAGCACCGTTGCGGGAAGCAATAACCACAAGGCGCTGAGACTTGGAAGAAATGCCGGAAGCAGCCGACCGATCAGGGTGGGCGCAAGAACCGCGATTCCGGCTGCCGTCAGCAGCGATGCGCCGGCGGTGACGCGAATGGCCGTCGCAGAAATCTGGCGCGCTTCGTCTCCGCCGGCACGCGCGATGCGGGGAACGATCACTGACTCGACCGACCGCGCGACGTACCACACGATCTCGGCGAGCGAGGCGGCGACGGCGTAGAGGCCGGCCGCGGTCGGGCCCTGCAGCGCGTTGACGATCAAGACGTCCACGCGAAACACAAGGAATTGCGAAACTGTGCCGGCGTGAACGTAGCCGCCAAAACTGAGGGCGCGGCGCATAATCGCGGGCTGTGGCGCGAGCCGGCCGTGGCTCAAAATGAGGACGAGCACGAATGCGAGCAAGCCGGAGGCAACGATCCCGGCGCTGAAAGCGACGGTGGCACCGAGCAATCCCATGGAGCGCTGGCCAACCAGCACAACCGCCGTCACGCCGTACACGACCTGAGGCAAGAGCCGCAACATCGCGTACAACATCAGCCGTCCGGAGGCCATCAGGACATCCGCCACGTAGTATGCGAGGAAGTAGAACGGCACGCAGCCGAGCGAGAGCAGTTCGAGTCGCACATCTACTCCACCGAGCACCACAATCCGGATCGGCTCGCGCAACAGCCAAAGCACGACAGAGAGAACCGACGAGACTAAAACCGCCCACCACAACACTACACTCAACACCTCGGGCAGCGTGTAACGGTTCCGGCCGATAAACCAGGCGCCTGCAGTGTGAACGCCAAGATTGCACACGACAATCACAATCGCTGGAGCTGTGACCAACACCTGCGCGATTCCCTTGCTCGCAGGACCGAGTCGTCGGGCGAGGTAAAGATTGGTGACCGCAGCCAGCGCTCCGCCAACCACCTGAACAATGAACGATACGGTTGCGGCGGGCACCATTCGCATCTTCTCGCCGCTCACTACTTGTTGTCTCCCTGCGTTCAAAATCAAAATTGAAGATACAGGAACGGATTGGAATCGCCGATGTTCATCAGCGACACCGCGAACAGCGTGCCTAGAGAAACCGCCGCCCATCGCGCAGGGGCCACTCGCACCTCGTACGGTTCCGGCAGCAGTTGCGTGATGGCCAGCGCGAAGACAACGAGCAGCGGGAGGATGCGCCCTGCATGATTCAGGACAAGCCGCAGATCTCCTGGACCCTGCAGGCCCACCATTCCGGCGATGAGATGGCCGCTGCTCGAGAGGCTGTCAGCGCGGAACAGCGCCCATCCAATCGTGACCGCTGCGAACATCCCCAGTCTCGCCATGAGCGGCGGCACGCGCATCGATCGCGTGTAACCGATCATCTGAGACACGTGGTAAATCGAAAGTAGGCAGGCGTGATAGAAGCCCCACAGCAGAAAAGTCCACGCCGCTCCGTGCCAAAGACCTATAAGGAGCATGGCAATAAATGTGTTGAAGATCGCCCGGGCCCTGCTTCGGCCAAGTCCGAGACTCAGATATACGTAGTCCCGAACCCAGGCCGACAGCGACATGTGCCAGCGCCGCCAGAACTCAGCCGGATTGATCGCCCGGTATGGCGAGGAAAAGTTCTGAGGTAAATCGAACCCCACCAGCGAGCCGACGCCGACCGCCATATCGCTGTAGCCGGAAAAGTCGAAATAGATTTGCGCGGCAAAGGCGCTCATCGCAAGCCATGTTCCCACCATCCCGCCGTCTCCGAAGGTCAGTAGGTGATTCAACCGCATTCCAATCGGATCGGCGATCAGCACCTTCTTGCCCAACCCTATCGAAATTAGGAAGAAGCCGCGGACAACTTGGTCGCGACGCGCGGGTGCTGTGCCCTCAAGGCCGGGCTGGACGTCGTTCCACCGCACCAGCGGGCCCGCCATTACGTACGGGAAGCACGTCGCAAACGAAAAACATTCCCGCAACGTCACACCGCGAATGCCACGTCTGCGGGAAATGTCAATCAGTAGGCTCGCAAGATTGAACGTAATGAATGAAATCCCGAGCGGCATCATGCTCACACGGGCGCCGCCGTCGGTTGACGCCGAGGTGCTGCCAGCGACGACCACGCTCAGATATTTGAAACACGCCCAATTGATTGCCAACAATCCCAGCCCCAGAACGAACCACCGTCGACTATCGCCAATGCCGTCAAGCATTCGGCGCGCGACCAGCCATGTGAGGAAGATGACGGCCGCGAGTAGTGGCACATACCGATAGTCCCAGCAGAGCAAAAACGCGATATTCGCGCCAAGCAGCCACCACTTCGCCCCGGGCGTTCCCGACCACCACCACCAACCGGCCGAAACGACTGGAAAGAAGACGAAGAAAAACGGATAGCTATTGAACGGCATTGCCCATCGCCTGAAGCATCGGCCCCAGCATTTTTTCTGCGTTCGGCTCGGTCACATGGGTTGCGTTGATGAAAGCATCCGGCGTCCCGCCAAAGCGATCGATGCCTGAAAAGTCGTACAAATCGAATGCAGAGCCCCCCTCTTGTTCTACCTTTAGCAGGGCGAGCACG
>JANMJM010000012.1:0-7842 GCA_031371345.1 Vicinamibacteria bacterium
GTCGAGCGAATCGCGGGCGGATTCGAGGCGGCCACACCCGTTCGCTATCTCGGGCGCCTCATCGGATCGATCGCGTGCCGCTGGAGTATCGACGGCCCCGCTAATAGCGACAGGCTGATGGCGTTCTGTTCCGCTGCGGCAGCGGCGTGCGCTCCGCTCGTGTACATGCTGCGAGAGCGCAACATCACAGTGCCGCCGGCCTCTGGTAAATCGAGTATCGACCTGGTCGGGGTCAGTGCGGCCATCGAGGACGTCCGCCGGGCTGTCGCTCGCGCTGCCAGCGCGCCCTTCACGGTCTTGATCGAAGGAGAAAGCGGATCGGGAAAGGAGCTCGTGGCCCGCGCCATCCACCAAACAGGGTGCCGCCGCGAGCGGCGGTTCTGTCCGTTGAATTGTGCGGCGCTTCCCGAAGATCTCGTGGACACCGAGCTCTTCGGCCATGCCAAAGGCGCGTTCACCGGCGCGGCGGTCGAGCGTGTGGGACTTTTCGAAAGCGCCGACCAGGGCACGGTGTTTCTGGACGAAGTGGGGGAGTTGTCGCTGCGCGCACAGGCCAAACTGCTTCGTGTGCTGCAGGAAGGGGAAATTCGGCGGATAGGCGAGACCTTCACGCGATCGATCGACGCGCGCTTGATTGCCGCGACGAATCGGTCGCTCCGCGCCGAAGTCGATGCGGGCCGTTTTCGGCAAGACCTGCTCTACCGGCTCGACGTCATTCGGATCACCGTTCCGCCTTTGCGCGAGCGCGTGGAAGACATTCCCTTGCTTGCGGCGCGGTTCTGGCGGCAGACCGCCGATCGAATCGGCAGCAAAGCGGTGCTCGGTCCCGGCGCGCTTTCGGCGCTAGCGCGATATGATTGGCCCGGGAACGTTCGAGAGCTGCAGAACGTGCTCACCGGCATGGTCGTGGCTGTGCCGGCCCGAGGAGTGATTGGCGCGTCGCACATGCCGGCAGCGATTGCGCATGCGACCAGGGCGGTCGCGCTGGAGACGCTCGACATGGCCAGACTTCGTTTCGAGCAGCGATTCGTCCGCGCGGCGCTCGCCAGGACGGCCGGTCACCGGGGCCAAACGGCTGCGGTGCTCGGCTTGAGCCGCCAGGGGCTTGCGAAACTGATGCAGCGATTAGGCATCGATGCTTAGATATTTGACTCGGCGTCTGCTGCTCACGATTCCTGTTCTGCTTGGCGTGGCCACACTCGTGTTCGCGCTCATCCACTTCATTCCGGGCGATCCGGCACAAGCGATGCTCGGCGAGGGCGCCTCGCCGGAAGACATCGCGCAATTGCGAACCCGATTGGGACTCGATCGCCCGCTGCTCATGCAGTACGGCGTCTTCCTCAGCGGCGCCGTGCACGGCGATCTGGGCGTCTCGCTTCGAAACGATCAGCCGGTCGCGAAGCAGATTCTCGAGCGGATGCCGGCCACCGCGGAGTTGGCGTTCGCCGCCATGGCTGTCGCCTTGCTGATTGCGTTGCCGCTTGGCATCGTGGCAGCAGTGTGGCGGGGGACCTGGATCGATCACACGGCCATGACGCTGTCGCTTGTCGGAATTTCCATCCCGAACTTCTGGCTGGGACCGATGATGGCCATTGTCTTTGCCGTCCAGTTAGGATGGCTTCCGGTGGGCGGCAGTGGCACGCTCGCGCATCTGGTGCTGCCGTCGGTCACGCTTGGCGCCGCGCTCGCGGCCATTCTGGCGCGCATGACGCGCGCGAGCCTGCTTGAAGAGCTGCGCGAGCCGTACGTGCTGGCCGCTCGCGCCAAGGGCGTCTCGCGTTCGCGCGCCGTGCTCCATCATGCGTTTCGGAATAGCCTGATTCCCATCGTCACGATTCTCGGCTTGCAGTTCGGCGTTGTGCTGACCGGCGCTGTCATTACCGAAACGATCTTCGCGTGGCCGGGCATCGGCCGATTGCTTATTCAGTCGATTAGCTTTCGCGATTACCCGACCGTGCAAGGCTGCGTGCTCTTGATTGCGGTCACGTATGTCGGTGTGAATCTGTTGACCGATCTCACGTACGGATTCCTCGATCCGCGCATCAGAGTGGACCGCTCATGATTCGTGTTGGTGCTGTCATTGTTCTGCTTACCGTGATCGCGGCCCTTGCCGGGCCGTGGCTGACACCGTACGACCCATCGAGTCAGCACCTCTCGCTGCGCCTCGAGCGGCCGAGCCTCGAGCATGTCTTTGGCCTCGACGAGCTCGGGCGCGATATTTTCTCGCGCGTGGTTGCCGGTGCTCGTATCTCGATGCTGGTCGGCCTCACTGTGGTCGGTATCTCGTCGCTCGTTGGGATTGTCTTCGGCGCGATTGCGGGCTATTTCGGTGGATGGCTTGACGAGGTGATTAGCCGCAGCATCGACGTGCTGTTGGCGTTCCCGGGGATCTTGCTCGCCATTGCACTCGTGGCGGTCCTCGGACCAAGTCTGAGGAATGTCGTGATGGCGCTTTCCGTAATCGGCTGGGTTGGCTACGCGCGTCTCGTACGAGGACAGGTGCTGCGTGCGCGCGAGTTCGAGTTCGTCCAGGCAGCTCGAGCACTCGGCGCCGGTACGACGCGCATTCTTTTCAGGCATGTGGTGCCGACGACGTTGCCGGCGGTCATGGTGCAAGCCACACTCGGCATGGCCGGCGCGATTCTCGCGGAAGCCTCGCTCAGTTTCCTCGGCCTCGGCGTGCAACCTCCCACGCCAAGCTGGGGGACGATGCTGAATGGAGGCCGGGTGCATCTGCTGGACGCGCCGCACCTCACGATCTTTCCGGGCGCCGCGATCGCCGTACTCGTCCTCGGTTTCAATTTTCTGGGAGATGGGCTGCGCGACGTGTTCGACCCGAAGCGTCAGCGCGTGTGAGTTTCGACGGGCGTTGAGGTTGACGGCAGCCGCCGCGCCAGGGCGCGGGCCGTCGCGTTCGCCGGATCTTTCGCGAGCGCGCGTGTCACGGTTCCCTGCGCATCCTGCGAGCGTCCCGCTTTCAGCTGCGCTTCGGCGAGCCGCGCAAGCTGCGTGGCATCGGCAGGTACGAGCGCGTCGGACTTTTCATACCAAGTGACGGCTGTCGCCGCGTCATTCAGCTGCAACGACAGGTCGGCGATGCGTGCCGCGTGCGCGGCTTCATCGCGGTCGTCGTCTACGAGCACCGAATATCGGACAAGCGCCTGTCGCGCCTCTTCGAGGTGACCGAGTTCTTGCGCCAATGCTGCCAGCGGCGGCAGCACGTCCGGATCGGTCGGGAAGCGCTGCGACGCTTGCCGAAACGCCTGCTCGGCCCGCTCGGACTGGCCTGCCAGCGTCAAGGCTCTTCCATACAATCCCAGCTGTTCGCTGCTCGCCGACGCCTGGCTCGCCACCGGCTCGAGCGCTTCGAGCGCCTTGCGCACGTCGGTAGGCTCGCCGCGATCTTCGGCCGCTTGCAGCCATACCTGACCGAGCGCCGCATAGACGGCGGGTTGCTTTGGAAACTGTTCCGCGGCGCGGCCAAGCGCCGCGATCGCGAGATCGCGATTGCCGGCATTCAGATACGCGAGGCCGACGGCGATTAACCGATCGGCTTTTTGCGAGTCGAGTGCCGCCAGCGCTTCGAGCTGTTCGATCTCTTTGCGCGTCTGCCCCTGCGCGCGATGAAGATCGGCGAGCTCTTCGCGCGCTGCGATCATTGCGGGCGACACGCCTACGGCCTGTTCGAACGCCGCCTGTGCTTCTTTCACCTGATCGCGTTCTTTCAGGCATAGGCCGAGCACGTAGTACGCCTCGGCGAACGACGGGTTCAGCTTCACCGCTTGCTGCAGCGCCGACACGGCACGCGCCAGCCGGCCGTCGCCGCGCGAGGCGAGTGCCAGTTTGTACAATACGACCGCCGAACGATCGTCGAGCCGCAAATACGACTCGTAGCTGTCGGAGGCGTTGCTGTAGCGGTGCAGCTTGAAGTTCACATCGCCCAATTCTTCGAGCGCGCGCGTCGCGGCAGGGTCCTTCTCGATCGCCGTGCGAAAATCTCTCAACGCGGCGGTCAGCGATTCGGGTGTGTCTCCGCCGCGCTGGTGGGCCTGACCACGTTTCAGGTAGGCGAGCATCGACCCGTTCCTGAGCGCGATGGCGCCGCTGAAGGCTTCGATCGCCTCGAAGGTGTGCCCGCGACTCAAGGCATCGTCGCCCTGGGCGATCAGACGGCGGTATTCCCGATCGCGCTCCACGGCCTGATTGGCCAGAATGGCGGCTAGAGCCAGACCGGCGACCAACAGGGTGCCGGCAATCGCCTTTTTCACGGCCTCATCGTAACAGCTAAAGGGGGAACATTCGGCTCCCGACGGGTTCAAACGGTATAGAAGCTGATATATTCGGGAGGAACCCCGTGGCAGGAGATTTCTCCGTCAAGCCGGCCGAAGCCATCGCCTGGTCGGATGTTGCCAGCAGCGAGGCCGGCCTGATTCAGCGCTGTCTGGCGGGCGACGAAACTGCCCACACAGCGCTCGTTCTCGAACATCATCGGCTCGTGCTGGGCCTCGCCACACATCTGCTCGGCGATCGGGAGGAGGCGCGCGACCTCTCACAGGAAGTGTTTCTTTGCGTGTTCCGCACGCTTCATCGGTTCCGGGGCCAGTCGGCGCTGCGCACCTGGATCTTTCGCATCGTCGTCAATCAGGTTCGCAATCGTCAGCGCTGGTGGCGGCGGCGCGCACGGTCGAATCAGGTGTCGCTCGACCAGCACATTCGCGACCACGGTGAAATGGTGCTGGGGGTAGACGGCTCGACTCCGCACCGCGAGCTGGCCAACAAAGAAATCGGGGCGCGGCTGAAGGCCGCCATTCAACGTCTGCCATTCGATCAACGAACCGCGCTGGTGCTGCGCGAAATCGAGGGACTGCGCTACGAGGAAATTGCTTTTTCGCTGGGTCTTCCTGTGGGCACTGTGAAATCGCGTCTGACGCGCGCACGTCAGGCGCTCCGCGCCGAGCTGGGAGATTTGCGATGCTAAATATGACCTGCGACTACGTGCGGAGCGAGCTCTCCGCCTATCACGACGAAGAGCTGCCCATCACCGTTCGGATCGGCATCTCCGATCACCTCGAGAATTGCCCATCGTGTGCGGTAGAAGCCGCCGACGTGATGGCCATCAGCGAGGCGCTACGCGCCAACGGCCGCGCCGATGAGGTGACGTCGATGGCGGCTTTGGGACGGCTGCAGTCGGACATTCTGCAGCGGATCGACGCGGAAGAAAACGCATCGGTTGGCCGGCGGTTCCGGCAGTTGTTCGACGACCCGCGCCGCGCGTCGGCCACCATCAGCGCGTCGGTCGCCGTTTCGCTGTGCATGGCCATCTGGGCACTCGTCATGGCGCAGGGACCGCAGGGGCGTCCTGGATCGCTGCGCGCGGTGATGAATCAGTCGGTTCGCCTCTTCGACATCTACCTGCCGGAGGATTCCGTCGAGCTGCCGCGCGTCGATGCGGAAGCCGTCATGCCGGCGGCCGTGATGAACACGGACGGTGGCGAGGAGGGCGTCTCGGCATTTTCCGCTGTCGTGACACAGGACGGCGACCTTACGGATCTTGAACTTCTTGGCGGCCACTCCCGCGGGCTTCACATGCCGCCCGCCACGCACGCGCAGCTGTCGGCGCTGCTGAACGCCGCCGCCACGGCGCGCTTCGAACCCGCACGCGTCGCCGGCTCGCCGGTCTCGCTGAACGTGGTGTGGCTCGTGACGCACCGCACCGTTCGGCCTCCCGTCATCGCGCGCGTGTACGTTCACATCGACGGGTTTAGGCTGTAAGAACTCTGGTCAGGGAAGAGGGAAGAGGGAAGATAAGACCGCGCCGCCGCGTCGCAGAATTTGCCACATTTCGTTGCGTGGCAGGTTGCAGATTTTCCGCACGTCACGTGCCTTACCACGCATTTGCCCCAAAATCAGTCATCGCGCTTATGGCTTGGACCTTGAAGTGTCCGAGACATGACGCATTCAATTATCTGTGATCGGACGTTCGAGTTTGCGGCGCGGATTCTCAAGCTATGCGACCGTTTATCCTCAAGAGGTGCGGCGTCGCGATATGTCGCATCGCAACTAATGGGTAGCGCGCTATCGATTGGAGCAAACGCCGAGGAGGCTCAAGAAGGGCAATCGAAAGCTGATGAAATCGTAAAGGCACAGGAAGTGAACTGGGAACAGGATGAAATTATGCAGATTGGGAAAATGATTAGAAGCGCCATCTTGACTGCGCGTTCGTCGTCAGCTCGCGGATCTGGTCGGGGCTAGACACTTAAGAGCGGGACGGCTCTTCCCTCTTCCCTCTTCCCTCTCCCCTGACAGGGAAGAAGAACTCAGCGAGCCGTGGGAACATCCCCGCGAGCTGTAACAGAGTTATTCTTCGCATCGTACGCGCGAATAATCAACCCGCGCGACGCGACGGTCGTGTCGAGCGTGAGATCGAAGTGCTCGATGCGCGAGTCGAAGATCCCGTCCTTCGGATACACCACCAGCCAGCGCTGCGCGTCGAGCGAATACTCGACCTTCTGAATCGACGAAAATTCGTCGCGCACGTCGAACGAGATCGTGGTGCGGCCGCCCGTTGCCCGCGAGCCGGTGATAGTGACGGTAGGCGGCGCGTTGTCGATGTCGAACGCCGAGCTTTCGAGCTCGCCCTCAAGCGCCGCACCCGGTGTATTGGACGTCCGATCGGACGCGACGACTTTGACGACGTACGTCCCGTTTGGCACAGATGTCGTGTCCCAGACGAAGATCGTCTCGCTCAACGCGTCTTTCAGCACCTTCCACTCCGTGTCGCCTTCGCGTCGATACAGAATGTCGTACCGCAGTTCGTCCTCGTTGTCGTCGTCGGCTCGCCAGACGAAGGTTTGCAATCCGCGCTGATAGACGCGACGACCGAGCGCCGAGCCAGCGCTCGAACTGCCGGCGGCTGCTGACGCGCTCAGGATTCTGCGATCGGGCGCTTGATCATCGAAGCCTGCGATATCGGGGTCGCCGGTAGGGTAGGGCTTTTGAAAGACGGTGCCCGCAGGATGAACCGTAAGGCTCGTCACCTTCGGCCGCATGTTCCGTTGCAGATACGCCGCAGAGACCGACGTCAACACAGGAGTCGCCTGCTTGCCGGTCAGTACGGCCTTCCATTGAAGGTAACGCGCGTTCGGGCTGGTGATGTCCTCGCCCTCGGATTTCGGGTAGGGGCCAGCCCACGCACTCCACGTATCGTCTGGCGTTGCGGTATTTCCCGAGCGCGTCAACACTTCCACCTTGGTCCCCGCGGGAACCGACGCGCGCCAGCTCAGCGTGCCCCAATCGGCGACCGTCGTGGCATCGCGCACAAGAGAGGTATAGGTTCCCTCGGCGGCGCGCTGCGGTGACAGCTTGAAAATTTTCCCCGGGTTCGCCGTCGCGTAGTAGATGGCGCCTTTGCCGTCGCGGGCAAAGCCGGTCACCTGCTGCGCCGATGCCTGCATCAGCAGCGTCGCCGTCGCCGGCTCGCCGCTCAGGCTGAAGAGCTTTCCGCCGCGTCCAGTACCGACAACGAGCGCACCTTGTGAGTCGAACATCAGGTCGTACGGCGACTCATCGCCCGATTCCCAGACGATGTCCCAGAGCCCATCGGGCTTGATGCGATAGATCGCGCCGCGTCCACCGCGCCGCTCTTCGCGCGCGGGCGCTTCAGAAGATGCCGCGCCGGCGCCCGTGGTGTCGACGACCGCAATCGCGGTCACCTCTGTCGTCACCGTAGGAATCGGCTCGCGTCCGCCGCCGGCTGAGGATGTGTCGCCTGTGGGCGCGCTGGGGGCCAGGCTCGTGCCGGGGCTCGGCCGTCCGCTCAATGCGGCGAGATAAATGTTTCCC
>JANMJM010000156.1:0-9376 GCA_031371345.1 Vicinamibacteria bacterium
TACCTGATCGTTCTGGGACCCGGCGCCGGGGAGCAGGGGGGCAGGGTCATTTTTCAAGGGACGCCGGATGAGTTGTTACAGACAGGGGCAAGGGGGCGAGGGGCAAGGGGCCAATGGTCTGGAGTCGCTGACGGGGCAGTATCTGCGCGGTGAGAAGACGATCAGTACTCCGAGCGGTCGTCGTACCGCCGTGCAAGCCCTGCAGACAATGAAGAAAGGCGACCTCATCATCCGCGGGGCGCGTGAGAACAACCTGAAAAACATCGACGTGCGTATCCCGCTCGGCGCGTTCGTCGCCATTACTGGCGTCAGCGGATCGGGAAAATCGACGCTGGTGAACGACATCCTTTACAGGTCGCTTGCGCGTACGTTGTATCGCGCGGGCGATGAACCCGGTCTCCACGACAAAATCGAGGGCATCGAGCACATCGACAAGGTGATCGAGATCGATCAGTCGCCGATCGGCCGAACACCGCGATCGAATCCGGCAACATACACGGGCCTGTTCACATTCATCCGTGAGTTGTTCGCGATGGTGCCCGAAGCGAAAGCGCGCGGTTTCAGGCCGGGGCGGTTTTCCTTCAACGTGAAGGGCGGGCGTTGCGAGGGCTGCCAGGGCGACGGCGTCATCGCCATCGAGATGCATTTTCTGCCCGACGTCTACGTCACGTGCGAGCAGTGCAAGGGACGGCGGTACAACCGGGAGACGCTCGAAATTCTGCATCGAGGAAAATCGCTCGCCGACCTGCTCGATCTCACCGTCGATCTGGCGTTGCCGCTGCTCGAGAATTGTCCGCCCATCGCCAACAAACTGCGCACGCTGCAGGATGTGGGGCTCGGCTACATCGAGCTCGGCCAGTCTGCGACCACGCTCAGCGGCGGCGAAGCGCAACGGGTGAAGCTGTCGAAGGAGCTGTCGCGGCGGGGCACGGGGCGCACGCTGTATATATTGGATGAGCCGACCACGGGGCTGCATTTTGCCGACACGCACAAGCTGCTCGACGTCCTGAACAAGCTGGTGGATCAGGGGAATACCGTCGTGGTGATCGAGCACAACCTCGACGTCATCAAGTCGGCCGATCACGTCATCGATCTGGGTCCGGAGGGAGGTGTCGGCGGCGGAAGAATCATCGCCCAGGGCACACCGGAGGAAGTCGCGCAGGTGCCCGAGTCGCCCACCGGAGAGTTCCTGAAACCGCTGCTGATGCGCAGAGAGGCGTCGGTTTTATGACGCCTGTGGTACAATTACCACACTGGAACGACGGTTTTGTGTGGCTCTGGTACCACACGTTCTCGGAACCCCATTTGAGCCTTGCCTTCAGGAATGTCAAGTAAGTCCAGCAGGCATAACCATTTAGTAGCGCGTCATCGTCGATGGCCGCGCTGGGCACCGGAATTGCTCAGTAGATGGCGGCTGAAGTCGCTCTAACAGCCTGACTATCAACGACTAATGGACGCACAACGCACTCTTCGACGGGCCGTCTCCTGCGCCGGAATAGGATTGCATTCCGGCAAGAAGGTGACGTTGTCGCTTAAACCGGCCCCGGCCGATCACGGAATTCGCTTCCGCCGCTCCGATCTAGGCGGTCTGGAAATTCCCGCAACAGTCACTCATCTCGGCGGCATCCAGTACGCCACCGGGTTGTCGTTTAAAGACGGCGTGAAGGACGGGTCGGTGGACACCGTCGAGCATCTCCTCGCGGCGCTGGTGAGCCTTGGCGTCGACAACGTGATCGTCGAGCTGAATCATCCGGAAGTGCCGATCATGGACGGCAGCGCTGCGCCGTTCATCTATTTGATTCACGAAGCCGGGTTGAAGCGGCAGAACGCGCCGAAGCGTTTCCTGAAAGTGATTCGGCCCATCGCGCTCTCGCGGGGCGACAAGCGCATCGCGCTCTATCCGTCGGATCACTTCAAAGTGACCTACAGCATCAGCTTCGATCACCCGTTGCTGCGGCATCAGACGCGGACGATGCAGATTTCAGAAGAGTCGTTCATCGAAGAGATCGCGCCGGCGCGCACGTTCGGCTTCCTGAAGGAAGTGGAAATGCTGCGGCAGAACGGCTTGGCGCTGGGGGGCTCGCTGGACAACGCGATTGTGCTCGGCGAAACCGGCGTGCTGAATGCGCTGCGTTTCGAAGACGAATTCGTGCGCCACAAGATTCTCGACGTGATCGGCGACCTGGCGCTCGTCGGCTACCCGATCATCGGCCATCTGGTCGCCCACCGCGGCGGCCACGCACTGCACACGGCATTTGCCGGCAAAATCCTCGAAGAAACCGATTCGTGGCGAGTGGTCGAGGGCCAGTTCGATCCGGCACGCGTCAACGCCCCTGTCACGATTCCCGTCAAGAGCGCTCCCCGCCTCGCCAATTAGTTATTAGTTGGTGGTTGTTGGTTAGCGCAAGCTTTCCGCGCCTTTCCGCTACTTGCCCGAGCATACATGGCCGAGGCCAGCATCCTCGTGAGATAAAACCCTGAGTCATCGTTACTCGCTTCGGTGCTTGCGGTCGTACTCGAAATCCGCCCAGGCTTTGTCGCGAGTCGTGCCCGCGTTTGTCTTCTGGACGCTCGTCAAGCTGAGTTTCCTGGTGCCGCTCGTGCTGACGGATGGTATCGATACCAGTTTTTCGAGATCGTTTCCCTGACACGCGGGGCACGCAGCGTCCGTTTTCGGGACCACGATTGTCTCGAACCGGTAGCCGCACCCGCGGCATTCAAAGTCAAAAATCGGCATGATTTTCGTTGGCACCCAAACTAAATCCATGATGACTGGGTGGATGCCCACCCGCTATAATTGGGGTCTCGAATCAGTATACCGACTGTGATGCAAACACCAGTGCGACGCCCTCTCGTGCGGATGCTGCTTGCCGGCGCAATTGTCGCCGTCGCGTCGGGATCGGCGCCCATCGCGCAAACGCCGCCAACACCTGCGGTTCCCGCGCACCGGCCCACGCCCGTGCGCAGGCCCTCGACTGTTGCGCCCGGTGCGGCGCGTTCGCGCGCGAGTATTCACGCAGCCCCGGCCATGCCCGCGGCACCCGCTCCCCAACTTGCCAGCCTGATCGGCACCTATTGCGTCACCTGCCACAACGACAAGGTAAAAACCGCGGGCCTTTCGTTGCAAGCGATGCAGTCGCTGCAACCGGCCGACGTTCCGGCCCACGCACAAGTGTGGGAAAAGGTCATCCGGAAGGTGCGCTCCGGCGACATGCCGCCCATCACTGTGCGATCGCGTCCCGACACGCAAACAGCTGGGGCGTTCTCGAATTACGTGGAATCCGTTCTCGACTGGTCGGCGGCGACACAGCCCAATCCCGGTCGCGCGCCTGTTCATCGTCTGAATCGCGCCGAGTACAGCAATGCGGTCCGCGATCTGCTGGCCGTCGATGTGCGCCCTGGCGAGTGGCTGCCAGTCGATGATTCCGGATACGGCTTCGACAACATCGCCGCGGTGTTGTCGACCTCACCCGCGTTGCTCGACCGCTACATGTCGGCCGCGCGCAAGATCAGCCGGTTCGCGGTTGGCGATCTCACGTTGAAGCCCGCCGACGAGATGTACGACGCCAAGCGGGATCTGCTCAAAGGCAGCCGCAACGAACAATTGAATCCCGACTTGCCATTCGATTCGCGCGCCGGCATGACGGTGCAGCATTATTTTCCCGTCGACGGTGAATACGTGTTCAAGGTTCGCTTCCTCGGTGTGCTTGCGGGCACCGACGAAGCCGCGGCCGATCCGTATCAGACGCGCGTGAAGATGAAAGCGGGACTGCACACGGTTGGCGTGACGTCTCCGCGCGAGAATCTGAAAGCCGAAGCCGAGGCGCCGGGAGGCCGTGGCGCAGGCGGCGGCGGACGTGGTGGCGGCGCGCAAATACCGTCGCCCGTTGATTTGCGGTTGAACGGTGCGCGTCTGAAGCGCTTCGACGTCGCAGGCCAGACGCCGAATGTGTCCAAGTTAGTGATCAGCGGCCCATACAACGTCACAGGGCGTGGCGATACACCGAGCCGGCGAAAGATTTTTGTCTGTCGTCCGGCGAAGGCTACGCCGGAGAACGCTTGCGCTCGCTCGGTATTGACGCAGTTGGCGCACCGTGCGTTCCGGCGCCCGGTGACAGCGGCGGACATCCAGCCGCTCTTGAAGTTCTACCAGCAGGGGCGCGCCAACGGCGACTTCGACACCGGTATTCAAAACGCGATTCAGGCGATGCTCGTCTCGCCGGAATTTCTCTTCCGGTTCGAGAACGATCCGCGACCGGCGAAGGTGGGCCAGCCGTATCGCATCACCGACGTCGAGCTCGCGTCGCGCTTGTCGTTTTTCCTCTGGAGCACGATTCCCGACGATGAACTGCTTGCTGTGGCGGAGAGCGGCCGGCTCTCGGATCCCGCCGTCGTCGAGCGTCAGGTGCGGCGGATGATTGACGATCCGCGCGCCGACACGCTCGTGTCGAATTTCGCGGGCCAGTGGCTTCACCTCAGGAACGTTCAGACGCAGAATCCGGATCCCGTGATTTTCTCGTTCGACGAGGCGCTGCGCCAATCGTTTCTCACCGAGACGGAGTTGCTGGTTTCGAGCATCTTCCGCGAAGACCGCAGCTTGCTCGAGCTTCTGTCGGCCGATTACACGTTCGTCAACGAGCGTCTTGCGGAGCACTACGGCATTCCACGTGTCTACGGGTCGCAATTCCGGCGCGTGCCGGTGACCGACGTGAACCGGCGCGGACTGCTCGGTCAGGGCAGCATCCTCACCGTCACGTCGTACCCGAATCGCACGTCGGTGGTGCAGCGCGGCAAATGGATTCTGGAAAATCTGCTTGGTACGCCGCCGCCGCCGCCGCCTCCCGACGTACCGGAATTGAAAGCCGCACCGAGCGGCAAAGTGTTGACGATGCGCGAGCAGATGCAGGCGCACCGGGCCAATCCGATTTGCGCGTCGTGCCACGGGCGGATGGATCCCATCGGATTTGCTCTGGAGAACTACGACGGCGTCGGGAAATGGCGCACCGAGGATGCCGGCGGACCGATTGATGCGAGCGGCAGGCTCCCGGACGGCACCGAGTTTCAGGGGCCCGCGGGGCTCACGCAGTTGCTGCTGACGAAGTATCGTGACGATTTCGTACGGACGGCGACAGAAAAGCTGCTGATCTACGCGCTCGGTCGCGGCGTAGAATATTACGACTATCCGGCGATTCGAGCCATTGATCGCGAAGCGGCGCGCGACCACTATCGAATCTCTTCGATCATCCTGGCGATTGTCAGGAGCACACCGTTTCAGATGAGGAGAGCGTCAGATTCATGATCATCACAAACAAGTCTCTGCCCAGGCGGACGTTCCTGCGTGGTCTTGGCGCGACCATGGCTTTGCCGCTCCTCGACTCGATGGTGCCGACTTTCCGGGCCTATGCCGCATCGAAGGCTCCAGTCCGTTTGGGCTACATGTATACGCCCAACGGCATCGTCGGCGCGTCCGACAAGAGCCCGCGGCCTTTCATGTGGACCCCGAAGGCGGCCGGCGAGAATTTTCCGTTCAGCCCGACGATCAAAGCGCTCGAGCCGTTCCGCGAACACGTGAATGTGTTCAGCGGCCTGGCGCAGGTGAACGGCCGCGCGCTTGGCGACGGTCCCGGCGACCACGCCCGCGCCACCGCGACGTTCCTCACCGGCGCGCACCCGTACAAGACGGGCGGCGCCGATTTCCGCCTTGCCATTTCCGCAGACCAGATTGCGGCCAAGGAACTGGGCAAGTTCACACAACTGTCGTCGCTCGAACTCGGTCTCGAGCCACAGCCGTTGGCCGGCAATTGCGACTCCGGTTACACGTGCGCGTACATGTCGATGTCGTGGCGCTCGGCCACCAGCCCGCTGCCCGCAGAGCTGAACCCGCGGACCGTGTTCGAACGCCTGTTCGGCGACGGAGACAGCACCGATGCCGCCTCGCGCATGAAACGGCTGGAGAACCAGAAGAGCGTGCTCGATTACGTCACAGGAAGCCTCTCCCGCCTGCAGGGAAATGTTGGCGCGGCCGACAAGCGAAAGCTCGATGAGTACCTCGAGGCCGTTCGCGACATCGAGCGCCGGATTCAGCTCGCCGAAGAACAGAACCTCACGCTCCAGCTGCCGCATATGGAACGGCCGAGCGCGGTGCCAGACGACTACGAGCAGTACGCCAAGCTCATGATGGACATGCAAGTGATTGCGTGGCAGACGGACATGACACGCGTGTCGTCGTTCATGCTGGGCCGCGATGGCAGCAACCGCGCGTACCGCGAGATTGGCATCTCTGACGGCCATCACTCGATTTCGCATCACCAGGGCGACGCCGAGCGGCTCGAAAAACTCATCAAGATCGACGAGCTGCACGTGTCGATGTTTGCCTACCTGTTGAAGAAGCTGAAGGAGACGCCCGACGGCGACGGCTCGCTGCTCGATCACTCTCTCATCGTGTTTGGCAGCAGCCTGAGCGAATCGAACCAGCACACGCACGACGATCTCCCGATTGTGCTTGCCGGAACGGCGAACGGTCAGGTGAAGGGCAATCGTCATATCGTCTGTTCGAAGGAGACGCCGCTCAACAACTTGTTCCTGAACATGTTCGACATGGCCGGTCTTTCTCATGTCAGCGGGTTCGGAGACAGCACTGGCCGTCTCACGAACCTGTGATGATTCGAGGGGTTATGTCCAAGCGGCGCGGTCTGTTCCTGTTCGGCGTGTGTGCGCTCTGGGTGCTGACGGCCGTCCTGTCGGTGCACGCCCAGCAGAGCCAGCGGCGCGATCTTCGTCTGCTCGATGCCGTGAAGCGCCGCGATCAGAAAACGTTCACGTCGCTCTTGCGCGCGAAGGCCGACGTCAACGCGACCCAACCCGATGGCGCGACAGCGCTGGCGTGGGCGGTCTACCTTGGCCAGCGCACGATGGCCGATGCGCTGCTCAAAGCAGGCGCTCGGGCCAATACCGTAGACGAATATGGCGAGACGCCGGTCACGCTCGCCGCCGCGAACGGTGATGCCGACCTCGTGCAGCGGCTGCTGGGAGCGGGCGGCAGTGCCAGCGCGGCGCGCTGGAACGGCGAGACCGCCGTCATGATTGCGGCGGGTGCGGGGAGTCTCGACACGGTGAAGGCACTGGTCGTGCGAGGCGGCGACGTAAACATCGCCGATCCGCAGCGGGGGCAAACGGCGCTCATGTGGGCTGCCGCCGAAAGCCACAGCGATGTCGTCGCCGGCCTGGTGGAAATGGGCGCGAACGTGAACGCCGTGTCGAAGAACGGCTTTACGCCGCTCGTCTTCGCGACCACCAAGAACGATGTCGCGTCGCTCAAAACGCTGCTCAAAGCCGGCGCGAATCCGAACGTCGCACTCGTGTCGGGCAACAGGCCGCTGATTGTCGCCATGTCGTACAAAGCCACCGATGCTGCGCTCACCTTGGTCGAGGGCGGCGGCGACATGAACGTCCGCGATCGCGGTGGGAACACGTTGCTCCATCTGGCGGCACAGGCGGGCGATCTCACGCTGGCGAAAACACTGCTCACCAAAGGCATCGATCCAAACGCGCGCACGCCAAAATCGATGGCCCCAGCAGGCGCCCGCGGCGGCGGCGGTGGATTCGGACGCGGCGGCGCCTCCGGCGAGCAGACGGCGCTGATGATGGCGGCGAGAGCCGATCACCAGGATTTGATGCGCGCGCTCGTCGCGGCAGGCGCCGATCCGTCGTTGAAGGCGCAGGACGGCACGACCGTGCTCATGTCGGCAGCCTCGGGCGGTCGGATCGGCACCGTGAAATACGCTTACGAGATCGATCCAAATGTTGACGTCGTGACGACGCCGGCGGGGAACACCCCGATGCACGTCACCGTATCGTCGAACGGCCGCACCGAGCCGGAAGTGCTCGAGGTGGTCCAGTTCCTTGCCGATCATGGTGCGAAGCTCGACGAGATGAACGCGGCGGGGCGCACGCCACTGGCGATTGCCGACGGTCCGCCTCTCGATACGGCGGTGAAGCTCCTGAACAAGCTGATTACCGCGAGCGGAGCGGTCCCGAAAATCAAATCGAAATACTGAGCCGTGAGATATTTCCCCATCAGCCGGCGCAACGTCCGCGCCGCCTTCGCCTTCCTCGTGTGTCTCGGTGCCTTGGCTGGCAGCCGCACGACCGTCGGGGCGCAGGAGTCTCCGAAAACCGTGGCCGCCGGCGTCTACACCGACCCGCAGGCGACGCGTGGCGCGCTCTCGTATGAAGCCGCGTGCAGCGGGTGCCACCGGTCAGACATGGGCGGGGGCACCGGCCCCGCGCTCGTCGAACAGCGGTTCGCACGCGTCTTTGCGGGCAAGGATCTGAAAACGCTCTTCACGAAAATCTCCACGACGATGCCCCGAAATGCCGCGGGAAGTCTGGGCGAGGGCGTGTATCTCGATATCGTGGCGCACGTGCTGAGGGAGAACGGGTTTCCGGCTGGAACGCAGGAGTTGACGGCTGACGGGCTCGAGAATATTCAGGTGGTGCCTGGAAAACCGAAGCCCCCTCCGCCAGTCACCGATTTTTCTTACGTCGAAGTGGTTGGCTGCCTCACCATCGGCCCTCAGGACATGTGGCTGCTGACGAGAGCCAGCGCGCCGGTCGTCGCCACACCGCCAACATCGCCGGCAACGGTCCCGGCCAGCACGCCCGCCGCGACGGTGAAGGCGCTGGGCACGGAAACCTTTCATTTGCTGGATGCGATGGCCTACGCGCCCGATGCGCACCGAGGCCACAAAATGTACGTCCGAGGTTTACTGATCAAGCTGCCAGGCGAGCAGCGCATGACGATCAGCTCATTCGACATGGTGTCGCCGACCTGCACCGAGTAGCCATGCGTTTGGTGGTCGCGATGTTCGTTGCGCTGGCGTGCGGCCCAGCGCTCGGTCTCACGCTCTCAGCGCAGTCGGCCTCCGGTCTTACCGTGTGGGGTGGCGTGTATTCCGACACTCAGGCCGCGCGCGGCCAAACCGCATACGTCGCCCATTGTGCGAGCTGCCATCAAGAAGACCTCTCTGGCTATCAAAGCATCCTCAAAGGCGATCGCTTCATGAACGAGTATCGGGAAGCGAGCCTCGGCCGGTTGTTCGACAAGTTCAAGACGACGATGCCGCGCGGCGCCGCCGGCAGCTTGAGCGATGAGACGTATATCGACATTCTCAGCGACGTGCTGAAGTCCAATAGTTTCCCGGCGGGCCGGCAGGAACTGGCCGCAGCCGATCTCGATCACGTGCTTGTGGTCCGGCCGGGAGGCCCCGAGCCGGTGCCCAATTTTTCATTGGTGCAAGTCGTCGGGTGCCTTGTGCACAACGAATCCGACGACGCGTGGCTCGTCACCGACACCACCGATCCAATCCGCGCGAGC
>JANMJM010000083.1:0-6963 GCA_031371345.1 Vicinamibacteria bacterium
TCTTTAGAATCAATGAGTTGCGGGCGGCCCGGATCTGATTATCGCGAAACCCCCCTTCAAAACCTAATGTTCCGCGTGCGATTTGTATTCAGCGGTTTGCGGGCGTGCCTGAATCGATCGGCGCAGAAATTGTGTCAGACCTCTTCATGTCGCCCGATCACTTACGGCGATTCTGATCAGTCGCCGCCGGCCTACGAGCATCGACGATTGCGGCGAGCACGCGCGCAGTTCTGCTGGAGCAGCTCGCAAGATGCGGCGCCGCGCGATCGTCTGACAATCGCCGAGCCGACCGCAACGCTTCAACGGCCGTGCTGCCAGATCGACACTACGGTCAAGGCGATCAGCGCATTCCCATGTTGCCCCGCACCACGTAGTGCGGTGCTTGCGTGACGAGGGTCGGTCCCACCAGGCCGAGACTGCCGGTCGTCGGCAGACCGAATACACCAAGGGACGCCGGCAGTGTGAACGCCGGAACCGGTAACACCTGCAACGCGTTTTGACCTGCGATGGACAGCATCGCGCTCAGCACATTCGTCAGTAACCCCTCAACCTGCGTAGCCGTTGCGGCGTCGAGCGACCGATCGTGTACAAAGTGGAACTCGTCGACCGTGCACGCGCCGAGCACGATCGCGTCGCCGTTCAGCTGCGAGCTGCACGACACACGACCCGCGAGGGCGCCCTGCAGCGGGTTCGCGAACAGGGCCGGATGCTCGAGCGAGATGTGCATGCCACCCAGCGCGATTTCCGTGCGCGCATCGCTGCGAATCCTGCTCACCGGAGGCAGAGTGGCGACAGTGACCACTGCCGCGCCGGACGGCACGGCGCCATTCAGCGCGCCCCCAGTCAGGATCGTGTCGAAGTAGCCCGCGCGCCACATCACATGAAGCGCGTGGCCGCGCAGCGAGTCGTGGAACGCTTCCGTCATCGGCCTGCCGCCTGACGGCGGGTCGATAAACGCCGGGGATTGGACTGGCGTTCCGAGGCTTGGACGCGGGTGCGCTGCCGGGCCTGTGAATCGCGTGCCGATGCCGAACAGAGCCCTGGTCGGGTTGATGCTCAGCGATGAGAATCGGAGTCCGAAATCGAGTGTGAGTGGAGCGCCCGCCTGGAGCCGCGGCACTTCGAACTGCGCTGGAATCGTGGTTACATCGAGGCTGCTGACCAGGCCGTCGAGCACGCTGGCGAAGTTGTTCACCACGAAATCGCGGAGAACATTGGCGACAATGTTGCGGAGCTGGCCCTGCGCGACTATGGTGACGATGTCGATGATGACTTCATCGGCGCCGGTGAAGTTCAACGAGATCGCGCCCACCCGCGATGCGACCGTATTGGGTCGCACAGTGATGTTAGGACGGCCGGCGCCATCGAAACCGGTATCCAGGGTCACGTCGACTTCGACAAAATCGAAAATGACGTCGCCACTGAGGTCGTACGGGATGCCCACGCTTCGTCCCCGTACTCTCAACCGCACGCGCGGATCCTCGAAGCGGACGCGGGCCGTCATTCCGCCGTTGACGAGTGTCACTGACGCGGTGTTTGGGCCGGGCAGCGCCGAACTGACATAGAGGACCTCGCTGTCGACGAGGCAAAAGCCAAAGGGACCGGTTTGATCGCACGACATCGGCTTGAGCGGATCTGCCGCCGCCAGGGCGTTGTCGAGCGTATCGCGCACGGGGGCCGAGTTGATGACGGCGTGGAGGAAGTCGGCGAATGAATTGATGCCCCCGGCGCGGTTATTGTCGTCGATCGACGCCTGCGCGTTCCTGAGCATTACCGAGTCATTGTCGAACTGCGTTTCGTTCACCCACTGGGCCGAGCTCACGAAGGAGCACAGCCGGCGAGTCTGCAGTCCGGAATTGTCGACTAGCGCCAGTTCGATCGTGTTGACGCCCCACACCGAATTGATGCTGGTCGTGAACGTGCCATCTGCCTCGACGCCCACCTCGGCGCCATTGACGTTGAAGTGCGAGATGCCGTTGACGCTGTTCACCGAGCCGCTGAACACGACCGCTGCGCCGGGCGCGAGGGTAATCATTCCACCGTCGAATTGCGGCGCGCACGCGATCGTGGCGCCCGCGCCCTGCACCGTGATCGTGAGCGATGCAGTCATCGGCGGTTGGCCGCCGGCCTCGGCGGTGGCAGTGATCGTGAAAGTGCCGTCGGCGTGATAGACGAACGTATCGCCGGTGCGGCTGTCTTCGACCGGCGTGCTCTGGAGCGTCACCACCGCGTTCGGAACCGGCTGGCCATTGCCGTCGACGACGAGGGCGTTGATCGTAATTGGCTGACCACGGCTATAGAGCGGCTGCTCCGGCGACTTGCTGATCAGCAGCTGGTTTGCGGCAGTCACCGTAAACGGCGTGGACGAGGCGGAGCCACCCGGCGTCGTCACCGTGATCGGTCCTGTCATCGCATTCGGGGGCACGACAGTTCCAATCACAGTGGGCGTGGCGTTGACGACCTGCGCGGCAACGCCATTGAACGAAACATGGTTGTTCGAGGTGATCGGATCGAATCCGGCGCCGCTAATCACGACCCCGGTTCCGACCGGCCCGTTGTCGGGGGTAATCGCCGAGATCGAGAGGTTCACGACGCCGGCGATGCTGAGCGTGAGATGACTGCCCGGTGCACCAACGAGCTTGACCTCCAGCACGTTGCTCGGCTGAAGAGAGACGGCTCGCTCGATGCGCCCGAATTTTCCGAAATCGTTCGCGCCGATCACTTGCGCGCCATTCAGCACCACCGACCCCCGCGCCGCATTCGCGATCGCTCCGGGACGGTGCGGATCGGGCTCGCCGCTCACGATGGTGAGAGTGAACGGCCCCGCAACCGGCGGCGCCACCGAGAACTGCCGCATCTCCGCGACCGGTGCGCCGGCGGCGCGCGTAAAACGTTCAGGCGCGAATACAACGGCGGATTGTGGAGCGGCAGTGATTCGCAGCCCGGGCATTAGGAGTGCCGCTAGCATGAAGAAACAGAAGAGCAGAACACGCCGTTCGGAAGCGAAGCTCGATCCGGGCATTTGGGCGCTACCTTGTTAGAATGACGCCGCCGCACACCGGCGACGGCGCATATCATAGCGCCAAAGCCACGAAGCACATCACACGAACGCTACTCCTGGCGATTACATTTCTGGCGGGGTTCGCGGCTCTCTCCATACCAAGCAAATCGCGAAACTGCGGCGGGCGGTGGCTCGCATTTCGCCGGCCAGGACGCGGCGAGGGCTCGATCGCGCGCTGGAGGGTCGATGTGATCGATCTCTACTACCAGCACCGCGTCGATCCGGACGTTCCGATCGACTCACAGGCGACCTCCCCATCGCGCCGTTTCAGTAGCCGCGTCGACGGGCGCCTGATTCGGAACAGCGATTATCAAAGAGCGCGCGCAGCAGGTTCATACGACCGGCACCAGCTTCTTCGATGCCTTCCAGAGCTGCCGGTTGATGAAATCGGGGGCGAGCCGGCGCATCCACGCGAGCACGTTGGACTGCCCCGGCCGGATCTCAAGGTCACCCGCCTTGAGGGACGCAAAGGAGAGCTTCACCAACTTGTCCGTGGTGATCAGCAGAATTCGCTGCGGCCTTCGCCGCCGCCGTCGTGGTTGAGGCATCGGTTCTCAATGGTGCAGGCCACGGCATTGATTTCGTCCGAGCATTTTTTCGAGGAACCAGCGGCATGTATGACCGGATCGGATTCACCTACGAGATGGGCGATGCCGTGAAGACCTACTTGGAATGGGAGGGCGAAGCCTTCGGCGTGCCGGTGTCCGGCTCCACTACGTTGACCAGGAATGCCGCCGGGTTAATCGAAAGCATTCGCCTGCATCACCGGCCACTGTCCATGGTCGTGCGATTTTCGGCGGAACTTGGCCGACGTCTCCACGGCCAAGTCGATCCGGCGTTGTTCGATCAGGGCCTCCCCTGGGTCGTATTCGGGCCCGTCGTCCGCGTGAATCGCCGATTGCTACCGGCTGTCGGTGGACGGAGGGACCAGGCCTTTCATGCGCAAGTACATCGCGAGGTAGCCATATTCTTCGTTGTCGTGAAGCGTGGCATATAGAAGCGTACCCAGCTTCGAGCGCTGGCCGGTGCCCGCTTTCAGCATTTCTTTCGCGCTCGCATCGGTCATCGTCTCGAAGGCTTTGTCGCATTCGTCGAACGACGCTTTCAGCGCGGCCACCAAATCCGCCTTCGCCGTCATCGCACCGGCGTTCAGCCTTCGTGGCTCTCCGCGGACCGAGGAGCAGAAACCGATCTGGGCATCAATGATGTGTCCGACGAGCTGCGCGAACGTGCGTATCTCGGGCGTCGGCTTGAAGTCGTACGCGTCGGCGGGCATCCGATCGACGGCTTTGGTGAGATCACCCTTTCTGATTTCGTAGAACTGCCGCATCTCGGGGATGATCGGACTCGTCGTTTGCGCCGCGGCAGGCGCAGCGGCCAGCACGGACAGCGCCATGATCAGGTAGCGTTTCACAGAGACCTCCTTGGGAATGATAAACGATAGAAAATATTAGGGCCGTTTTCGGTGAGCGTAAAGCCCGTGCCCAGCCTCCAACTGGTGCAATTCGCCGAAGCCGCCCGGGACGGGGCCACTGGCGGCGCGCTTCCGAATAGGAATCTCGCCGCGGCTGGCGATGAAGATCCTTTCGTCGTTCTCGACGAAGATGCCCGGCACCGACCCCTACTTGTACCCTGTTTTGCTGGTCTTATATATGATTGGCGTCATCATTGGTGATGATTATATGACCATCATCATGTATAATGTCACCGATGGAACACTGTGGGAGATCAGGATGAAAGTGAGCAGAGAACAGGCCGCCCAGAACCATGAACGGATCGTCGAGACCGCAGCCAAGCTATTCCGTGAGCGGGGTTTCGAGGGGATCGGCGTCGCGGATCTCATGAAAGAGGCGGGCCTCACGCATGGGGGCTTCTACGGACATTTCTCGTCGAAGGAGGACTTGATCGCGGAGGCGTCCGCCCGAGCGCTGATGCGCTCGCTGACCGTTATGAGCAAGGTGGCGGAGCATGCGCCGGGCGATCCGCTGTCGGCGGTCGCCGCCGCCTACTTGACGAGCAGACATCGCGACACTCCTGGCGCGGGTTGTCTGTTGGCCGCGCTTGGACCGGATGTGTCGCGACAGGGTCCGGTCGTGCGGCGCAGCGTGACCGACTACGTGCGTGGCGCCGTCGATCTGCTGACAACGATGGTTCGGGGCCAATCGAAAGCGGCACGAAGACGGAAGGCCCTCAGCACGTACGCCACGTTGGTGGGCACCATGGTCATGGCGCGCGCGGTCGATGATCGTGCGCTGTCGCAGGAAATCCTCGATGCCGGCCTGGCGTCTGTCAAAGCGTGACCGATCCGCGCGAGCGTGTTCGACGTCGTGAGCACGATGACGCGCGCGTGTCAGAATCGCAGCAGCTTGTTTACTTTCACGACGACGCCGCGATTCTGCAGCGCGGGCACACCGTTGGCCGCCAACGTGTCGTGTCCGTCGGTGTAGACAAGGAACAGCTCGCTGCCGGGTTGGTACTCCCAGCGAAAACGGAAATTGGTCGATACAGTATTCGTGGCCGACGCGAACTGCACCAGCGCCGCGACAAACATCCGCGGCGTCACCGTGAACGTCGTCCGCGCCCCGGTGGCCTTGACGACGGCGCTCGTGCCGGCTCGCGCGATCCAATTCAGCGAGACGTTCGGCTCGACGCCGAGTTGGCGTGAGACCCCGTACCGGGCGTTCACGGTGAACGTCTCCTTGGTACCGTCGTAGAACTGCCCGGCGTCGAAGGCGACGGTGCCCGAGAGCCGGTGCTGTTGCCCTGGGGCCCAGGCCGCGCGGGCGTGGCTGAACTCATAGCCGCCGGCCGGCACCTTGACGCCCGTCGCCAATGTCAGCGACGCCGTGAGCAGCTCGTAGTTGCGGAACCCCTCGAGATGGAACACATCGCTGTTCTGCAGCTCGATCCGGACATCAGCCTGCGCTTCGCGCGATTGCAGCCGGTTGGTGTTGTCGGTCTCGTAGTTGAAACTGCCCTCGTAGGAATACTTCCGGATCACGCGGTTGTTCCGGGGGCGCGGACTGAACCGCGCCGCCGCGAAACTGCGGCGGAAATTCTGCCGCGCCAGGAACCCGACCTCAGGGTTGAAGTCCGGTCCGACGACCGTTCGGTCGATTTGAAACCCGTACCGATCGGCGTTGTAGTTGAAATTGCCGCGGTACGCGACCGGATCGTCGGTCCGGCCCTGTGTCTGCGACGCCGCCACGTAGCCGCTCAAATACACGTTCTGAAAGAAGGCGAAGTTCGCGTCGACGCCGGCGAGGGTGTTCGCCCCAGGTGCGACGGTGGACACCGACCGATTGGTCACGATCGCGCCGATGGCGCTGCGCCGCAGAATGTCGCGACGCAGGCGCAGGACGGTGAAATCGGTGCGCGCGGCCTTAACGGTCGGATCAGCATCGCTGGCGATGTTCAGCGCCCCCAGACTCCAGGCGCCCTGTCTACCCGACACGCGCCCGCCCGCGATGATCGGCAGCGCGCGCGCGCCGCTCAGTCCGATCCGCCGGCTGTAGAAAATGGTCGGCGCGTCGTTGGCGCCGCCGGCGGCGCTCGCGCCCGGCGTCGACGGCCCGCCCAAGCCCGTCGTCCCGAACACGAACGTGCCCTGTCCTTCGAGGAAGAAGTCGCGCTTCTCGGGGAACTGCAGGTTGAACCGCGTCAGGTTCACCTGCACCTCGTCGGCCTCCACCTGCGCGAAGTCCGTGTTGTACGTGAGATCGGCCGTCAGGCTCTTCGTGATGCCGTACTTCACGTCCAGCGCGACGTCGGCCGTCGTGTCATTCGACACCGGCGGCGTCGCCACGTGGTCGGTCGTGAGCCGTGAGATCGCCGACGGCTTGATCTCGAGATTCTTGCCGGACGGCGGCACCTCGAGGCCCACGAGCGTGGCGGCGGCCGAC
>JANMJM010000131.1:0-15049 GCA_031371345.1 Vicinamibacteria bacterium
TCACAAGGCTGGCCGGCGGATCGGCGGGCCCTAGTTCGCCGAGCATCCGAGCGACGCGCTCTTCACGATCCTGGTCAGTCATTTGCGTGTGTCCCACGCGACGAGCAGCTCGGCGAGGCGCTGCCTGGCGCTGTGAAGCCGTGACTTGACGGTCTTGGTCTCGATCCCGAGAGTCTCGCCAATCTCTTCGTACGAAAGTTCGGTGAAATGTCGCAGGATGACGACTTCGCGATGCTCGATTGGCAGCGTGAGAATGGCCTGTTGTACGCTGCGCCGTCGTTCGTGCGCTTCCAGGAGATCGGAGGCGCTGCCAACCGCGGCGAGGTCCGGCGTGAGCGGCTCGCGGGGTTTCCGATCGCGCCGGGCATTGAGGCACTCATTGAAAAGAATTCGGTAGATCCAGCTGAAGAAGCGGCGCTTGCGGTCGAACGTCGCGAGCTTCTCGTAGCTCTTGACGAAGGCATTCTGGGTGGCGTCGACGGCTTCGTCGTGGTCTCCAAGCATCCGGAGCGCGACGGTGAAGAGAACCCGCTGATAGCGTTCAACGAGGGTTTCGAAGGCGGCCTTGTCTCCTTGCAGGCATCGCGCGACGAGCAGGTCATCATCTCCATCCTGAGAGACATACACGCGACCTGTCGAAAAGTTGATCGAAGCGTCGTGGGCTTCGGACATGAGGCCTGCGGATGATATAGTTCCCGCCCCGGCGGGGCTAGCGGATTCATGAAATCGACAAACCTGCGGTGGCCCCTGCGTATTACGCAGGAACGGCGCGAGGGCGTCCTGGTATTAACGCTGACCGGTCGGGTGGGGTTCGTGTCGGCACCGACTCTTGTGGCGACGGTTGCAGACGCCGTGGCCCGGGGAGACCGCCGCCTGGTGCTCGATGTGGCCGCGGTCGATTACGTCTCCAGCGCCGGGCTGAACGCGCTCGAAGCGGCAATCGATCGGTGCGCCCAAGCGGATGGACGCCTCGTCTTGCGGGCGGTGACCGAGCCTGTGCGGCTCACGCTCGAGCTCGGCGGACTCTCCCGCATGGCCTCTCAGATAACATGAGGCGGTGAATTCGCTGCCACCGCCATCGGTTGCCCTGTTCCTCGGAGCCGTGCTGTCGCTGGGCGTCGTCCTCGCGCTCCGCGTCTTCGTCCCCTATTCCAGGCGGCTGGCGATGTTCCTCGCGATCCTCTTTGGTCCCGCAGGACATCTTTATCTAAAGGGAGCCGCGCGATACGTGTTGCTGATGTATGCGGCGTGGATCGGATTGCTGTTCGCCACGCCGCTGCCGCCGCTGATCAGCGCGTTGCTGCTGACGGTGTTGTCTGCGATGTTGATGAACGTCCGGCTTCGAAAAAGGGGGACGAACGACCTGCCCACGTAAGACACGTACGGTATTCTTCGGAAGTGACGGACAAAAACGTGTTTGATGCGGTGCGCCCATGGTGGTTGCTGCCGCCAGGGCAGATCCATCCCGTGTGGTGGGTCGCCATGTGCGCGGCGATCGTGAGTAGCGACTACATTGGCGGCATCGAGTTCTTTCCCCTTCTCTATGCCATTCCAGTCGTGCTGGCCGGATGGTATGCCGGAAGAGGCACCGCCGTCGCGTTGGCGGTGGCGGTGCCGTTGATTCGTCTCGCCGCGCTTGTGGAGATGCCCGCTATCGCCGGCGCGACATGGGGACTCGCAGCGACGATCATCGCTCGTGGTGTTGTGGTGTTCTTCATTGGCCTGTGGTTCGCGCGCCTTTCGGAAGTGGAGCGCGCGCTCGACCGGCGCGTCCGAGTCCTGGAAGGGCTGCTCTCCATCTGCTCCTTCTGTAAGAGCATCCGCAACGAGGATGGCGAGTGGGAGCGACTCGAGGCGTTCATCACCAGGAGATCGGAGGCGAAGTTCTCCCACGGCTTTTGCCCGTCGTGCGGCGCCAGCCATTACGCCGGGTTCCTCGAAGCAGACGACTCGAATCAGCGCACTTAATCGCGCACGGTCGGAAGCATCGCGGCATCTCCGGTGTTAAGGCACTGTGGATGACCGAACCCGCCCTTGCTCGCGCCGTTGGCGATATCGAAAACGATGTTATCTGGTCGAGCGTTGTCGCCCGAGACGCCGCCAACGCCTGACAAGTGATCCAAACCGAGGTTGGAGCGAACCCGCCACGCGATGTTATGGTCGGCGCACGACGTGTCTCCGCTGACTCCGATACCACCGACGAGGCGCTTTCCCGCGCTGTAGAGGCCCAAGCCGCCGCCGAAGACGTTGACTCCGCCGACGCGATCTCCGGCGAGGGGATCTTTCGGCGTGCCGTAGCTCACGTACGGACCGCGATACGCCGCGCCTGTGTCGACCGGGTTACTGAACTGCAAACCGAAGAGGCTGCCACCGGGCTGCACCGCGGAATAGAGGTTCGCGGTCGACAATGCGAGGCCGCTCGCCTGACCCGAGCCGGCGGAACTCGATGTGGAATCGAGGCTGAATGCGTTCGCGGTGCTCGCCTTCTGTGCTGCGATCACACGGCTTCCAGGCCACTGGGCCGAACGATCCGATCCCGAGAAGGCGACGACGCAGACAACGCCGTCGCGGTCGACAATAGCCGCCCACATATGATTGTTCAGGCCGCTCTTTTCTTCCGCGGTGGCTTTGTCGAGTGCGGCTTTGAGAGTCCCGTGATTGGGAAGAGCCGAGCATCCATTTCCGCCTGCGGGTTGCGCCTCGCACATAGCGGCTGCAGCAAGAAGGACCAGTACGATGCCACTCAAACGCGCAAAGATATTCCGTGTAGACATGTTCTCTCCTGCAAAATATTGTATGCGCTCTTTCCTCATGGCGTTGCTACTGGTCTCGGCCAGCTCCGCACAAGACAGGCCGCTTCCCGACTTCGACGCCTTCTCCGCACAGGTGAAGAAGCATCTCGCGACCGACGAGGCGCGTCAGAGCGGCTACATGTTCCTCGAGCGGCGCATCGAGCAGAAGCTCGACGCATCCGGCAAGACGACAAGCGAGACGACAAAAATGTTCGAGGTCTATCCAGGGCTGCCCGGTCAGGAACGCTATCGGCGACTGATCGAAGAAAACGGACGGCGTGTCCCCGCCGACAAACTGGCGGACGAAGATCGGAATCGCCAGCACGACGTCGACGCGTACGTGAAGTCGCAGTCCTCGGAGTCACGGCGTCAAAAGGCTGCGAGCGAAAACGACAAGGCTCGACGCAAATACGATGCCGCGATCGACGATCTCTTCCGCATTTATGACATTCACATGGTCCGCCGCGAGGCGATCGACGGTCACAACACGATTTTCGCAACACTCGACCCGAAGGCGACGGTTCAGCCGCAGACAGACGACGGGAAAATCATGCGGAACTTCAAAGCGCGCGCCTGGGTCAGCGAGTCAGATTACGAGTTAGTGCGTATCGAGATTGAAGCGATTCGCGATCTGTCCTTCGGCCTGGGTCTGCTCGCGCGCATTCACAAGGGAACTGTGGCGAGCTTCGAACGGCGTAAAGTGAACAACGAGGTCTGGCTACCCGCCAAAGTCACGTGGACCGCGAGCGGGCGGGTGCTGGTGCTAAGGCGTCTGCGTCTGCGGGGGATTTCGGAGTTCTCGGGCTATCGCAAGTTCAGCGTCGACACCTCGACGACGTACGGTGAGCCACCGCGATAGCGTGAAAAAAAGGGCCGACGCGTTTGCATCGGCCCCAAGTTTCAGCTCTGCGTCTCTGCGTCGAGACAGAAAGTATTACGCGCAGCCCGACGTTGACCCGCAGTTCGCGCACTTGTAGCAGCTGCCGCTTCTCACCATGATCGAGCCGCACGTGCTGCAGGGCGGCGCGTCTTCCTGATTCTGAATAGCGGCAAATGGCACGCCGCCAGAAGATGGCCTCGATGCCACGGCGACCGGTCCTGACGGCTTCGCCGCTTCCGCTGCCGGACGTTCCGGCTGACGCTCTTCGCGAAGATTTACCCCCGCATCGTATTGCGCTTCGCGTGAGAGGAACTTCGTCGCCATCCACCGGAAGATGTAATCCACAATCGATTTTGCGAAGCGGATCTCCGGGTTCTTCGTCATGCCCGACGGCTCGAAGCGTGCGTGGCTGAACTTGTCGACGAGCACCTGCAGCGGTACGCCGAACTGCAGCGCGTAGGAGATGGCCTGCGCGAACGCGTCGGCGAAGCCCGAAATCGTCGAGCCTTCCTTCGCCATCACCAGGAACAATTCTCCCGGCGTCCCGTCCTCGAACAGCCCGACGGTGATGTAGCCCTCGTGGCCCGCGATGTCGAATTTGTGCGTCACCGCCTGGCGCTCGTCCGGCAGGCGACGCCGAACGGGCTGGCCCATCGACGCGACAACCTTCTCCACCTCGGCGGCAACTTTGTCCTTGCCGGTGTTCAGCGGCTGCGTTCGCTTGCTGCCGTCGCGATAAATCGAAATCGCTTTCGCGCCCATCTTCCACGACTGGATGTAGGCCTCCATGATTTCTTCAACGGTGGCCTCTTTCGGCACGTTCACCGTCTTGGAAATCGCACCCGAGATGAACGGCTGCGTCGCGCCCATCATCTTGATGTGCCCCATGTAGTGAATCGATCGCTCGCCCTTCTGCGCTTTGAACGCGCAGTCGAATACGGCGAGATGTTCCACTTTGAGCTCCGGCGCGCCTTCGATCGTCTCGTTCTTGTCGATGTAGTCGATAATCGCCTTGATCTGCTGTTCGCTGTAGCCGATCTTGGAGAGCGCCATCGGCACGGTCTGGTTGACGATCTTCATCAACCCGCCGCCGACCAGCTTCTTGTATTTCACGAGCGCGATGTCCGGTTCGACGCCCGTCGTGTCGCAGTCCATCATGAAGCCAATCGTCCCGGTGGGCGCCAGCACAGTCGCTTGCGCGTTCCGGTAGCCATAGTCCTCACCCAGACTGACCGCGTCTTCCCACGCCTGCTTGGAGGCGTTGTAGAGTTCGGTGGGCACGTTCTTCTGCGTGATGCCCTTCACGGCGTCGCGATGCTTGTTCATCACGCGCAGAAACGGCTCGCGGTTCATTTCGTAGCCGTCGAATGGTCCGCCGTGGTCCCGCGAGATGCGGGCCGACTGCGCGAAGGCCTCGCCCGTCATGATGGCCGTGAGGCAACCGGCGTAGTCGCGCCCCGCGTCGCTGTCGTACGGCAAGCCGCGCGACATCAGCAAGGCGCCAAGGTTGGCATACCCAAGGCCGAGCGGACGATACGCATGGCTGTTCTTGGCAATCGCGGGCGTAGGATAGCTCGCGTTGTCCACCAGAATTTCCTGCGCGGTGATCAGGGTCCGAATCGCGGCCCGGTAGGCCACCACATCGAGTTCCCCGTCGGGCCGCACGAACTTCATGAGGTTGATCGACGAGAGGTTGCACGCCGAGTCGTCGAGGAACATATATTCCGAGCACGGATTCGACGCGTTGATGCGCGCCGTGTTCGGACACGGGTGCCACTCGTTGACGGTGGTGTCGAACTGCATGCCCGGATCGCCGCAGATATAGGTGCCCTCGGAGATCAGCCGCATGAGGTCGCGCGCCTTGTACGTGTCCATGACGAGACCGCTGACGACCGCTCGCGTGGACCAATTTCCATCGTCCAACACCGCGCGCATGAAATCGTCGGTCACACGAACGCTGTTGTTCGAGTTCTGAAAGAACACCGACGAGTAGGCGGGTCCGGTGAACGAGCCGTCGTAGCCGGCATCGATCAACGCCCACGCCTTCTTCTCTTCTTCGACCTTACAGTTGATGAACTCGACGATATCCGGATGGTCGGCGTTCAGAATCACCATTTTCGCCGCGCGGCGCGTCTTGCCGCCCGACTTGATGACGCCTGCAAACGCGTCGTAGCCCTTCATGAACGACACCGGGCCCGAGGCCGTTCCACCGCCGGTGAGCACTTCTCGCGCAGAGCGGATCGCCGACAGGTTCGATCCTGTGCCGGATCCAAACTTGAAAAGCATGCCTTCGGTTCGGGCCAGCGTCAGAATGGAGTCCATCGTGTCCTGCACCGAATTGATGAAGCAGGCCGAGCATTGCGGCGTCTTCTCGAATCCGCAATTGAACCAGACAGGACTGTTGAAGGCGGCCTTCTGATACACGAGGATGTGTTTCAGCTCGTCGCTGAAGGCCTGCACATCGGTTTCGCTCGCGAAGTAGCCGTCCTTGCGGCCCCACATCGTGATGGTCTCGACCACGCGGCCGATCAACTGCTTCACGCTGCGCTCACGCTCGGGCGTGCCGACCGTGCCGCGGAAATACTTCGACACGACGATGTTGGTGGCTTGTTGGGACCAGAACGAGGGGATTTCCACGTCGCGCTGCTCGAACACCACTTCGCCGCGCTCGTTTCCGATTACGGCCGATCGTTGTTCCCAGGTGATCTCGTCGAACGGATCAATCCCTGGTAGCGTGAAGAACCGTTGGAACTCGAGTCCCGCTCCGACTCGTTCCTCGGAGACCGGGTGTTCTCCCTTGGTGGTTTCCTGAGCTACGCCTCGTTCCATGTCTAACCCTCCCCTACTGTCCTGGCCAACCCCGCCCCGGGCGCACCAGTCGCTGAAAAAATGTTTAAAAAATGCGCAGCCAGAGTGAACATTTGCGGGGGGAATTCGCTTGGTTCTACGCGAGGCGCCGGAAGAACCTCGCCGTTATCTGGTTGCGCTCAGGCGGTCAAATATGCGCCCCGCCCTAGAGCTTGTCAATAGCTAACTACACCATATATTGTGGAATAATTTTAGGTCGAACGCAATATATCGACCTTCTTGAGGTTTTGGGGATTCGCGGCTAGAGTGCATTTCCCTTGGATTTTCCACCCAGTCTCGACGCCGAATCGACCTATACCCTGACGCAAGCCCGGGCATCGGCGATCTTCGAAATTGTCCTGTGCTCCGGCGTACCGTCCCAGCTTGCCCTCGCGTCCCTCTTCGCGCTGGCCGGCTTCTCGCCCTTCGGTCTGGACGGCCGCTTGTCGTTCGGCTACATCGTCACCCTTCTTCTCTTGGACGCAACCTTGCTCATTACGTTGATCTTCTGGTTTCTCCGGCGCCACGGCGAGAACCCGCGCGAGGTGTTCCTGGGGCGGCGTCCACTTCGCCGCGAAATCCTGCTTGGGATCCCGATGACGGCCGTTGTCTTCATGCTTGCCGTGGTTGTGCTCGCGACCGCGCAGCGCCTGTTCCCGACGCTGCACAACGTCGGCGAAAATCCGCTTCAGCAATTAATCCAGTCGCCCGGCCAGGCGTTAGTGCTCGTCGTCGTCGCGACGATTGGCGGCGGACTACGCGAAGAAATTCAGCGGGCGTTCATTCTTCACCGCTTCGAGCAGCATCTTGGGGGCGGCGTGGTCGGGCTGATTATCTACAGTTTGATTTTCGGCCTAGGGCACAGCCTCCAGGGTTGGGACGCGGTGCTGGCCACCACCATCCTCGGACTTTTCTGGGGCTACGTCTACCTGGCCCGACGAAGCATCGCTGCGCCGGTGGTGTCGCACTCCGGGTTCAATGCCGCGGAAATTTTTGTCTTCTTACTGAAGAATTGAGATGTCTGCGCGGCGCCGAAGCTCGGCGATCCACGCGTTGACGAGCGTGCGTCGCCGTTCGGCGGCCAGTTTCCCGCGATTGTCTTGGCCTGCCTGCAGTAGTTCCTGTTCAGTCGGTTGCGCAGCGGCGGAGAAACGCTCGTCGAGATACGAGGCCAGACTGAGATCGCCTTCAGCGTACACTCGCAATACCGCTTCGTCGATGCCGCCTGCGGCCAGCGTCTGTTGGAGCGCGGCTTGGGACGGGAAGCGATTGCGGATCTCGGCGATGCGCGCGGTAATGGCGGCTTCGGTCGGCTCGCGCGGTACGACGCGCCGAACTTCGTTCAGCATCAGCACGCGATCGATCAACGCCTGCAGCGCGGCATCGTCCGGACTCTGCGATTCGGCTGCCGCCGGCTGAATCAACCCCAGCGCTCGTGCCGCCTCGACATCGGATTTCGTGATGATCTGTCCCGCCACCGTGGCCAGAATGCGATCGATGATCTCGGCGGATGCCGGCCGGGCATGAAATCCGAGGATCGCCATGACAAATATTCCTCCGACGACCACTCGCACCGTCGGGGCACACAAAGGGTTGATGCGACGGCCAGTCGCGAGCAACGCGACGAGCGAAGCGCCAAAGCAGCAACCCGTTATGGGTCCCGACTGGCCGAGTGAAGGGGACAGGGATATCGCCATCAGAACGCCTGCCCGAGAGATATATGCAATGCCGTCGGCGGTTCGAGGCCTCCCTGCGGCAGCATTCGTCGATCCAACTTGATTCCCAGGTCGACGCGGATGGGCCCCACCGGTGAGCGATAGCGAATACCAAAACCCACGGCAGCGCGCAGCTTACTGATATCCATGTCGTTGACGCGCAGGAAGACGTTGCCGGTATCGACAAACGCCACAGCGCCCAGGCTACCCCGCAGCGGCACCCGCACCTCGGCGTTGAGAATGAGCAGGCCGTGTCCGCCTGTCGGAAATCCGTCGGGGTCGAGCGGACCAAGCCGGTCGAGCGCGAATCCGCGCACAGTCGTGTCGCCTCCGGCGTAGAACCGTTCGCTCGCAGGAAGATCTTTGACGACGGTAGGCTGGGCCTGTCCCGGTTCGATCACGAAGCGAGGAAATCCTGTCGCGAGTCCAAGCCTGGCCCCGAACGCCCCGACAATTTTCGACGCGCCCAGCTGTTGATAGGAGAAGGCCTGGAGGAAGGTTTTGAAGAAACCGACCTGCGATCCGATCGCACGCGCGGCGACTTCGCCATCGAGTCCGATCAGGGCACCCGCGTTCGGTTCGATCGAATCGCTTCTCGTGTCGCGAATGAGCGAAGACGAGACGCTCGACAACCGGACCTGCGGAAACAGCCGATCGATGTCGTGCTGGTTGAACTCGCTCGTCTTGACCCGAAGCAGCCTCGTATGATCAATCGCGTAGCGGCCGCTGAGGGCCATTGATCGGGTCACTCGGCGGCCTATCGTCACGTTGGCGCCCGTTCGATTGAAATCGAAGCTCGAACGGCGCGCTTGCTCGACGCCTCCGCTGAACGTGCCGTCGGCGCCAGTGCCGAAGACGTGCCGCTCGGCATACGTCAGCCGCGCGAGGTACTCGTTGAAGCCGTAACCGCCACCCCCAGTGGCGTCGTTTGTGGGGCTGAAGCTGACGCGCGTGAACAGATTCAGCGTGCGATCTTTGCCGAACAGGTTGCGGCGACTCACCTCGAAGAATCCGCGCGGCGCGATCTGAAATGCTTCCGTAGCGCCGCTTTGGTCGGTGGCCGCGACCGTTCGTTTGGCGCCCTCGAGGCCGCCGCCGTATCCGATGGTGTTCACGGGCCCTTCTTCGACCGTGATGATCACGTCGCGGTGGGTGAGATTCCCGGGCAACTGCAGATAGGAAATGTCGACGCGACGAAAGAGCCCGAGCGCGGTAATGCGAGCCCGCGTGTCGTCTTCATCCTGCTGCGACAGCGGCGCGCCGCTCCTGAATTGAATTTCAGCGGCAATCACGTCGCGCCGCGTCCGGCGGTTGCCGACGATCAAGACGTGATCGATCAGAATCTGAGGCCCTTCGCGGATCTGAAACTTCACATCGACGCCTGCTTTGTCGGCCGCGAGCGTGGGCAGCGGCTGAATAGTGATTTCCTGGAACCCGCGATTCAAATAAAGCACGCCAAGGGCATCGGCGTCGGCGGCGATCTGCGGCTCGAAATACGGTTGGCCGGGTGCCGAACTGACGCTCTGCCGAAGCGTGTCTGCACTGAGCGCGCCGTTACCTTCGAACGTAATCGACTGGATGACGGACCGTGGTCCTTCGGCAATCTCCATTCGCACACGGACCGGCGCAACACCGTTCACCGCCTCGCCGCGATCGATTTGCGGCGTCACCTTCACGCCGGACAATCCTCGCTGGCGGTAATAGCCCTGGATGCGCGCGGCGTCGGCGCCCACGGTGTTCTCGTTGAACGCCTGCCCCGCTTTGGTCTGAGTCAGGGCCGTCAACTCGGCAAGGGGAATGGCCACGTTGCCCAATACATCCTCTCGCTCGAGCACGCACTGGGGGCCGTGCGAGACGCTGAAGACGATTCGCAGCACACCCTCGGTCACATTGCGCTGATAGTCGGCTCTCGGCACGCAGTAGCCGCGCTCGCGGAAGTGACGCTCGATGCCGGATTTCGAGTCCTCAAGGAGGTCTTCGTCGACCGAGTGTTCGCGGGCGATCGGGACCAGCTGGTCGCGCTCGCGCGCTGTCAGCGGATCGCCCTGGAAGATGATTTCGACATGCGGTCCTAAATCTACACTGAGGACGAGGTTTACAGTCCGATCATCGTTCAAAAATCGCGGAAACTGCACGACCCGCGCCTCGTAGTAACCCTGCGCGCGCAGATCGTCACCGTAGCGCCGCAGTCGGTTGTCGAGCGCCAGGCCGTCGTAGTCGGCCCCAGCGCGCACGTCGAGCTTGGTCAGAAGATCTGCCGGCGGCGTCGCCAGGCCCTGTACTTCAATGGCGCCAATCGCTGCCCGAGCGCCCGGCTGGATACTCAGGACCAGTGAGGCCGATCCGGGATCGCGTCCAGCCTCGGCGCGTGCCGCAATCGATGCGCGTGGATAGCCGCGATCGCGGTAAAGCGTTTGCAACGTGGAGACGACCTGCGGCGCACGCGATGGTGAGGGCGACGCGCCATGCCGATCGACGACCACCCGGCGAAGCTCGCTTTCCGCTATGCCGAGCGATCCCTCAAAGACAATGCGCTGCACGCGCTGGGCGGGCACCAGGGTGTAGGTCAGCACGACGCCGGCGTCACGCAGCTCGGCGTCCACCTGCACGTCCTGGTAGCGGCCAAGGCCGTACAAATGCGCAAGCGTTTCACGAACCGCGAGCATCGTGAGCGGCGAGTCGGGTTGCGTTTCGACGATATCGATGAGCGAGGCGTCGTGCAGCTCGACATCTGCCGTCCGCAGATGAATCTCGAGAATGGTTTTGCCGAGATAATCGGTGACGGCCGCGCTCGCAGGGCGAACGACGCACAGGATTAACAAGATCGACGCAAGGGCGCAGCGCCGCAGACCGTCGTTCTTTCTGAATAGAATCCTCTGCGTCTCCGCGTCTCTGCGTCGAGACTGAACAGCCACGTTCAAAATTGTTTCCTGACCCTGATGTCGAGCGCGTAGCTGTCGTCTTCGTTCCGCGTCAGAATCCACGAGATGCGGTCGCTCTGGTCGTATTCAAGCAGGATGATCTGATCGCTCGAGGTGCTGATGCTGCGTGAGAAGGTGAGATACGCGCGGTTGGAGATCCGTTTGCCGATCGTGAGCCGCGCCGATGGACTGAACCGCGACGATTGCAGGTTCGGATCGCTCACGAGCGGCGTCACCTGGAACGTGTCGACGCCGAACGTTTCTTCGACGACTTTCCCGATTTCGCCCGAGATCGGACTGACGAGCATGCGCGCGACGCGCGCCTGAATCAACTGCTGCTCGGTGCGATCGGTCGGCGACATCGCCTTCAAGTCGGCATCCCGCGACGTGCTCACGTCGCCGAGCAGCAGCGAGGCCACCTGAATCGCCGGGAGCGGGGGATCCGACGTGAACACCGGCTTCAGCCGCTGCATGGTGCCCGATGCGCTCAGCGTCACGCGGTACGTCTGAGCCGGCACGCGCACTTGCGTTTCGGCCGCGATGTCAAAGGTGGGCTCGATCCGCACGGGGTTCGTGAAATCGAGTGTGCCCCGGGTGACGAGATACCGCCGTCCTTCGAAGATGAACTCGCCCCTCGAGACTTCGACCCGTCCGAACACGACGGGACGATCGTACGTGCCGCGGAACGTGAGGTCGCCGCTCGACACAATGCGGGCGTCGTGATTTTCGATGCGCAACGTGCCTGGCGCGATCACGCGCACGTCGAGCCGGATCGGAATGGCGTCCGGCGACGCGCCGCCGGCAACGACCGGAGTGCCTCCGCTCGTCCCGCCGAAATCAAAGAGGCTCCCGCCGGTATCGAATCTCGTCGTCCAGATGGCGTTCTGCACCGTCACAGTGCCAGACAGAACTGGAGCGGTCACTCGCCCGGTCAGCGCGAGATCGGCGTCAATCTCCGAGCGCACGCCTTCCGGATAGCGCAGCCGCATATTGCGGCCGGTCGCGGTCAACGCGAGATCCGATGGCGAATAGCCTTCGAGGCCGATGCGGCCGTCGAAGTTCACCTGGCCGTCGGCCATGCGCGCGGTGAGACCGTCGAGCCTGATGTTGCGCGAGTCGAACAGGATGCTGCCGTTCACGGCCTCGAGCGAATGCGGCAGCGAGAAGTGGCGTAGGCGTCCGTCGGTAATCGTCGCCTGTCCAAGAATGATCGGAGCATCGAGCGATCCGGTCACCTGCGCGATCAGCTGTGCCTGCCCCGAGCTGCGGATGTTGCGATAGAAGCCTTGCAGGATGCCGAGATTTGCGCTGCCCTTCGCCACGCCGTTGATGCGCCGTGCGCCCAAATCGACCGATCCCGACACGTCGAGCTCGGTGTCCAGGCCCACGAAACGCATCTGGTCGATGCGCACCTCGTTGTGATTCATCAGCACACGGATCGGCGCCGCGTTGTGCAGCGCGTAGTCGAACGCCCGGACTTGCAGCTGCTCGAAGTTGGCGTCCACGACGAGTCGTTCGGGGTTCGAGAGCTCTCCAACGATGTGCAGCGTGCCGCTGCCGACCGCCGTCGTGAAGGGCGATAGCCGCGGGTCGTACGCGCGGGCGTACGGGTCGAGCGACGTGTCGGTAAACCGGAGCGTCAAATCGGCATTCTCCGCTTCGGTGAGCTCGATGCGTCCCGCCCCGGTCACGACAAGGCGCGGAGACGCCGCGTCGAGCTCGATCGTCATCACCTCGCCGCGAACTTCCAGACGGCCCGTCACGTCGCCGATGCCCTCGTCTTTCAGGAACATGTCGCGAATCTGCCCGCGGAACTGATATCGCGGCACGTCGAACGTGCCGGTGCCGTCGGCCGTAAATTCGAGCTGGCCGTGGAGCGGCGCTTCGGGATAGGTGAGAGCCGCGACGCTCTCGAGCGGAATTCGACGCCCGTCGGCGTTGAAGGAATACGTGCCGTTCCATCCGACGAATGCGGCGCCAGCCGCCGTGCCGCCGCCCTTCTTCATCTGAATGCTGTCGATGCGCACGCCATTGCCTTCAAAGCGCAGCGACCCCGAGGCCGTGTCGAACGGCTCGCCGTAGGCGACGCCCTTGTCGATGGTGAGCGTCCCGAATCCGAACGGGCCCTGATAGGGACCATAAAGGTGGTACTCGCCCGACAACATCCCTTCGACGTTGTACTCGTCGATGTTGAATGCGTGTTTGAAGTCTGTGACGGTCCACGCCGACACGCGGATGCGGCTGTTCATTTCTTCTCCGCGATCGCGCCGCGGGAAGCCCAGCGAGAAGCGGCCGTCGACCGCGATCTCGCCACCGTCTTTCGTCATGCGGGGCGCCGGCCACGTCGACGTACGAGTTCTGGATGACGAGACCGGCCTTGCCCTCACCCCAATCGACGCCGAACGCGCGCATGTGCTCGCCGGCAAACGTGCCTTCGACGCGCGGGCGACCGAGCGACTCAGTCATCGTGCCGGCGAACTCCGCGCTGCCCCCAACCGCGATCGCATTGGTCGGGGCGCCGAACGCCGTCATGATGCCGGCCAGCACGCGATCGCTTTCCTGCAAATCGGCGCTGTCGACGTGAAATGGGATGCGCGAGTTGTCGCCCCACGCGGTGCGACCGCTGAACGTCACGTCTGTTGCCGGCGTCGTGAAACGTCCATCGGCAAACTCGACCCAGTCGCGATCGTATTTGTAGGAAACGTGACCGCCAATCGGCAGGTAGCTGACGCCGGGCCATGGCGTCGTCGAGCCCGGAGGCGCGGAGACATCCGAGACGCCGTCACCCGCGTGCTCGCGAAAGCGACCCATTGGCCACTCGAGACGGTTCTGGCCGCTCCAGCGTCCCGCAAAGCGCACACCTTTCATCTCGAGAAAGTCGGTGTAGCTCGCGAGGTCGACGTTGTGCCACTCGGTATCGAACCTGGCGCGCGTCGGCTGTTGCGGGTTACCGATGGGCGCGATGGAATACTTCAGCTTCGCCTCTCCGCCATAAAGCCTGGTCGTCGTGTTGGTGACATCGAAGCGATCGGGCAGCCACGCGAGCTGCCCCTTCAGCATCGGGAAACGATAGGGGCGTCCGCCGATGTCAAGGCCGAGCTCGTCGCTGTCAAAATTCCCCGTCAGCAACCGTCCACCCTTGAAGAGATGAAAGACGCCGTTGAACCGCCCCTGACCCGACAGCGTGTAATTTTCGTTCGCGAAGAACAATTCGCGCATTCTGTGAAAATCGACCGTCGACTTCACCTTGTACGTCTGCTCCGGCCAGTGGGCGAGATCGACGTCGCCAGTGATGACCGATTCGGCGCCGTCGGTCGTCAGATTCAACCGCTCGAACTTGACGACGCCGTTCTCGACGCGGAAGAGGGCCTTCATCGCGGCTTGCATTGGCAGATAATTCTGTATCTTGATTGTGCCGCCGGAAAACGACGCCTCTCCTCGATAGCCGCTGTACTTGTTGACGGTGATGTCGAGATTCCGCGCGATCGCGCTCCACGGCGTGCCGTGATCTTCGAACGTCACTTCGCCGCCCCGCGTGCGCACGTACTGCATCGTCGTGACGAACGCGCGGCGTCCGCTGCTGCCCGAGCCGAACTGCGGAAAGCTGTGGCGCCCGCCGGCCCACTGCTCGATGAGCATTTGCCAGTCCGACATCTCAACCGAATCGAGCAAGATCTCGCGATGGAAGATCGCATCCCAGGTGAGCGACACTTCGAGCTGCTTCGCTTTGAGAAACGGGCGGTGGCTGGGCTCCAGCCCTTCGATGACGAAATCGTTCAGGACGAATTTTCCGCTCAGCAGGCGGACCGACAGCTGACCGATGTGCATCGGCCGCTTGATGCGCCGCGACCCTTCGCGCTCGGCGAGACCCCGCAGCGCCGGACCGAGGTCGAC
>JANMJM010000141.1:0-2820 GCA_031371345.1 Vicinamibacteria bacterium
CGTCAGCACGAGTGCTCGCGCCATCCTTCCCGTCGATGCCGTTGCAGACGTACGCATTCACAGCCGAGTTGCCGGCCGCATAGATGACGCCGCCGTTCGTAGTTGACGAGCAACAGGGTGGAGGCGCCGATCACACCACCGGTGACGCTGTTGTCGTCGCCGATGATGGCGTTTTGCACAGCGTTCGACAGCGTGAGCAGTACGACGAGATCGAACGGGTTCAACTGCGCCAGCTCGCGCTTGCCCGCCACCCTCAACCCCACAATGAGAAACACGTACACAATGATGGGGCGGAGCACTTTTTCGGCCCACGGCAATCCCAGGTAGAACATGTGTGATACCAGTTGTGAATGCATGGCGAGATTTTAACGCCCGGCGGGCAATGAGTGGACTCGGCCCGCCGTGGCTCGCCGAGTCCCGATGGTGTGTTAGCCTACGAGCGTCATGCCGGAGCTCGGCAAGGAGTAGCCGTGTCGGAAGCCGACGATCTCGTGCGGGAGGGCGCCGAAGAGGCGCGTTCAGGCTTCGAGCGGCGGGTTGCCGCAACTATGGCGATTCTTGCCGTGCTGTTCGCGGTGGATTCGCTGTTCGGCCACCGGGCACACACCGAGGAGATTCTGAACCAGGCCAAAGCGTCGGACCAATGGGCGTACTATCAGGCCAAAGCGATCCGACGCACCACCAACGAAGTGGCGGCGCAGTTGGCTCAATCCCTGTCAACAGGTGAGTCGTCGGCCACTAAGGCCATCGATGGGTTCAACCAGACTGCCCGGCGCTACGAGCGCGAAGCCGCCGACATTCAGAAACAGGCGGAAGAGCTTGAGCACGATCGCGATCGTCAGGCGCGGCTGGCGAACCATTTCGATCTAGCCGAGATATTTTTCGAACTGGCGCTCGTCACCTCCTCGGTGGCGATTCTTACCAAGCGCCGCGCCATCTGGCTGGGAAGCCTTGCGGCAGCAGCGGTTGGGCTCGTGGTGGCGTTGAGTGTGCTGCCGCTGCTCTAAAGCGTCTCGCCAAGTCGCGCGAGACCGTGACGGTCCATACCGGACACATAGATAACAGTTCGTCCTGGAGCTTCGGCCCAGCTGACTCTTCGCCGATGGTCGCGATCTGTATTCATGTTCAACCCACTCGACTCCCAAGGGCCTTGCCATGTGTGGTTGAAGTGGGGGTTGGGGCGAGTGGATTTGGACCACAGGACGGCGAATCAATCCATACGCTGCGAACAGGCATTTTCCACATAAAGCGCGATGCTACCGGCTCATTCGACACGAAACCTAGCTGTCTTTGGCAAAAGTGACCACGACTCTCCTTAAAGCGGCCGGGCTACCTCGGTAACCCGGCCGTTTCATAAATCGCTACCGCAGTTGGAACTGCACCGTGTGCGTCGTCGGGTCGCCCGTCGCGGTGAAGCTCAACGCGTACCTGCCTGGCAAATATCCCCTCGTTGACAGATTGTAGATGTAGCCCGATGCGTCGTAGCGGAACATATTGTCTGCGTTGGCGTTGCCCGAATCATCCGGCGTGCCGCTGACGCTGGTAGAAATCCGAGTGACGGCGGTCGCCTGGAGAGTAATCGCGGGATTGGACACGTTTACGCCTGATGCGTTGCATAGCTGGAGCTTGATTGGAACGGTGCTGCCGGCGGTCTTGATCTTCGTCGGATCGTAGAGCATGCACACGGCGAAAGCGACATTGTACGGATGAGGGACGTCCACTGCGTTCGCGACGTTATCCACGGCGTGCACCGTAAAGCTGTGGGCGCCTACTGATGTGTCGAGCGTCGCGCCGCTGGCGATAGGACCGCTGCATTCAGCAAGCCCGGATCCACCGTCGCTGCACGAGTAACTCGAGGCGACCACCTGGCTCAGCAAGAAGGTCGGCGTACCACTCGCCGGCGTCGTCAAGACCACATCCGGAACTTTCTTGTCGACATTGATTCCCGCGATCGCGGGAATCACGTCCGTGCAGCGATTGGTCCCATCACAAATCGCCGCGTGCGTGCCCGTTGAGGCATTGCCCGTTTCGGTCCCCGGAGCCACTGCCGTCGTCAGGAGGAAGTTCGCCTCGGACGCGATCTTCAAGCCCCACCCGAGATCGTAGGCATTGCAGGGCACCGACACGTCCGCCGCATGCCATTCCTCGCCCACTGTTCCGCACTGCACTGTGGGCGCCGTGACGTCATCGATTTTTTCCCACATCTTGACGTAGGCCTCGACCGAGTTGAACAGCGGACCAAGCTCGCCGCCAAGGCCGATGGCCTGAAGGTCGGCGATAAAGTCCGGATAAAGCCCGACGTGGGCGAGTCCCTCCGTGTTGTAATCCCACGTCCTGTTGCCGAACGTGTATTTCGACAGCGGGTTGTGGAAGTAGTCCATCAGGCTCGGTCCATATTGGACGCCGGCATCCGCTGCGACGTAGCCAGCATCGTGGTCACCGGCGCACGGGTCAGTTCCGAAGCGCGGTGCGACCCACTCGGAAAATCCGTTCATGTCGCTGCCGATGCCAACGGCCTGCAACCCCAACGTCTTTGTGCCATACAGATAAACCTGCGCAAACGTCTGCGACGAGTTGCCGCAGTCGAAAGGGGCGCCATAAGTTGATGAGATGTCCCGGAGGCGGTCTCGGCCACCCTGATGAAGCGCCAAGGAAATGAACCCACCGATGTTCTTGATGCGCAGCGCCATGACGTCTGTTTTCGTGCCTTCATGCCTTCCACTTTTTTCGGGATCCGCCGTGGTCGTCGCCGCGGCACCCATCAGACCGGTATGCCCGGCGACAATGCCCGGATAGTGCCGCCCTTCGGCGATTTGCATA
>JANMJM010000208.1:0-6242 GCA_031371345.1 Vicinamibacteria bacterium
AGCAACTTCCGCGCTGAGCGCGTCGTTGTAGTAGCTCTGCTGGTTCGAGGTTTCCTGGCTGTTGACGCTCATGCCGTCAACCTGCTGCACCGTGTGGATGTTGCCCAGACCGTGACCGCGCGGGTTGGTCTGCTCCATCGCGCGCGAGCCGCCGATGTCGGGCGTGCCCAGACGGATACCGGGGACCATGTTGCCGATCGACATGATGTTGCGGGTCGTGGGCAGCGAGTCGATGATGTCGCGCGTAATGACCTGGGTGCGCGCCGCCTGCGAAACGTCGACGAGCGGCGTCTGGCCCGAAACGGTAATCGTTTCTTCGAGCGCGCCAACTTTCATATCGGCGCTCACCGTGGCCGTGAAGTTGGCAGGTAACTCGATGGCGTCGCGGACAACGGTCGAGAACCCGGGCAGCGAGAATGTCACTTTGTATGTGCCCTGCCGAAGATCGATAATTTGAAACCGGCCCTGGTCGTCGGTGACGACGCTCTTGGCCTTTTCGATCAGCGCTGGACTTGCGGCTTCAACGGTCACGCCGGGCAGTACGCCGCCAGACTCGTCTTTCACCTGGCCGGCGATCGAGCTCTGCGCCATCGCAACCGATGGGAGCGCGACCACGCACGCTAGGACCAGTAAACATAACCAGAATCTACGCTGCATAAAGAAAACCCTCCCCAAGACGTGGAACTACACCTAAATTGGCTAAATTGTGCATTAACAATATCGCAAGCATCGTGCCGCCTGCAATCCTTATAAATCATTGATAAAGCGCCCGTTCGGTGAGATCGGAGGCACGAATCGCTGGAATTTTGGTGTGCCCAATCCAACAGAATGGATTCTAGAGGTACTTCTCCTCGAGGTAGCTCAAGTAGGGGCCGGGGTCGATGTCGTCGCCGGTCACTTGCTTCACCAGCTCTCGCGGCTGATAACGGCGGCCGTGCTGATGAATTTCGCGTTGCAGCCACGTGCGCAACCGCTGGAACTCTCCGCGACGTATCTGCGTCTCCCACGACGGCTCGTCGGCTTGAAACTTCTTCCAAAGCTGAACGGAAATGAGATTCCCGATCGTGTAGGTAGCGAAGTATCCGAATAGCCCAACCTACCAGTGCATTTCTTGATGGATGCCGTTCGCAGCATCGGCTGGCGTGACGCCGAGTTATTCCTTCATCTTGGTATTCCAAAATGCTTCAGCGTCCTGGGTCGTGATCGCGCCGCTCAACAGCGCAATTTCCATTTCTACGCGCAGCATCACGTGAAGGTTGTAGGTGACCTCGTCGGCCTCCACGCGAATGAGCGACGGTTGAACTTTATTGATGGCTTTGTAGAACTGGTCGCGCGTCACGTTTCCCAACTGTGACGGAAACGCGCGCTGGAGCGATGGATAAAAGTGGGACCAGAACGGCAGCGATCGGCCAATGATGTTTTCCCAGAGCCGGCTCTGCGATTCGTGCAGGCCGAGCGAGGCGCCGCCTGTCAGGACGCTTCGATTCCACGCCGGATCGATGCCCTGCTCGTACAGCGCATGGCCAGTTTCGTGCAGCATGCTGAAGAGCAATTCGAATGGATGGCGATCGACAAATCGAGTGGTAATCCTCACGTCGTCTGTTGAGATGGCCGTCGCGAAGGGATGAGCCGACTTGTCCTGCCGTCCGCGCTTCCAGTCGAATCCGAACCGCGAAATGACGTCAACCGCGAAGTCGAGCAGCTCTTTCTCGGGATACGCCACCCGCAGGCACGCGTCATCGACAGCGGGCCGCTGCAGGACGGTCTTCACCAGCGCCACCTGGCGCGGCCGAAGCGCATCGAACATGCGCTGAATATCTGCCGTGCGCGCGCCAGGCTCGTAGTCGTCGAGCAAAGCGTCGTAGGGATGATCGAGCGGCTGAAAAAAGCTGACGTATTCCTGCTTCAGCTCGACCATCCGCTTCAGGTGCGGCTCGAACAGCGCGAAATTCGATTGCTCGCGGGCTTCCCGCCATGCCTGGTGCGCCACCGACGACACCTGCGCGTGCGTCGCCACAAACTGGCCGGGCACGCGCGTCGCTTTGTCGTAGTCGCGCGCAGCGACGGCCAGTTTCCGCCGCGCCGGCGCGTCCGGCCCAAGCGCTTCGGCCGCCGCCGTCGCGTCCTCGATCAGCCGTCCAACTTCGTCGGATGTGAACTTGTCGTGCTCGATACGCCTGATCGTCGCCAGCATCTCGCCGTGCGTGGACGCTCCTTCCGGCGGCATGTTCACGCGTTCGTCCCAGGACAGCAGCGCGGCGGCATAGCGCAGGTCGGTCACTTCGGCCATCAACGCATCGAGCTTCTTCAACGAATCCATGGAGTGAAAGGTACAACTGGAAACTAGTCTCGTGAGTTTAACGGTTCGATACACCGGCGGACATCGCGCCCCGAGAAAACGCTCGGGAAATACGTCCGGCCGGTGTACAGCGGTTTCGTACTCACGAGACTAGAAACTGGAAGGTAAGTTCGAAACTTACTGACTAGTTTCCAGTTTCTAGTTTCTCCTCAACAGGTGCGGCCTATTGGGCCGCTGGCTGGACCATTGTTCCGCGCGCGGGAGGCACCCACCCATCGTTCGAGCGGCCGTTTTGGTGGAAGCGCGAGTCTTGGCTCAGTTTATTGCCGGTGGCAAACTGCTGTCCCGCATTGCCCCAGTACTTGCCCGCCTTGTGCGTTGCGTCGCGCACCCGCGTGAGCAGGTCCTGATACTCATTGCTCGTCTGAGGAAAGCCGCTGAAACTCGTGAGGTCGCTGTTCCCAAGAATGACGACGTCGATGCCGGGAGTGGATGCGATCTCGTACGCGTTGTCCACACCTTCGGGCGTCTCGATCATCACGACGGCCAGCACGTTGTCGTTGATCGAATTCCGATAGGTCTCGCCCGGATTCAGGAAGCTGTTCCAGAGCTGGCTGCCGCCCTGACTACGCCGCCCCTGCGGCGGAAAGTGCGCGTAGCGCGAGGCGTCTCTCGCCTCGAAGACGTCGTCTACCGTCGGCACGATCGTTCCGAGCACGCCGAGATCGTAGGCCTTCTGCATGTTGGCCTCGAGCGCATCGGGCATGCGAATCATCGGCGTCGCGCCGCTTAGCGGACACGCCTGAATCATCGCCTGCACTTGATCGAATCGCAGCGTCGAGTGCTGCATCTCGAACCATGTGAAATCGTAATGCGGAGCGTATTGGCAATACTGCTCCGCGTTCGGTGTGCTTTGCGTGAAGCTGAATACCTGGGCACCCGACAGCAATTTTGCTTTCGCTTTGTTGTAAAGCTTCCGGTTTGGGTTTTCCATGTACGCTTTGGTGGCCCATCCCCACGGGCGCCCTGCATCGAGCGCCATCGGCGTCAACGTGCCGTTTGCGTGCTGCACCGCCTGGGCGGCCCCGCCACCCGTTCCACGCCCACCCTGTCTTCCGCCCGCGCCCTGTCCGGCGGCTGGTGCCTGCGCCTTCGGCCAGCCCGCAGCCGAGACCACCGCCACGACGAGCGCGACAAGAAATACTGTCCGCTTCATATTCGCCTCCTGGTTGTCAAGAAGCCGGGAGTGTACCTGAAAACTAGAAACTGGAAACTGGAAGCTGGAAGCTGGAAGCTGAAAGCTGAAAGCTGAAAGCTCGAAGCTCGAAGCTGGAAGCTGGAAGCTCGAAGCTAAGAGGTACTGAAAGGCGGCAGCTCGCAGCGCACCGGTTTGTCGCTCCGGTAGCCGAGCACGTAGTCGGCCTGCATCAGTTTGTGAATTTCACGCGTGCCTTCGTAAATGACGGCGCCCTTCGCATTCCGGTAAAAGCGCCCGACGGGATATTCGTCAGAATAGCCATTGGCGCCGTGGATTTGTACCGCATCGGATGCCGCGCGCTCGGATGCCACCGTCGAGAACCATTTTGCGAGGCCCGATTCACGCGTGTTGCGGCGGCCTTCATTCTTCATCCACGCCGAGCGGAGCCACAACAGGCGAGAGCTCTGATAGTCGGATTCCATCTGCGCGATCATTTCCTTCACGAGCTGATGCTGCCCAATCTCCACGCCGAACGCCTTTCGCTCGTGCGCGTATTTCGCACTGGCATCGCGGCAAGCACGGATTAATCCCGTGGCGCCCGCGGCCACGGTGAGCCGCCCTTGATCGAGTGCAAACATAGCGATTTTGAATCCCTCGCCGGCCCGCCCTACCAGGTTCTCTTCGGGCACTTCGACGTTGTCCATTTTGAAGAAGCCCGTGTTGCCCGCCAGGATGCCCCACTTGTGCGTCAGCGAGCCGCTCGAGAAGCCTTTGAACCGGCGCTCGATGATGAATGCGCTGAGACCTGACGGATCTTTCTGTTTTTTCTTGTCCTGGTCGGTCCATGCAATCACAAGAAAGGTGTCGGCGACATCGGCAAGCGAGATCCACATCTTTTCGCCGTTCAGCACGTAGCGGTCGCCGCGCTTCTCGGCCGTGGTCTGAATGCCACGTGCATCACTGCCGGCTGCGGGCTCGGTAAGCCCGTATGAACCGATCAGCGTCCCTTGCGCCTGCGGGACGAGATATTTCTGCTTCTGCGCCTCGCTCCCCCACGACAGCAACGTCAGGCTGTTCAAGCCGACGTGAACGGAAAGAATGACCCTCAGCGAGGTGTCGACGTACTCCAGCTCTTCACACGCGAGGCCCAGGCTGACGTAGTCCATGCCGGCGCCGCCGTATTTCGCCGGCACGCAGACGCCGAGCAAACCAAGCGCCGCCATCTTCGGAAGAAGCGCGCGATCGAAGGTGTGCTCGTGATCGAGCTGCTGAATGCGGGGCGCCACTTCACGAGCCGCCCACTCGCGCGTCGATCGCTCGAGCAGCAGATGCTCGTCGTTGAGATCGAAATTCATAAAGCCCGTGAATCGTAACATGCTCTTTACCACAGAGCTCACAGAGGAAAATGCAAAGAGGAATCAACCTCTTTGTATTCCTCCGCGTCCTCTGTCGTGACGGACTTATATTTTCCGGATAATCACTTGTGCGCCGCGAGAAAGGCCGAGTCGTTCGCTGGCGCTTGCGGTGTTGACGGCAATCTCGAGATGATCGGTGCTGCCGAAGAGCGCAAAGATGTCTCCGGCCGCGGCTTCCGCATAGGTCGCGACCACGCGTGGAATCTGGTGTCCGCCGGCGGCAATCTCGATGTTCCCCGACTGCGAGAACTTGTCGAACAGCTTGCGATCGATGTTCGTCACCAGGTTGCCGAATCGATCGATCCGCAACACGTCACCTACGAGCGCGTCGCCGTCCATCTGCGGCACAGGGATCATCAGGTGCTGGATATCGCCCGCCGGCCGGCCGAGCGCCGAAAGATCGACGCCCTTGCCGATCCATCCCGCGGCCGGTGCAAAGCGGTCGCGTCCTTCAAAGGTTCTGCTCACCGTCGGCCGAGCATAGCGCCGCTCGGTGAGCTCGACGATACGCTTCGCCGGCGTCTCTTTTAGTACTGCCGTCATCACACCGTTGTCGGGCGCGACGAAACGGTAGTCGCCCGTATCGACGGCGATGCCGCGGCGCGCGGAGCCGACACCCGGATCGACGACGATCAGGAAAATCGCGCCCTGGGGAAAGTATTTGTAGCACGCCGCGAGCTCGAGCGACGCGGTGAGGACGTCGTGCGGCGGGATGTCGTGCGTAATGTCGACCAGCGTCGCGTCGGGGCACAGCCCGAGCACGACAGCCTTCATCGTGCCGGCGTAATGATCGCGAGTGCCGAAGTCGGTAAGAAATGCGATGACGGGCCGAGCCATAACATCTGGTGATTTGGTGAGCTCGTGAGCTGGTGATCTAAGTTCACAAGTTCACAAAGTTCACTAGTTTCCGGCGTCTTCCATCGGCTTCCTGAACAGGAACTCCCTGACGTTCGTTTTCAACAGAAACGACTCGGCCACCTTCAGCCCCTCGAACATTCTGATGATGTCGCGATTCTGCAGCGGCGTCTGTTTTTTGCCGCCGCTCGTGTAGGGACGCTGCCGCACGGTGTCTTCGTCGAGAATCACGTACTTCGAGAACCTCGAGTCGGGCGCGGCCACCGTCGTGAAAAAACCCAGCAAGGCGCCCTCGGGACGCAGCAGGCGCGTGAGCGCCGTCGCCAGCACCTGCGCCGCGGCGAGATCGAGGTAATCAAAAAAATTCCAACACAGAATGCCGTCGACGCTGCCTGGCGCGTGCGCGAGACGGCCGTTCAGCTGATTAACAGGTTCCATTGTCTAACCGGTCCACCGCAGCCTAGAGTTTTGGGCT
>JANMJM010000229.1:0-3119 GCA_031371345.1 Vicinamibacteria bacterium
GGCGCTTGTGACGACGATGATGACGTCGCCTCTGGTGGGTTGGCTGTTGCGAACGAGTCCGGCGGCGGTCGGAATGCCGGTGGTGCTCTACCCCATCACGCATCTACAGTTGCCGCGTTCGCCAGGGGTTTTGAACGAGCATCCGGCGATGTTAAGTGTGTCGGACGGCGCGCGGAACAACGTTGGGCACGGGGGCGAGAGCACGCCGCGTCGAGCCGGATTCACGCGCAACGATCGACAGAATTAAAAATGCGTACCAGTGCGTCAGCCGACCGACAACCATCGTCGAAAGCGCAGCGAAATAAGACAAATTTCCTAAGGAATGTGCGGTTTCTTGCAGTTCGCGTTTTTACGAATAAAACTGATCTTGGTTATTCGCAGCTCGTCTTTGGTCAACCCGCAGGTTGACTTTCTCGCGTGGGATTAAAGCTCTACATTCAGAAACCGTCAGCCGTAACAGCGCTCCGTTAAAGGACTTATAGAAAACACTGCGGTACGCGCTTCAGTATCTTCGCTTCAGGCACCATATGTGCTTAGGAAGTCCGCGCGGATTCATTTGGTGGCTTGGGAGGACGGGTATATGACGATGACAACGACAGGAGCGCATGTGAAGAAACTCATTCTGGTATTGGTAGCAATCGTAGGGTTGGCAGTCCTCCCGACTGTCGGCGAGGCGGTTCCGATTTCGGGCGACGTCAGTCTTTCGGGAGGCGTTCGAGTGGACGCGACGACGATTGATTGGCTTCCGTACACGCCCGGGAACACCAACGAGTTTGCCGTCGTGTTCAGCACGCCCGGCGACTACTTCGACTTTCTGATTGGCTCGCAGGGCGATGCGATCGACCTGAACGCCGTCGCCAACCCAGTCGGTATCCCCTTTGTGCTGCCGAACTTTTTGACGTTCGATGCCGATGCGGGGCTCCACTTCGACCTCAACTACATCGCGCCGTGCAATCCGGCTGATTGCTTCATCCCTGGTACGGCCTTCAACGCTTACCAGCAGACCGTAGGTGGCATCGTCCGGACCACCATCGAGCTCGCGATGAGGGGCACGATGGACGACTCGACGCCGAATGGGGCACCGGGACCGGCCTCTACAAACTTCTGGATCGGGACCTGGTCGGCAGACTTCATTGGGCAGACGATCGCTCAAGTTCAGGCCGACTTCCTGAGACAGGGCTACATCGAAGCTCCGTATTCTTCGCGGATGACCGTGGCCTTCGTTCCAGAACCGATGACACTGCTCACCTTCGGAACGGGCACGATGTTGCTCGCGGCCCACAGGCGCAGGAAAGCCAAGAAGAACCTGAACGTCGCGTAAACGACCTTCAGACGCTATGAAGGCTGACGCCGCGCTCCGCAAGGGGCGCGGCGTTTGTATTTTCGGCGGTCGATTCGAGCTCCCCTTTTAAGGCGGCGAGAAACCGCACGGCCGAGCGGCCGTCCCAGACGCCGTGATCGCCCGACAACGTCACGGTCATCGTGGGTCGAACCTCGGGCCGTCCATCGATGGCCAGCACACGCAGTCTGGTCTGTCCGCCGATCACCACCCCTGCTGTGCTGAAAGCCGACGAGAGTGCCCAGTCTGCCGGAACCGTCGAAACCTGAAACGTACCAGCACCTTTTTGGCGGAAAGTGGCGCTGTTGAACATTAGTCTCAGCAACGCGCGGCGCACGATCCCAAACGGCACCAGCCGGCCCCACCGTCTGAGCACCCGGAGCATTTCCTGATCGGCTTTTCTGATTTCCGGCGCTCGGCGGGTGGTCTCTTCAGCGATCTGTGCCACGGTCTTCTGATCGGCGCACTCGATAATCAGCACAGGTGCGACGAACGTTTCTCCGGTGATCGAGAGTCCGATGTCCACATGCGCCGGACGGTGCCGTCGGTTGCCGGCAACGATTTGATGGAGTTGCGGGTTCGATGCGAGCGCTCGTGCCGCTGCCTGCACAAGCAGGTGGGTCGACGTCGCCTGGACCCCTTCCTTTCGCAGCTGCTCGAGCCGGGCCGTCGCATGGGTCATGTCCACGGTGATCTGGACAACCGAGAAGCTCGGCCGCACGACCGAAAGGCCGTCACGCAGCCATCGTTCGGCGTAATCGAGCGGCTCGTCCGCCGGCAGGCCTCGCAGGCTATGAGACATACGTATCAGACATCTGTTGTTTCAGCGCGCCGTAATCGACCTTGTCTGTTGAAGTTCGCGGCAGCCGATCTCTAAAAATAAATGAATCCGGCATCATCGAGGCTGGAAGCGTCTTGGCGCAGAACGTCTTGAGCTGCACAGTCGACAAGGCTCGCAGCGTGGAGGCCACGAAAGCGACGATAGTCACCTGAGACTGCTCGTCGGTCGCCGAGATGGCCGCCGCCTCATACACCTCCGGATGGAGATAGAGCGCCCGCTCAATCTCACCGAGCTCAATTCGGAACCCACGCCGTTTTACCATGCGATCTCTTCGGCCCAGATAGGTAAAACCTTCTTTTGGATCCCAGCGAGCCACATCACCCGTGTTGTACCAACGCACGCCGTCGCGTTCCCTGATCGCGGCTGCCGTCTCTTCAACCCGGTTCCAGTAACCAGCAAACACCGACGGGCCGCTTACGTGCAGCAACCCCTCATTGTCCGCACCCACTTCGATTCCATCTTCGTCGAACAGCGCTGCCTTGAAATGCGAGCACGGAAAACCAATCGGATAAGGGAAGGTGCGATCCTCGGGTATCGCAGCGGGAATCCGCGAAAATGTGCACGCGGTCGTCGCCTCGGTTGGCCCATACAAATTGTAGAGAACGGCGGAATGCCAATAACGCTGGAGCTGGCGAAGCGATTTCGGCGGGAAGACCTCGCCGCCGAAGGTAACCATCCTGAGGTTGGACCAGTCGTACTGGGACAATTCGCCAAAGCGGGTCAGCATCGTCAACGCCGATGGAGTGGAGTTCCAGCACGTTAACTGATGTGACGCAATGAAGCGCGCCAACTCTTTCGGGTGCTTGCCGAGCTCGTCGGAAATCAAATACAGCCCGGCACCATGTTTGACGCTCAAGTACACGTCCATCACCGACGCATCAAAGTACAAAGGCGCGTGGTTCGCGAATCGGTCCCGTTCGCTCGGCTGAAACTCTGCGG
>JANMJM010000233.1:0-13831 GCA_031371345.1 Vicinamibacteria bacterium
CAACGCGTTCGCATGGTGTCGAGCGACTGCGTGATCGATGCGGGCGGTCTCGCGCTTCACTGGCTCGACAGCGTGAGCGCAGCTCAGAGCGTCGCCTTTCTGAAAAGCTATGCGGCACGCACGATTGTCCGAGGGCAGGCCGATGGCGCTCTCACCGCGCTGTCGCTGCATCAGGATCCGTCGGCGGGTGCCGCTCTGCTCGATCTCGCGAGGAACAGTACCGACACCCGCGTTCGGCAGCGCGCGCTGTTCTGGGTCGCCAGACGCGCGGAGTCGCAGGCCATCCCCGCGATCACCGAGGCGATCGATCGCGATCCAGACGCAGAGGTAAAAAGGCAGGCGGTGTTTGCGTTGAGCCAGCTTCCGAGAGATCAAGGCGTTCCGCTGCTCATCACGCTCGCACGTTCGAGCAACAATCCCAGCGTCCGCAAGCAGGCGATGTTCTGGCTCGGGCAATCCAACGATCCCCGGGCGCTCAAATTTTTCGAAGAGATCCTGCGGTAAGTTCAGCATTAAGCCAAGCAAGTTCATCTAGTCCCAGTTACCCGCTACAACGACAGATCTGCGTCGAGGCTAGAAGCGACGCGCGGCTCGTTCCGGAACGAGTGAAAGATTTGCACGCATGCGCAGCACCGATCGTGGCAATTTCTGGGATGTCCACGGGGCGCGTCGGCCGGCTGCGCGTCTCTGTCGAGACTCGCAGCTGGAAGCTCGCAGCTCGAAGCTGGAGCTCAACGGGGCGCGAAGATCTTGATATCCACCGCGTTTCCCATGGCCTGATACCCTGCGCGATTCGGGTGGAGCTTATCGCCGGGGCCGCCGATGCTGCTGTTCGGCTGGAACTCTGGCTTCAGACTGCCGGTCGTTGAATCAAGGGTTGCGGCGTCGAAATCGGCGACGCTATCAAAGATGCCACCGGTCCTGATGAAGGCGTTGATCGTCTTTCTGCGCTGATCGCCATCCGGCTGCCCGGAGCGGCCGGTGTTCCCAAACGCCGACGTGATCGTGGCCCCAACAATCTTGATCGGACCTTTCGCGCGGATGCGCGTCACCATTTCCCGCATTCCGGCCATGATGGCATCGACAGGCGAGTCTGCACTGATATCGTTGATGCCTTCAAGGACGACCACACCGGTAAGCCCCGACACGCTCAGAAGATCGCGATCGAGCCGCTGTAACGCCGAGGGACCGCCGGCAAACGGTTCTGGCGGGGGATAGACCGTCGGGGTAATGATGCGATTCCCGCCGATGCCGGCATTGACGACCGACACACGATTTCCATACGCCGCGTGCATTCGACGAGCAAAGACGTCGGGCCAGCGATCGTCGCCGTTCAAGGTTGACGCTGTGCCGTCCGTAATCGAATCGCCGAAGGCGCAAACGACCGCGGTATCGGCCGCGGCCATGACGTCGATGGCGTCGAGGAAATACCACGACGTCGTCGAGAAGGGGAACGCGCTGTCGGAGTCTTCATTGCCGTGCGCACCGGACGCCGGGCGGCCCAGGTACGAGGTCTGCAGCGCCTTCGCGTGCCACGTTATGGGACCGCTCGCGCCAACAACATGCAAGCTGACCGCGAGCTTGCGGCCGTCGAGGCTCGCCGCCGCCGCAGGCAGTTTCAGATCCACGGCGTCGCTGAACATCGACGCGCCTGGCGCCAGCGTTGTCGTCGTTTTCCCGTCGAAGGTCACCGGCCGATTCGTCCCGCCGAGAATATTTCCCGCCGTCGCCTGAATGCCCACATAGACACCATCGAAGGTGACGGGTTGTGTGCCGAATGTGTTCGCCAGCCGAAGGCGGAACCGGCTGCCCCACACATCTGGCCTGACAATCAGCCGAAATGTCTGATCGTTTGCGCCTGCTGCAGGACTAGGGATCGCAAACTTCATTTCCGGCTGCGCCACGGGGTTGCCTGTCGGGTAGGGTCCGTGCACCGATCCCACCCACGTCGCCACCCATTTTTGATTCTTCGATTGGGCGGCGGCGGATAACGGCGTCGCGACCATGAGCAGCGCTGCCAACAGGCGCGCCATTCTCATTAGGGCAGCATGACCGATCGATTGATCCATAAGATGTTGTCCCAACTCAGCGCTTTCTCCGTGCCGTCAAACAACTTGGCGTAGCTGCCGCCGGATCCTTTGAACGAAAACTCCTGAACGCGGTCCGGCGGACTGGTCGTCACGTTCCTCAGGATGTCGAGCACCTGTTCCTGTTTCGAGATCTGAAAAAACGTCGGGTTCTTCGCGGAATAGAAACGCGTCTCGTTCGGGTTGCCTTTGTTGGCCGCGCCGCGCACGTATTTGAGATGCATCTCCAGGTGCTCGCCGGTGGCTGCCATGAAGTTCCAGTCCTGCGTGTCGATGGTTGGGCCCGCTCCGCTCGGCGAGGTTGTCGTCGTGCGCTGCACGGCATGCGTTGTCGCGAGCAGGTAATTACCAAATGGTCCCGGAGCGTCGGCCGGATCTTCGGTAAGGCCGCCGATGATCAGCTGCACGTTCGTGCCGCCAGGTTCCTTCACGGGCGCGGCGAGATACACGAGATGGTTCGATCCTTTGCCCACCGGCTTCCCATCGGGCCCGTTAATCGTGACGCGGTCGATGAAGATGACGCGCAAGTTGCAGTCTTTGGCTGGCCCCTGCGGGGCAACGTTTGGCGTCCAGCCCGGCGGGAGATACGCCGCAAGCGCAGCGTCAGGCACTTTCACGTCGAGCTGAAATCTGGTCTCGTGGCTGAATTCGACGAGCGTCTGCGCCTTTAACTCTGCGAGCCCAGCGCCCAGCGCCGACGTCAGCAACAGCGCCGTACACACACGTTTTGTGTTCATTGATGCCTCTCTCTCTAGGTGGGCGGTATGATACTCGTTCCATGCGTCGTGTGAGGTTGCCGGCACTCTTTGTCACATTCGTCGGCTTTGCGGCAGGCGTTGCACACGACGACCGGCAAACCTGAAACGGATAGTTCGATGGTCGGCATGGTGCTCGCGGACAGCAGGTTGGCTACGAGCTTGCCGAGCCGGTGCCGCTCCCGAAAGGCACGCACCGACGAGATGAACGTGGGCTTGATGGGGTGCTGGTTGACGTGAACGCGGATCCGACGAAAGTGTTGGTCCGCCGCGGTCCGCAACGACCCGTCGCCGCTCTCGAATAGTCGGTTGGAAGGCGGCGACTACGTGTCGCGAACTCAACTGGGTCCGGACCCAGTTTCAACAGTTTTTCAACAGCGCCACACCTCGCGGTATGTAGAACCTGCCACGCTAGACGCGTCGAACAACCAACAACTCATAACTAACTGGCAGCCGCGAAGAACGCCAGACACGCCCAGCCCACAAGAAACGCCAGTCCTCCGATGGGAGTAATCGCTCCCAGTATGCCGGTGCTCGTGAGTGCGAGCGCGTAAAGACTTCCAGAGAAAATCAGTATGCCGGCGACGAACGACCACCCGGCGATGGTGAGGAGCCGCGCGTTGCCCACGTGACCGATGGCCGACGCCACAATCAGCAACGCGAGGACGTGGTACATCTGATAGCGGACGCCGGTCTCGAAGATGGCCAGCATCTCCGGCGACAGCCGATTCTTCAGGCCATGGGCGCCGAAGGCGCCAATTGCCACGCCGAGAAATCCGAGCACGCCGCCGATGAGCAAGAACGTCCGATCCATGCCGCCATCATACAGTGCTCGGCTTCATGCGCATCAGGTAGGCCGCACCGTCCAATTCCCTTCAGTAGCGCGCAAGCCGTTGCGGCAGTAAGATGTGCCATCCAATCGGCCACACAGGGAGGCACACCATGTCGCGGGTACGGGTCGCGATTTCGATCGTCGTTCTTCTCGTCGCTTCGGTCGGCGGTGTTCTCAGCCGACCGGCGTTTGCGCAAGCCCCCAATGTGGGACCGCCCGGCCCGCCGCCCAACGGCGAGCAACTTTATATGGCGAACTGCACCGAATGCCATGGCCCAGAGGGAGACGTGGTACCTGGGGTTGATCTCGGGCACGGCCGTTTCCGTCGCGGTACGACTGATCCCGAGCTCGTCGGCATTGTCCTCCGCGGCATTCCGGGGACCGGGATGCCGCCGAACAACTTCACCGAGGCGCAAGCGGCGGCCATCGTCCAGTTCCTGCGGGCCAAAGCGAGCCGCGCCGCGGCCTCCGCGGGCAACGCGACCAACGGCCACGCGATCTTCGTCGGCAAGGGGAACTGCACGAGCTGCCATCGCGTGAACGGCGCCGGTGCCAGAACTGGGCCCGACTTAAGCGAGATCGGCCGGCTTCGAAATTCCACCGACATCGAGCGATCGATTGTCGATCCCGATTTCTACATCATTCCCAGCAACCGATTCGTGCGGCTGGTCACACGCGACGGGACGACGATCAGCGGCCGGTTGCTCAATCAGGACACCTTCACGGTGCAAGTGCTCGACATGAAAGAACAATTGCAATCGCTGCAGCGATCGAACCTTCGCGAATTCACGTTCATCGACAAATCGCCGATGCCGGCGTACCGCGACAAGCTGAGCAGCCAGGAGATCACCGACGTGGTGAGTTACCTGGTGTCTTTGAAAGGAACCGGTCAATGACAGGACGCATGATTGCTCGAACTTTGCTGCTGGTGGTGCTCGGGGCCGCGTCGCTCGGCGCGCAAGGGCAGGTGACATTTGATCGTCTGGTGCGCGCGAAACAGGAGCCGCAGAATTGGCTCGTCTATTCCGGTTCCTACATGAGTCAGCGCTACAGCGAGCTGACGCAGGTGACGCCGGAAAATGTGAAGAACCTCGAGACGTCGTGGATCTACCAGCTGAACTCGCGCGAGCCGACGAGCACCAGGTTCGAAGTGACGCCGCTCGTGGTTGACGGCATCATGTACATTGTCCAGCCGCCGAACGATGTCATCGCGCTTGATGCGACCAACGGCCGGATGTTCTGGACCTATTCCTACAACCCTTCGCCGCAATCGCGCCCGTGCTGCGGCCGCGTGAACCGCGGCGTGGCAATTCTGGGCGATCGGTTGTTCATGGGAACGATTGATGGTCATCTGATTGCGCTCGATGCCAGGACCGGTCGCCCAATGTGGGATGTCACGGTCGTGAATCCGGAAGCCGGTTATGCGCTCGTGGCGGCGCCGCTCGTCGTCAAAGATAAGGTGATCATCGGTCCGTCCGGCGGTGAGTTCGGTATCCGCGGATTCCTGGCGGCCTACGATGTCGCGACAGGCAAAGAAGCGTGGCGGTTCTATACGATTCCGGGGCCTGGGGAATTCGGGTTCGAGTCGTGGCAAGGCGACGCCTGGAAAACTGGCGGCGGATCAGTTTGGCTCACCGGCTCATACGATCCAGACCTGAACCTGACGTATTGGGGCATTGGCAATCCGGGGCCCGACTGGAACGGCGACAACCGGGAAGGCGACAATCTTTTCAGCAACAGCGTGGTCGCGCTCGACGCCGACACGGGACGATTGAAATGGCATTTCCAGTTCTCGCCGCACGACGAGTTCGATTACGACGCCGTGCAAATCCCGGTGCTGGCCGACGCGAATTGGCAAGGCAGTCCGCGCAAGCTGATGTATTTTGCCAATCGCAACGGATTTTTCTACGTCCTCGACCGTGCGACGGGGCAGTTTCTGTCGGGTAAGCCGTTCGTCGAAGTGAACTGGGCCAAGGGACTCGACGCGAAGGGCCGACCCATTCGCATCGCCGGCAAAGCGCCGAGCGCGCCGCCAGGCACGCTGATCTCGCCGGGTAATCAGGGCGGCACGAATTGGTACTCGCCGTCATACAGCCCACGCACAGGGCTGTTTTACATTCCCACGTGGGCAAACTACCGATCGCTGTACGTGAGAGACAAGGTCGAGTACGTCGAAGGCCGCCGGTTCGCGGGTGGTGGCGCGCGCGCAGAGGTGCCGGGCATTCGTGTCGGCGCCAACAGCTACTCGAAGGAAAATGAGGGCTACGGCGCCGTTCGTGCCATCGATCCAAATACAGGCGAGCTGAAGTGGGAATTCAAGATGAGCGACCTCACGTGGGCCGGCATCTTAACGACGGCGTCGAACGTGCTGTTCAGCGGAGGCAACGAGGGGTACTTCTATGCGCTCGATGCGCGCAACGGCAATCTGTTATGGAAGACGACCGTCGGCGGTTCGGTGAGATCGGGACCGATGACGTATTCGGTCGGCGGCAAACAATACGTGGCCGCGTGCGCGGGCAGCGCGCTGTTCGTCTTTAAGCTGAGAGAAAATTAGTTGTTGGTCGTGGGTTCTTAGTTGACCACGCGCAGCTGTGCGATCGCGCAGCCGCGGGGCAGCGGTCGCGCCGGCGGCCGATTGCCGGCGTAACAATTTGGAATGACGTAGTACTTCTGAGGCGCGGCCGCAACGCTGGCTGCTGGTGGCGGCGCCGTCGGCAGCGGCTGCACGTCGCCGCGGTACCGCGCAACCTGATTGGCTGCGATGTTCACATCGAACGTCACCGTCGCGTAACCGGTCGCGCGAAGCTCAACGTGATGCGGGCCGACCGTCAGTTCGAGTGGCCGGCCGCGCAATCCGAAGTCGTCGACGATGCCGACGTAATTCCCATCCACAAACACCTGAGCCAGTCCAGGGGACGTTTCGAATCGAAGTCCTCCGCTGGGCGCCCGCATCCCGCTCGATGCCTGGGCCAACATGACCGCAGCAGCCGGCGAGTATGAATCCGTCATGTACGCGCCTGGCCCGTATGGCCCTGGCCCGTAGGGGCCGGGAGGATACGGACCGGGCCCGTACCCCGGGAAGAAAATCGGCCCGGGCACAAACAGCGACGGCGGTGGTTGAGCTGGATTGCTATGGAAGTTGTCGGGCCGCTGATACAAATCGATCGTACCCGGAGGAGGGCCGAGGGGCATCGGCACCGTCAGCGCTGCCGGAGCTGCAGGAATCGATGAAGACGGGTGCGGCGGAACAGGCGGCGGCGGACTATGCTGCTGCGCCCAGCCTGCCGTCGACACAGACATTAGTAGCGCGAATGAGAGAAAACGGGGCGCAGCCTTCATGGCTGATCCCCATTCTAAACCTCTTCGACGCTACGCCCGCGTTTTCGTCACAAGGGCGAACAGCAGCCCGACGACGACCACCGCCATAAGGACGCCCACGCCGACACCGGCTTTGAAGATCCCGCCAACGACGCGACATCCCGGCAGCGACACGAGCGCCACTATGGCCAGGATCAATCGGGAGATGAGCTGATTGCCGAGTAATTTGTCCATAAACACTCCAGCCCCGGCCAATGCAACGGGTTTGCCAGATCTGGTCCATGGTCGATGGTCCATGGTCCATACCTACTAATACGGGCATGCTCGCCCGCCGTGGATTATTCTTTCTGCAGTGAAGTCCCTTCCGTTAAACGTCGTGCTGTTTGGACCGCCAGGCGCGGGCAAAGGCACTCAAGCCGACCGGTTTGCGGCGCGCCACGTCGTGCCCAAGATCTCCACGGGCGACATGCTGCGACGCGCCATTGCGAACGGGACCGAGGTAGGCCTCGCGGTGAAAGATACGCTCCAGCGCGGCGCGCTCGTGAGCGACGATCTGATGATCCAGCTAGTCAGTCAGCGCCTCGCCGAACGCGATACGGCCGCCGGCTTCGTGCTCGATGGCTTTCCACGCACGATCGAGCAAGCCGTCGCACTCGATGGGATGACGGCGGGACGCGGGCCGTTGGTCGTTTTCGCGCTCGTGGTTCACGCCGACGAGGTGGTGCGCCGACTGGCGCGGCGCGGCCGCGACGACGATGACGAATGGATCATCCGCGAGCGCCTGCAGGTCTACACCGACAGCACGGAGCCCGTGCTCGAATACTTCCGCCGTCGTAAGACGCTCACCATCCTCGATGGCAACCGGCCTCCCGATGAAGTGACTCGCGAGATCGAGAGCTCCGTCGCCCAGATTGTCGAGCGCGCCTCGAATACTTGATAAGATGTCGGGCTGAGCCGACGCCTTATGACCTCTGTTGCTGCGCCACGCGTTCTGAACATCGCCGACCTCCGCCGTCTCGCCCAACGGCGGCTTCCGCGCGTCGTCTTCGATTACATCGACGGCGGCGCGGAAGCCGAGGTGACGCTGCGGGAAAATATGCGCGCCTTCGAAGACATCACCTTCCGGCCCAAAGGCGCGGTGGTGACGCCGACGTGTGATCTCCGCACCACCGTGATGGGCGCGGCGCTCGACCTGCCGTTCCTGCTCGCGCCCATCGGCAGCAGCCGGATGTTTTATCCACACGCCGAGGAGATGGCCGCGAAAGTCGCCGGTCAGTCCGGTACCGCCTACATTCTGTCGACTCTCTCGGGCACGCCCATGGAGAAGGTGCGGGCGGCGTCGAAAGGCACTGTCTGGTTCCAGGTATATCTGTGCGGCGGCCGCAAAATTGCGACCGAGATGCTCGAGCGAGTGAAGGCCGCGGGTTTCACGGGTCTGGTCATTACGATCGATACCGCAGTGTCCGGCATGCGGGAGAAGGATTTTCGAAATGGGATCAAAGAGCTGATCGGTCGAGGACCGTCAATGTTGCCCTATCTTCCCGATATGATCGCCCATCCCCGTTGGCTCGCCGGCATGCTGGCCGACGGCGGGCTCATGACATTTCCCAACGTCCTGTTGCCTGACGGACCGATGGCGTATGCCGACGTCAGCAAGACGCTCGAAGATTCGGCTGTGTGTTGGGACGATCTCAAATGGATTAAGCAAATCTGGGATGGGCCGATCATGGTGAAGGGCGTGCACACGGCGGAAGACGCACGACGCGCAGTCGGCGAGGGCGCCGCCGCGTTGTCGGTGTCGAATCACGGCGGACGTCAGCTCGATGGTGTGCCCGCAACGCTGCGCGTGCTGCCAGAAGTCGTCGCGGCGGTGAAGGGGCAGATCGACATCCTGGTCGATGGAGGCGTTCGCCGTGGCAGCGACATCGTCAAGGCGTTGTGCCTCGGCGCGCGGGCGGTGCTGGTCGGGCGCGCCTATTCCTACGGCCTGGCTGCGGCGGGAGAGGCGGGTGTTGCGCGCGCCGTAGAGATTCTTCGCGCCGATCTCGTCCGCACGATGAAGCTGTTAGGTGTGGCGTCGGTCGCCGAGTTGGACGCGTCGCTCATCAACATGCCGCCGACATTTCCATCCGGCAAAATGTAGCGTGATGGATTGCCGATCGATTCTTCGACCGACAATCCACCATCTTCACACTTTCCTGCCTACGGCTTTATCACTTTCACCACGTAATAGCTCACCGTCGTCGGCACTTCCTTGAACCAGTGCGGCGTGCCGGCCGGAACGACGATGACGTCACCCTTCACGAGGTGGTGTACCTCCCCGCCGGTCGTGTCGGTCCCGAGCCACTGACCCGGCCGGGTGTTTTTCGCGCCAACGATCTTTCCGCCGGTGACGAACGTCGCGGTTCCGTCGATCACATAGATGACGTCCATCTCGTGGTCGTGCACCTCGACGCCGCCGGGCTTGTCGCGATGGCTGCCCTGCACGAGCACGTCGGACGCACCGACCACGGTGCCGCCCTTGGCGAGCGCCGCTGTCACCTTGTCGTGATCAACGAACGTGACTTTTGCGGGCCCAAGCGGTGCGGCTGGGGCTGCCGGAGTCTGGGCGTGCACGAAAACGGACGCGGCAACGATGGTGACGAGCGCAAGAACGTATCTCATTCGGGTCCTCCTTCAAGGCGATGGACGATAGGGAGGCCGAATTATACGCTGCCAGCACCGAATTCCAGGTTTTCTGGTAGATTGCTCCCATCCACAGGAGGAAATGATGTCTCACGCCCGTCTCGGGGGTGTTTCCCGTCGCGAGTTTCTCGGGTACAGCGCCGCCTTACCGTTTCTGTTCCAGGAGCTTGCCGAGGCGCAGCGCAAGCGCCTGAAGATTCGCGACGTGCAGGTGATGATGCTGCAAGGCCCCGGCCGCAACTACACGCTGATCAAGGTGACGGCCGATGATGGGCTCTTCGGTATTGCTGAAGGGTACGGCACGCCCGGCGTCGGCGTGAAGGAACAAGTGTTGTCCTTGAAGCCGTGGCTGGTTGGCAAAGATCCGCTGGAGATCGACGCGCTCTACACGTTCATGGGCGAGGGGTCGCCGAATTTGAGCGGCACTCGTACGGACGGCTCGGCGCACAATCTGATTCGCGCCGTGAGCGGCATTGAAATGGCTCTCTGGGATCTGGCGGGAAAGGCTCTGAATGTCCCAACGTCGACGCTGCTCGGCGGAAAATTTCGCGAGCGCGTCCGCGTCTACGATCACGCCACCCCGAAAAACATGCTCGACAAGGCGGCGGTGAAAGATTGGGCCGACAAAGTGAAAGCGCATCCGAGCGGCTTCACGTGTCACAAGTTCGGATTCCCGAACACCAATCCCGCGACCGACCTCGCGCGCGATCGCTCGAATCGCATGCTGACGACTCGAGAACTGATCAACACGCAGCAGGGGTTCGAAAACTGCCGCGAGGCCATCGGCTGGGATCGCGATCTGATGGTGCACTGCCACTGGGAATACGACGTCCGCACGTCGATTCAGATTTCGCAGGCGGTCGAATCGATCAAGCCCGTGTGGCTCGAAGATCCGTTGACGGTGGATTACTCGGAATCGTGGAAGCGGCTCACGGCCAGCTCGAGCGTGCCGATTTGCATGGGCGAGAATCTGGCGCGCCGCGAAGGCTTCAAGGATTTCGTCATCAACCAGGGATGCGACATCCTGCATCCCGACTTGCGGAATTCTGGTGGGTTCCTCGAGACGAAGCGCATCGCCGACCTCGCGCATATTTACGGCATGCCGATGGCGAATCACAACACTGGCGGTCAGGTGTATACCTACGCGGCGGCGCAGTGGGCCGCCTCGATTCGCGATTACATCGCGCTTGAAACCATTACAGGGGAAGGCGGATGGATGGATCAGGTGCTGGTTCTTGATGGCCCATATATAAAGGATGGGTTCATTCAAGCGACCGATAAGCCTGGCCTCGGCATTACGCTGAATCCGGACACCGTGCGCGCCCACCTCGGCCCCGGAGAGGTGTGGTGGGGATAGGGACATCTGATGATTGAGCGATGGGCAATCTGGCGATTGAAATCACCAGATCACCTACCGCTCCATCACCAGGTGTTCTAAACGGTTCGTCGCCGACCGACAAGTAGGCGATAAATAAACAGCACGACCACCGCGCCGATAATCGACATGAACACGCCGGCCGTCTGGTTCGGGCCATACATCCCGAATACGCGGCCGAGGTACCCGCCAAGTACCGCGCCCACAATCCCGAGCAGCATCGTCACAATAATGCCGCCCGGATCCCTGCCGGGCATCACCACCTTGGCAATCACGCCGACGATTAAACCGAAGACAATCCAACCCAGAATCCCGAACATCGCACACCTCCGTAACGGGGCCAATGCACAAGGTGTTCCAAATCATCGTCAATTACTCGACTTGGCAGTCGAGTCAACCGGCGGGTGATAATCCGGTACGTGGTTGGCCACCGGCTTCAAGGACCGTAAATATGCATAGATCGCCTTCAGGTCATCGTCGCTGGCGTTTCGGTAGGCGGGCCACGGCATCGGCGGATTGATGGGTCGGGAGACGCCCATGTGTTTGCCAGTGCGGATTGCCTGGATGAACATCTGTTCGGTCCAAATGCCGAGGCCGGTGTTCTGATCCGGGGTGAGGTTGGCAGTGTAGCTGACACCCCACGGGCCGCTGAAGGCGGTGTTGGTTCCCGCTCCTGACCACACCCAGAGGCCATTCGAGTGCGCGGCCGCCGGCAGGGGACCGACTTGTTCCGGATGACCGCTCAACGCGCGGGTCATATCTGGCTCCGGGCCATGCTCACCCATCTTCCACGGTGTGTGGCAATCGTGACACCCCATCGTGTTCACCAGATAACTACCGCGCTCGATCGTGGCTGGCGGCGCTTCCGACAGCGACGGCCGAACCGCAACAGTTCTTGTTGCCGTGAACGCGGCTGCCCCGGCCAACGCACTTACCGCAATAACCCATACGACGTTTTTCATAAGCGTTCTCTCCATGTTGAAAGTTGTTCGCGTCTTGGAGAGAATTTAGCGGGTTCGGCGAACCAGAGATGCTAAGAGTTGCCTAACCGCATCTGAAGAATTTCCTAAATGGTCCATAATCGTCGCCGGATGGGCGCTCAAGACCCCACAAGGTGCCTCGATCACAACGTCTCGGTGATGGTCGGTTCGGTCGATGGCCGTGGCGAGCCCTCGACCTGCCGTGGCCTCGCGCTGACGTCGACCGACGGGCTCTCCTCGCTGACGGTCTACGTTCCGGTGAGCACTAGTCGGGAGACGATCGCGAACATAACGGCGACCGGCCGTCTCACGGTGGTTGCCACACACCCTATCGATCACCATTCGCTGCAGATGAAGGGAACGGCCGCCACTGCGCGGTTGGCGCGCCAGGACGAAGCCGAGGCGGTTCGCCGCGGTCTTCAAGGATTTGGGGCGTTGCTGAATACGATCGGCATTCCGCCGCGCGTCACCAATGCTGTTGCCTGGTGGCCGGCGTTTGCGATCGAGATGCGCGTCGAGGAAATGTTCGACCAGACCCCGGGGCCCGGCGCGGGCGCGCGCGTCACATGAGCACCCGCGTCACGCTTTCGGAACTCGCACGGTGTTTCCAGGGAATCGTGCCGAGTGTCATTGCGACGAGCGACGCCGCAGGCGTGCCGAACGTGGCGTACTTGAGCCAGGTCTATATGGTGGACGATCGCCACGTGGCGCTGTCGAGGCAGTTCTTCAACAAGACGCAGCGCAATCTCGACGAGAATCCGCGTGCGTGCCTCGAGATGGTCGACCCGCTCACGTTTCAGGCGTACCGGTTACGTCTAACATTTCTGCGATCGGAAACACGCGGTCCGCTGTTCGATTCGATGTCGATGCGCATCGAGGCCATCGCGTCGCATACCGGCATGAGCGGCATCTTCAAATTAATCGCGTCGGATGTGTTCGAGGTGCGATCGGTAGAGCGCGTCGAGGGGTTTCTCACTGCGGCGCCAGTTGAGGGGCCGGGCGGTGCGCCGACTCTGGCGGGACGGCGATCGGAAGTACGAGGGCTGCAGTGGGTGTCGGAGCGCATCAACCAGGCCGGCGACCTCGAGTCGCTGCTTGACGGCGTGCTCGAGGCGCTCGACGAATATTTCTATTTTTCTCACACGATGATCCTGTTGCATGACGAGCCGTCGGGCCGCCTCGTCACGATGGCCAGCCGCGGCTACGGCGAGAGCGGCGTCGGTGCCGAAGTACAGATTGGCCAGGGATTAATCGGCACAGTGGCGCAGAAACGGCAGCTGCTGCGGTTCAAAAACCTTGATTCGGATTTGCGCTACAGCCGCGCGATTCGCCGCCAATCGCCCGCCGGTGCGTGCGAGGAAATTCCGCTGCCCGGACTCGCCGATCCCCAGAGCGTCATGGCCATTCCGCTGGTGGTGGGCGACCGGCTCGTGGGCGTGATCGTGGCCGAAGATCGCGATCCCGTGCGGTTTAGCGAATGGCACGAGGCGTATCTCGAGATTATTGGAAATCAGATTGCACTCGGCATCGATCGCATGATGGAGCGAGGGGCCCCTGAAACCGAAGCCGCCGAGCCCGTTCGAGTGACACCGCGACAGACATCGGCAGGTGCGCCGGTGCCCACGAAGAAACGCACGCTCATGTACTACAAGAACGACGAGGCGATCTTCGTCGACGGGGAATATCTCATCCGGAATATTCCCGCCCGCATCCTGTGGAAGTTGCTGGAGGAATGGCAACGCACGGGGCGTACCGAGTTCACCAACCGCGAGGTGCGTCTCGATGCGTCGCTGGGTCTG
>JANMJM010000248.1:0-10370 GCA_031371345.1 Vicinamibacteria bacterium
GAGACCATCTTTAAGACAGGATCCACACGCGAAATCCGAGCAGTGGATCGCAGTTTTTACCAACCAGTTTTGTAATGAGCGATCGAAAATCGCAAGCCAGTCGGTCTGCCTGACACTCCGAACTTGTTTGTGCTCGCGCAAATAGCACTGGCTCGGAACTTGAAGATCTGCTTAGGAACCATTCAAGGAGCCTGACATGACACGATCGAAAGCCGCCCGTTTCGCCATCGCCATTGCAGGTGCTTTGCTGTGCATGAATGTGCCCGTGCACGCCCAAGGATTCGCAGTCCGTGGCGGCATGAATGTCAATCCGGATCAGTTCTACGGCGGCGGTCAGTACGAGATAGGACCTGTCGTGGATCGCGTGTGGCTTCAGCCGAATGCGGACCTTGGTGTGGGCGATGGTGCGACGCTGATCGCAGGGAATTTCGATGTGGTCTATCGGAAGCCTCTTCAGCGACGCGGCATCTGGACCGCATACGCAGGTGGTGGTCCGGCCATTAACTGGTACCGACTTGACGCGTATTCGACGACGGTGACGGGTGCCGGCATCGTCGCGGGGCTGATGCACGCGAATCGGATGTTCATGGATGTCAGGGTGGGATTTTTCGACAGTCCACGACTCAGGGTTGGCGTCGGCTACTCGTTCAGACCCGCCGCCAAATCGGCGCCACGCAGGCCGCGACGCCGGCCGTAAGAATGATTCTTAGTTGACGCTCCGTTACGGCTTGCCGACCATCGGCACAAATCGGACGGGAATCGTTTTCTGCTGCGTAACGCCGGCCGCCGTCTTCGACAGGATCACAATCTCCTGCGAAGCGGTTCCGACAGGCACCACCATCAATCCTCCGACTGCCAGTTGATCGATCAGCGCTTGAGGAATTTCCGGCGGCGCTGCCGTCACGATTATGCGGTCGAACGGCGCGTGATCGGCCCAGCCAAAATAGCCATTCCCCGATCGCACCTCCACGTTTCGATATCCGAGCGTCGCGAGCGATCGGCGCGCCTCCGACGCGAGATCGGGAATGATTTCGATCGTGTACACGTGCTTCACGAGCTCTGCGATAACCGCGGCCTGATATCCCGATCCAGTTCCTATCTCGAGAATTGCATGTTCCGGCTGAAGGCGTAGCGCCTCGGTCATGTACGCCACGACGTACGGCTGCGAAATTGTCTGGTTGCGTCCGATCGGAAGCGGGCGATCGTCGTAGGCAAACGCCTTCACATCCACGGGTACGAACGCGTGGCGTGGCACGCGGCTCATCGCCTTCAGAACTGCCGGGTCGGTAATGCCTCGCGAGCGGAGCTGCGTTTCAACCATTCGCAAGCGTGCAGACTGCGCGGGATCGATGATTGGCGCTTGGGTGCGGCCGCTCGCACCAGTACTGAGGCTGATGGCGCAAAACGCGAAGAAGGCTCGCGCGGTACTCATAAATTGACGACCGGGGGACTACGCCGAGAGCGCCGTGAACGTGACAATTTTACGGCAGCCCGCGCAGCGGAACGTGCCGTTTTCCATCGGGTTCAGCTTTTGGCAGTTCGGGCAGCGCGCCGAGACGACGCGCCCGCCGAGCTCCTGCATGCGCGCCGCCGCGCCCGCTGGGCTGGGCAGCGCGATGAATTTACCGGTGCCGGTGGTGTGGAGGAAGCCTTCGTCAATCAGCGCGGCGAAGGCCGCTTCGCATGTTTCGAGGTTCACCGCCCAGAGCCGGCACGCCTGCTCGGCCGTGAGCTTGAGGCCTGGCAGTGTTCGATATTCGTCGCGAATCTGGCGGATGAGTGTAGAGGTCGAAAACATGAACAACCTCCGGGAACTCGAACAATTGCGGAAGCAGGATTCTATCTAAGGTTCAGGTGGAGGTCATCAACAATTCCGGCCGAGGCGCGGAACGCACATAGCTGATCTCTTGGTCGTTCGACCCCATGGTGACGGGTCGAGAAAAAAACGGTCTATTTGGATTTTGCGCAGTACCTGGCGTTGAAGAGGATTGCGGCGCGAGACGGCCGTGCGCCCGCGGAGCTCGTCCGGGAGGCCGTGGCGGAATACGCCGCCAAGCATCAACCTCGCAGACGACCGAAAAGCGTGGGCGCGTTCTCCAGCGGTCGGCACGATCTCGGCGAGCGAGCTGAAGACCTGCTGGCCGGGATCGGGTCCGATCGCGGCAGTTCGGAATCCGTGAAGCGGCCGCCGCCGCCGAAAAGGCGACGGCGGCATTGATTGTCGCCGATACCGGCGCCATCCTCGCGCTCATCGACACCGACGATCGCCATCATCTCGCGGTGCGGGCGTTGCACGACGCGCAACCGGACGAATGGGTCCTTCCATGGGCGATTCTGCCGGAGGTCGACTACCTGGTGATGACCCAATTGGGCGCGAAAGCTCAGGACGCGTTCTTTGCCGATTTGGCCGAGGGCACCTATCAGGTGGAATGCGAAAAAGAGCAGGACATGATCCGCGCACAGGAGATTTCGAGAAAGTACCGCCGCCTTCGCCTTGGTCTGGTTGATGCGACCGTTATGGCGACCGCCGAGCGTTTGCGGGCCCGCGCCATCGCGACGCTGGACCTTCGACATTTCGGGGCTGTCGCGCTCTCCGGATCACCGCTCCTGATACCGCGCGATGTGCTCATTTAGTACGCAGCGGCCGATATAATCTTTTGCATGGAGCGCGCGAAGCGCATTTTGGCAATCGTCGGGGTCTTCAGCTTCGGGTATCTCGCATACCTGTACCTGACGCTGCCCGATGTGCGGCAGCTGCGTACGCACAATCTCGAGCGGACGGCGTTCATGCGCCTTCGCGAAGCCGAAGCGCGAGCCGCAGGCCGCGAGCCGAAACACGTGCAGCACTGGATCCCGTATAACCGCATTTCCCCGAACCTGAAGCGCGCCGTGCTCGTCGCAGAGGATGCGGGATTCTGGGGCCACGAAGGCATCGATCTGGCCGAGATCAAAAAATCGCTCGAAACCGACTGGGAGAAAGGTCTCTTCCTTCGCGGCGCCAGCACCATCACGCAGCAGCTGGCGAAAAATCTCTATCTGTCGCCGTCGCGCAATCCGTTTCGCAAGTTGCGCGAGCTCATCATCGCGCGGCGCCTTGAGCACGACCTGACCAAGACGCGCATCTTCGAGTTGTACCTAAATGACATCGAATGGGGCGACGGCATCTACGGAGCCGACGCCGCCGCGCGGACCTATTTCGGCGTGTCGGCCGCATCGCTCGACGCCGACCAAGCCGCGCTCATGGCGGGCGCCATCGTGAACCCGCGCGAGCTGAAAATCTCCAGGCCGAACGCACGCCTGCGCAACCGGCAACGCATTATCCGCGCACGGATGGGAGGCATCACGCCGCCGCCGGCCTTTGGTTCGACAGTTCCGGGACAGTCGATCGATCAACTGAGCGAGCCGGGCGCCGCCCCGGACCCCGCCTCCTCGTTACAAGAACTCGTCCAGCCGGAGGAGACCCCGCCCGCAGAAGAGTCAGAACCGGCGGTACCCCAACCATTTCCCGGCTTTCGCGAACGTTAATTCATTCGTACGGGCCGCACCGGGCTATAATCCGCCGCATTCCCGAACATGCCCGTCACGCCCGGCGCTCGCCTCGGGCCGACTGAGATTATCGCCGCCATCGGCGCCGGCGGCACGGGCGAGGTCTATCGCGCGCGCGACTCACGACTTCGCATCGAGGGGTCGAGCTTGGCGGCGCTGCGAAGGATCTCATGGCTTATGGTCGTCTGCGTTATCGCCGGGATCGCGCTCGCCGCCGAGCAGCGTTCCATCGAAGACTTCCTTCGCAACTTCAGCGACGAATGGGTCCGCCTGAATCCCAACGTCGCCGCTTCAACGCGCTACTTCAGCGGCCAAGAGCAGGATCGCTTTGAGCAGCAATTGACGTCGTACACACCCCAAGCGAAGTCTCAGCGGCTCGAATTAGCACGGCGCGGCCTCTCGGAGTTGGCCCGGTTCGATCGTGACAAATTGAACGACGTCCAGCGCGTGTCGGCGGATCTCGTAACGTATCAGCTGCAGAATGTCATCGAGGGCGCGAAGTACGAAGACTACGACTTTGCCCTGAATCAGTTCAATGGCGCGAACGTCGGGCTCGTGAACGTGCTGACGGTGACCCATCCGATGCGCACGCCGAAGGACGCGGCAAATTATGTCGCGCGTCTTCGTCAGGTCGGCGCGCGAATGACTGAATCGATCGCCGAATGTCGGCAGTCGGCGGCCAAGGGGTTCATTCCGCCGCGCTTCATCCTGCAGGCGACCATCACGCAGATGGCCCGATTCATCGAGACGCCTCCGGGCCAAAATCCGTTCGTCTTGACCTTCAACGAGCGGGCATCGAGCATCAGCGCCTTGGCGCCTTCCGACCGAGCGGCGCTCGTGGCGCAGGCCGAGGCCATCGTGAAGACCGACGTGTACCCGCGATGGCGCGAGGCCATTGCATACCTGGAGTCGCTGCTTCCACGCTCGGACGACAACGCCGGGCTCTGGCGGTTCGAGGGAGGCGCCGAAGCCTATACGTACGCGCTCAAGAGCGCGACGAGTACACATCTGAAGGCCGACGAGATTCATCAGATTGGTTTGACGCAGGTCGCGCGCATCGAAGGCGAGATGGATGGGATCCTGCGCCGGCTTGGCCGAACGCAAGGCTCGGTGAAAGATCGCATCGCGCAGTTGAAGAAAGACCTCGCGTATCCGCTCACGGAGGACGGACGCACGCAAATCATGGCGGAGGTGAATGCGATACTTGCCGACGCGCAACGGCGCTCGGCGTTGCAGTTCGATCGGAGGCCGCGGGGTCCGGTCATTGCCCAGCCGTTCCCACGTTTCCGCGAGGCGAACGCGGCGGGACAGTACGCGCCGCCACCGCTCGATGGGTCGAGGCCGGCGGTTTTTCAAATTCCACTGCGGCCGGAACGGATGACGAAGTTCGGCCTGCGGACGCTGACGTATCACGAGACGGTCCCCGGCCATCATTTTCAGATTGGGTTGATGAACGAAAACCCATTGCTGCCGCGCTTCCGCCAGGCGCGCGTGTTCGGCGGGACGCCGGCCATTACCGAAGGCTGGGCGCTATATGCGGAGCGTCTCGCAGCCGAGTCGGGCTGGTACGCGGACGATCCCGAGGGGTTGCTTGGGCAACTCGATGCCGAACTCTTCCGCGCGCGCCGGCTTGTTGTCGATACCGGCCTTCACGCCAAACGTTGGACGCGGCAGCAGGCGATTGACTACGGCATCGAGACGAGCGAGGTCGAGCGGTATGTCGCGATGCCGGGCCAGGCCACGGCGTACATGGTCGGCGAGCTGAAGATTCTTGAGCTGCGCGATCGGGCGAAAGCGATCTTGAAGGATCGCTTCAACGAGCGCGCGTTTCACAATGCGGTGCTTGCCCCGGGCACAGTTCCGCTCGAGCTGTTGGAACAGGAAGTAAACAGGTACATTCGCGCTGCGAGTCACTGACGTGGAGGAGCTCCATATGAAAAGTACGAGACGTTTGTACGCAGGATTGTTTGTCGCCGCACTGTGCGCGCTGTTCACGTCGCTCTATCCGGCAAGCGCGCGCCAGGCGCCGGCCGCAGCCGTCCCGATTGACGGCGACGATATCGGCGGGGTCGTCACAGGGCCAAAGGGTCCCGAAGCCGGTGTCTGGGTGATTGCGGAAACCACCGAGCTGCCCACCAAGTTCAACAGGAGCGTCGTCACCGACGATCGCGGCCGGTACGTCATTCCCGATCTCCCCAAAGCGCATTACAACGTGTGGGTACGGGGATACGGGCTTGTCGATTCACCAAAAGTCCCCGGTGTTCCGGGAACCGCGCTGAATCTCACCGCCGTCATTGCGCCGAATCCGCGCGCCGCCGCGCAGTACTATCCAGCGCAATACTGGTACTCGCTGATCAAGGTGCCCGATAAGAGCGAGTTTCCCGGCACGGGGAACAGCGGCAACGGCATCAGCGCGAATTTGAAGACTCAGGCCGAGTGGCTTCGCCTGATGAAGACCGACAGCTGCGAGTCGTGCCATCAGATGGGCAGCAAAGGGACGCGCGAAATTCCCGCGCTGTTCAATTCGCTTCCGACCTCGTCCGCCAAATGGGAGCGCCGCGTGCAATCCGGGCAGGCCGGCGCCGGCATGCTGAACAGCATCAATAACGGCTTCGGTCGCCGGGCGCTCGCGATGTTCGCCGACTGGACCGATCGGATTGCCGCCGGCGAAGTGCCGCCCGCGCCGCCGCGTCCGTTGGGCCTCGAGCGAAACGTTGTTGTCACGCAGTGGGATTGGGCCGATCCGAAGGCCTATCTGCACGACGAGATCGCGACCGACCGGCGTAATCCTACATTGAACGCCAACGGCAAACTTTACGGCTCCGCCGAAATCAGTGCGGACTACTTGCCGTGGCTCGATCCCGTGAATCACACGATCGGCCGCGTACCGGTGCCGGTGCGCGATCCCGACACGCCGTATGCCGCGCCGATGACGGGATTCCAGCCCTCGGCGCATTGGGGAGCGGAAGCCATCTGGACGAGCAAGGCCAACGTCCATAATCCTATGTTCGACCAGAAGGGACGCGTGTGGTTTACGTCGCGGATCCGCGGCAACGACAACCCCGCGTTCTGCAAACAGGGATCGACGCATCCGTCGGCCGCGTTGACGCCGTCGAACACCGCGGGACGGCATCTGGCCGTCTACGATCCAAAAACCGACAAGGTGACCCTCGTCGGCACGTGCTTCAGTACGCATCATTTATTTTTTGCCGAGGACGCGAACAATACGCTGTGGACGAGCACCGGCGGTGGCGGCGGGGTCGTCGGCTGGCTGAACACGAAGATGTTCGACGAGACCGGCGACGAAGAGAAGTCGCAGGGGTGGACGGCGCTTGTCGTCGACTCGAATGGCAACGGGAAGCGCGACGCCTACACCGAACCCGATCAGCCCGCGGATCCAGCGAAGGACAGACGGCTCAACATGGCGTTCTACGGTGTCATGCCGAGCCCGGACGGCACGGTGTGGGGATCGGTGCTCGGATTTCCAGGCGCGCTCGTCCATCTGATTCCAGGATCGAATCCGCCTGCGACGGCACTGTCGGAAGTGTACGAGTTCCCATGGGGCAACACGAAGACCGACGCGCAGGGATTCGGCCCGCGCGGCATGGACGTCGATCGCAACGGCGTCGTGTGGGTCGCGGCGGCGAGCGGGCACTTCGGAAGCTTCGATCGCAAGTTGTGCAAAGGTCCGCTGAATGGACCTGCGGCGACCGGGCAACAATGCCCGGAAGGCTGGCGGATGTATCAAACGCCGGGCCCGCAGTTCAAGGGTGTTTCAGATTCCGGCAGCGCAGATTCGCACTACTACAACTGGGTCGATCAGTTCGACACGCTGGGCATGGGCAGAAACATGCCGATCATCACAGGCAACAGCTCGGATGCGCTGCATGTGTTGAATCCGCAGACCGCGCGGTTCACGACGCTTCGCGTGCCCTATCCGAACGGGTTCTACGCGAAAGGCATGGACGGGCGCATCGACGATCCCAAAGCCGGCTGGAAGGGCCGAGGCTTGTGGTCGACATGGGCCACGCGCACGCCGTTCCACAATGAGGGCGGAAAGGACATGCAGAGCAAAGTGGTGAAATTCCAGATGCGGCCCGATCCGCTGGCGAAGTAACGAGCGCGCATACGGGAGGTGTTATGAGCAGGGAAGCGATCGACAAAGGGCATGAGCTATTTCTCGCCGCGATGGAGGCGAATGATCCTCAGGCGCTCGGCCGGCTGTGCGCAAACGATGCTCTGTTCATGCCACCGAACGAGGCGAACGTAGTGGGCAGCACAGGCGTGGCGAATTGGTATGACGGGGTGGTGAAGCAGGCGCGAACCAACAATGTGACCGTGTCGAACCGGAATGTGGTCGTTTCCGGCGACATAGGATACGAGCGCGGGATATTTGTCTGGCAGCTGACGCCACTGGCCGGCGGTGGGCCGATTCAGAGCCGAGGAAACTTTCTCGCGATTTGGCGGCGCGAAACAGACGGCATGTGGAAGATCGTGCACAACATCTGGAACAGTTTGGAGCCGCCCAAAGCGAACTAGAACGGGAGCGCGGGAGAATCTACAATGCACAGGCCAACATTTTTCTCTACAGTCCGGCCCCAGACGGCCAACGCTTCCTGGTGAATGCTTTGGTGAGCAGTGAGAGCCAACGCTGAACGTGATCACGAACTGGAAGACGGCAGCGCGCTCTTCGATCGATAAGTGATGATGGGAGACACGGAGAACCTATGCTGAGAAAAATTCTTGTTCTTGTATTCGTTTGTGCGGTTATTGGCCTGAACGCGCAATCTGGCGCCAAGAACGGCGAGTGGCGCGCGTACGGTGGAGATACGGGACACACCCGCTATTCACCGCTCGATCAAATCAACGCCGACAACTTCAATAAGCTGACGATCGCGTGGCGATTCAACACTGCGCATCTCGGCCCGAGGCCGGAATTCCAGCTGGAGTCGACGCCGCTGATGGCCAACGGGGTGTTGTATTCGACCGCCGGCACAAGGCGCGCTGTCGTCGCTCTGGATCCGGAGACCGGCGAAGAGCTCTGGGTGCACGGCGAGTGCGAAGGCGCGCGCGGCGCCGCGGCGCCGCGTCAGCTATCGGGGCGCGGTCTCGCGTACTGGACCGACGGCAAGGAAGAGCGAATCCTCTACGTCACGCCGGGCTATCAACTGATCGCGCTCGATGCGAAGACCGGCATGCGCGTCCCGACGTTTGGCGTCGATGGTCGCGTTGATCTCAAGCAGAACGACGATCAGGTGATCGACCCGATGTCGAGCGAGATCGGTCTGCATTCCACACCGATGGTGGCGAAAAACGTCGTCATCGTCGGCGCCGCGCACAAGTCGGGAGGCGTGCCCACTGGTAAGGCCAACGTGAAAGGGTACGTCCGCGGTTTCGATGTCAAAACCGGCAAGCGCCTCTGGATATTCCACACGATCCCCCAGCCCGGCGAATTCGGCAACGACACGTGGCTGAATGATTCATGGTCGTACACAGGCAACACCGGCTCGTGGGGACAGATTACGATCGACGAAGAGTCGAACACCGCGTTCCTGCCGATCGAGAGTCCGACCGGCGATTATTTCGGCGCAGACCGCCCGGGCCCCGGATTATTCGGCGAGAGTCTCGTCGCCGTCGATCTTCAAACCGGCAAGCGCAAGTGGCACTACCAACTCGTACACCACGGCATATGGGATCACGACATTCCGTGCCCGCCCGTGCTCGTTGAGGTGATGAAAAACGGGCAACTCGTGAAAGCCGTCGCGCTGCCGACCAAGCAGGCCTTCCTGTATGTGTTCAATCGCGCAACGGGGGAGCCGATTTGGCCGATCGAAGAGCGCCCGGTCCCGAAGGGTGATGTGCCCGGCGAATGGTATTCGCCGACGCAGCCATTCCCGCTCGACGCGAAAGGCAAGCCGTTCAATTACGACACGCAGGGTTTCGTCATCGACGATCTGATCGACTTCACGCCCGAGCTGCGCGCGGAAGGAATGAAAGTCGCCTCCCGGTACAAGGTTGGACCCATCTTCACACCGCCTGTTGTCAGCAAAGCCGAGGGGCCGCTCGCGACGCTCGTGATGGCGGCGGCCAGCGGCGGAACGAACTGGCCGGGCGGCTCCTACGATCCGGAGACGCATATCTTTTATGCGAACTCGCAGAAATCCATCAGCCAACTGGGACTCGTGCCACCGCGGCCGGAGACGAAGAACGATCTCGCCTATGTCATGGGCAACGCGATGACGGGCGCGCGCACGACACCAGGATCTGGCGGTCCAGGGGGGGCGCCAGCACCGGCCCTCGTTCCAACCATTCCTCCTGGGCCGCCTTCCGAAGGTGGAGGCGGAGGCGGGACAGGCCTGACGGTGCGCGGGCTACCGCTGATGAAACCGCCATACGGCCAGATTACGGCGGTTGATTTAAACAAAGGCGAAATCATCTGGCAGATCGCGCACGGCGAGACGCCGGATTCCGTGAAGAATAATCCCGCGTTGAAAGGCCTCACGATTCCGCGCACCGGCCGGCCTGGCCCGGTTGGATCAATGGTGACGAAGACGCTGCTCGTCTCGGGAGAAGCGGGATTCGGTCCGACGCCAAGCGGCGCTCGCGGCGCGATGCTGCGTGCCTACGACAAGGCGACCGGGAAAGAAGTCGGCGCGGTCTACATGCCGGCACCGCAGAGTGGATCGCCGATGACGTACATGCTGAACGGCAAGCAGTACATCGTCGTCGCAATCAGCGGAGCGGGGTTTCCAGGAGAGCTCGTCGCATACAGACTGCCGTAGAGCCTGTATATATCGTGTGATATACTCGCTGATAGATGGGAA
>JANMJM010000292.1:0-1661 GCA_031371345.1 Vicinamibacteria bacterium
ATTCCACGCCGTTTGCCTACACGGACAGCATGTGGGCGAAATACGGGCCCTCTCTGGTCCTTCGAAGCGGGTTCGTGGATCCCGCCAAGCGTCCGCCCGCCACCAACCTTTACCGCCAGCGGCTCGAGGGCCTGATTACGCGCGGCGTCCATCTTGCTGTGTGTGAGATGGCCACGCGATTTCTGGCCAACACGATTGCGAGCGCCAGCGGCGGCAAAGCCGACGAGGTGTACGGCGAGCTCGCCGCGAATTTGTTGGCCAACTCGCACATGGTTCCCGCCGGCATTGTCGCGGTCAATCGCGCGCAAGAGCGCGGCTACTCTTTCGCTCACGCGGTCTAGCACCTCGTTTTTAACAGGAGCCTCATGATGAAAAAACTGTTCTGCCTCATTGGTCTGAGCGCACTCTCAATCGTCGGCGCCGGCGCGCAAGTGCAGGTGACGAAGGAAACGGTGCCTGGAGTCGTCAATTTCTCGCGCGTGGAAACGACGGTGGCCTGCGCCGGTGCGACGACCCCGGCCGGCGTTGCGGAGGTCAAGAAGCTGGGATACGCCTCCATCATCAACCTTCGGCAGGCGAGCGAGCCTGGAGCCGATGTCGATGCCGAAGCGGCTGCGGCAAAGACGGCGGGCGTGAATTTCGTGCACCTCCCGTTCAACGCTGCCGCACCGGATCCAACGCTGATCGATCGCTTCCTGAAAGTGGTGACCGATCCGGGAAATCAGCCGGCGTTCATTCATTGCGCGAGCGCCAATCGCGCCGCAGCCCTCTGGCTGGTTAAGCGTGTCGAGGTGGACAAATGGGATGTCGACCGGGCCGTGGAGGAAGCGTCGGCGCTTGGCCTGACCAACCCGGCGCTGAAGGCGTTCGCCCTCGATCACATCGCGACACACAAGACGCCGTAGCGTAGAGGTCTGTCATGTCGTCGAAGGACAGCGACCGTGCGCCGATCGAGGAGCCGCTGGCAGAGCTCGAGCGTCAACTGATCAGCGCCTATGTGACAGGAGCGGGCTACGACCTTGCGACGCTGTTGGCGCGCAACGACGAAGAGGCGCGCGCGATCCTCACCGCCGCGTCACGACACGCCAGTGAGACGCTGACCGAGATCGAAGCGCGTTCGCACTATTTAAGGAAATTGCACGGCCACGAATGATTACTGTTTTGCAGGTTCAAACATCTGGTTCGGATACGGGTTTGCCGCCGGCCGCTGCACGCGATTAAATGCGAAGTTCATCGCGTCGTGGCACCGGTTGCACGACTCCGTGAGCGCGTCGTAGGACTGTGCGAAGGCAGCCGCGTCATGCTTTTCCACGGCGCGCCGAAGGTCGTCGAGCGGTCCGGTCACCATGCGGGGAATCGCATCTCTCGGCGAAACCGGCGAATCTTTGTGCGTCGGGTAGTACTTCACGACGTCGTCGAACCCTTCGCCGAGCTCTTCCACTTCGTATTCTGCGAGAGGCCAGTTCCCGGCCTGACCCGCGAGCCACAGCTTCGTGTGACGCATCTGCTGCAGGCTCATAATCTCGCCAAACCCCGGGACGTACGCGTCGCGACTGCATGCACTTGCGACGATCAGACAGCAAGAGATGACGACGACTCGCATACAGACCGTCAAATGATATGCTCTTTGATTGTTCGGGATGTAGCGCAGCCTGGTAGCG
>JANMJM010000184.1:0-3546 GCA_031371345.1 Vicinamibacteria bacterium
GATGCGATAGGACATGCCCTCACGAACGACGTCGGCAACGCCGGCGATCGCTCTCAGCATCGGCAGATCGACGTCGCCATCCAATGGCTCGAATCGAATGGCGCGCGGATCGTGCCGCTGTCTAATCGATGGAAGGCTCTCGTCGAACACCTTTCGTCCGTGGTTCAGCATGATGATGTGATCGCAGATTTCCTCGGCCTGCACCATGACGTGCGTGGAAAAGAGGATCGTGGCGCCACGGCGGTGCTCGGCGAGAATCAAGTCGCGCAGCAACCGCATGTTGACCGGATCGAGGCCGCTGAACGGCTCGTCGAAAATCAGCAGGTCCGGCTCGTGCAGCACGGCGGCAATCAGCTGCACCTTCTGCAACATGCCTTTCGAGAGTTCCTCGCATCTCTTCTCCTGGACCTCTGGCAACCCGACGCGCGCAAGCCAGTTCGACACCCGCGAGACGGACGGATCGCGCACGCCTTTCAAGCGCGCCATGTACGTGAGAAACGCGCCAACCTTCATCTTGCGGTACACGCCGCGTTCTTCCGGCAAATAGCCGATCCGATCTTTCGCGTCGAGCGCCGTCCGATGTCCGAGCACCGAGATCTCCCCGCGATCGGGGAACAGGATCGACATAATCATCCGGAGCGTCGTCGTCTTGCCGGCGCCGTTCGGGCCAATAAAACCGTACAGCGCGCCTGTCGGCACGTGAAGATCGAGATCGCGAACCGCAACCGTCGACCCAAAGGTCTTGGTGACGCCGGTCAGTGAAATCGCGAGGCGGTTTTCCACGGATGGATTAATCGCGGAGTTTCAGAACCATATGCCGCTCGCTCACGTCGATACCGTCGACATTCAACGCGGCAGACTCGGTCGCCCATGTGATGAACCCCAGCTTCTCGTAGAGCTTGCCGGCGGCAACGGCGCGCTCGGTGACCGTCAAGTGCACATAGCGGACCTCCGGCAGTGTGCGCGCGAAGCCGATCGCTCGCTCCATCAGTTCGCGAGCCAAGTCTTGCCTCCGATGGTCCTGACGAAGGTACATGCCCCAGATTTCGGCCTTGTGGCGTTTTTTCTTCTGCGGCATCCCGCGAACCCCAACACTGCCGACCAGGTCGGGATCGAACGCGCCAAAAACCGCCTGCCGCGGATCGCTGAGCATCGCACGGACGGAGTCGCTCGCCTGCATCATCCCCTCGCCGGGCGAGGAGCCGAACGAAAACGGCTCGCATGTCAAGGCTTCGAGTCGCAGCTGCAATAGCGCCTCCACGTCTTCTGGCACCAGTTTACGAATCATCGTCAGCTGCGAAAAATGAAAAACACAGCGCCACAAATGCACAGCGCGGCCCACACGTAATCCAGCTTCAACGGCTGCTTCATGTAGACCAGCAGGAACGGCACGAATATCGTCAACGACAGCACCTCCTGCAGGATTTTGAGCCGCGGCAGCGAGAGGACGGTGTAGCCGATTCGATTGGCCGGCACCATCAGCGTGTACTCGAAGAGCGCGATGCCCCAGCTGGCGAGCACCGCGACATACCAAGGCCTCCCCGAAAGATTTCGCAGATGGGCGTACCACGCAAACGTCATGAAGACATTCGAGCAGGTCAGGAGAATTGTCGTGATGAAAAGGGCGCTCATGCGCCGAAGTTTAGCTCAGGGCCTTGCGGAACGCGTTCTGCGTTTTGGTAACTTGGTAGCCGAGGTGCTCGTAAAACGCCCTGGTCTCGAGCCGGAGTTGATTCGACCGCACGACGACAACATCCATCCCAAGCATTCCGGCCCACTCTTCCGCCGCTTCAACAAGGCGTCGCCCGACGCCGGTCCCCCGCGATTTTTCGGTGACGACCAATCCCCAGATTTCCGCGCGCGGATCTGACTCGAGCAAATAGGTCACCTGCACGTGAACCCACCCGACAACAGTGCGATTGGCGGATTGCGCCACGAGCAGGCGCGCATCCCATCGGTCTTTGATGAAGTCGTAGCGTCGCTTGATTTGTGTTTCAGCGGCTGGATATCCGAGCTGCGTGGCAAGATCGGCCACCGCTGCCGTGTCTTCCGGCAGCATCTGTCGAATGGTGATGTTCGAGGTGTCGCTCAAAACGGAGGCGGGGACATCATACGACAGATTCGTCCATCGTCCATCGTTCATCGTCGTTACAGCAAGACGAGAGCGAGGCCGGTCGAGACACCGATGAGGGTGCCAAGGGCGACTTCAACAGGGCGATGTCTCGCGAGCGATAGACGCGACCATGCCAAGGCTGGCACGACGGGCAGCAGCATCCAGCCCACGCGCGAACCAATCAGCAGGAGTGTCGTCGTCGCCAGCGCGGCGAAAGCCATGTGCAGCGATACCTTGACCCATCGGGTGGCCAGCGCGCACACCGCCAACATCACGAAGGTCGTGGCCGCCCCGCGAAGCAGGAACGATTGCGGTCGTGCCAGAGCGAGATACGCGACCAGAGCGATCAACGCCAGCCCTCCGGCGACATAAAGGATTGGTCGCTCGCTCGTGCTCGACGCATCGACATTTTGCCAGGCGCCGGCACGCACTTGCCGCACCATCAGCACAAGCAGCGGAACGATCGTGAACGCCAGCACGATGAGGACGCTTCGAATAACTTCGCCAGCGGAATTCCGTTGCGCTGCTGCCGAGCCGACCATGGCGCCCACCATCACAAACGGGTGCGCCACGATCGACACCCACCGCGCAACGCCGGTCATGCGCGTGGCTCGCCGAAAAACAAACCGAAGTGGCCGAACCTCGTGAACCCAATCGACTCGTAGAGCGTGCGCGCAGGGACGTTCTCTTCGACGGTGAACAGGAAGATGCGATCGAGGCTGTGAATCTGGCGGGCATCCTGCAGGAGACGGGCGAGCACGGCGCGACTGTAGCCCCGGCGCCGCATGTCGGCTGGCGTGAACACGCCGCCGATCTGCGCCGTCGTTCCGTGAAGCGCGATGATCCCGATCATCGACACGAGTCGTTCGCCTTCGAAGCCGCCCCACCAGTGGCCCAGGCCGGATGATCTGACGAACGCGGCCATTCGCTGGTCACGCTCGCCAAGGGTGGGCAACCCGACTTCCTTGAGAAAGTCGGTACTCAATTGCTCCCACTGATCGTGATCGGCCGGCCCCATCATTCTCACCGCGAGTGGCGTCAGTGCACTGCCGACCCGCGCCTCGTCGATCACTAACCGGTACATCAATTCCTTCGACGCGACCGTTTCCTTCACGCTGCCGTCGGCGCACAACACGTCCCAAATTGCCCGAGACACGTTCCATTCGCCGAGCACGCCGCGAATCGGGATCTTTTCCATTCGGCAGGCACGGACAATCTCGCCGGCGAGATCGGGTCGCCCGGGCGCTTCCGCCAGCACGCTTCCGCCGCGCGTCACGCAGAACACCGCGGCGAAGTCGTTCCCCTGTTTCAGGCCCTTCAGATTCCCCGAATACATGCTCTCGCTGAGCCGTGTACCGAACGCTCTGATGTTCGAGAGTAGAAACAGCGATGTCTCCGGCGATCGCTCGAGCAATACCTTCACCGCGGGCAGC
>JANMJM010000317.1:0-3447 GCA_031371345.1 Vicinamibacteria bacterium
CCTTGTGTTTCTCTTCTTGCGCGAACAGTTGACCGCGCGCAAGCTTGCAGGACGTGCTGTGGCTGTGTTGGCGCTGACGAGCCTTGCGTGGAGCTGAATGGGCGCAAGGGAGCTTCGCACGAAAAATCTGACGCTCCGCCCCAACACCCTCGAAGATATTCGAACGCTCCTCGAGGGCATGGACGCTGATCAAAGAGCGCAGGTGTCACCCGATTGGCTTGCGCGAGTTCATGCGGCGACCGCCGATGCGTGGACACTGGGCTACACACTGGTTCACCGGGCTACTGAGGCTGTTGTTGGGTCCTGTGGATTCAAGGGGCCGCCGACATCGGACGGTATCGTTGAGATCGCGTACGGCGTTGCTGCTGACCATCAGGGCCGAGGCTATGCAACGGAAGCGGCAGAGGCGTTGGCCGCATACGCGTTCAGCAGCGGCGAAGTTCGCGTTGTTCGAGCCCACACATTCTCAGACGCGAGCGCCTCGACCCGAGTGCTGGAAAAATGTGGCTTCCGACGCATCGGAGAGGTCCTCGACCCAGAAGACGGGTTGGTGGTGAGATGGGAGAAGCAAGGACGTCCGCTCTTGTCGTAACGTGATACAAACTTGTTCCGGACCGGAACGAGTCGACGCCGTGAAGAGTGTGGACAACGCGAAAGGCGATCAGATGCGGGTGCGAACCTACTTCGCATCGCTGCCGCCCAATGCTCGCAGGAGCCTACAGAAGCTCCGTGCGGCCATTCGCGCCGCAGCCCCGGGCGCGGTCGATAGTTTCAGCTACGGCATTCCCGCCTTCAGGCTCAATCGACAACCGCTTCTGTGGTACGCCGCGTGGAAGCATCACACCAGCCTCTACCCCATGACCGCCCCCGTCCGGCGTGCCCTTGTGGGTGAGATTGAGGGATACGAAATCTCGAAGGGGACGATTCGGTTTCCGCTGACCAAACAGCCGTCGCCAGCTTTCGTGAGGCGGGTGGTAAAGGCCCGCGCCGCCGAGTTACGACGTAAAAAGCGCAAGGCGTGAGTTCATGCCCTTCCACATCAGGGACGCTATGGCTGGCGCGACCTGAATACGCGAGCAGCGGCGCTCAGTACATAAAAAAACGGGCGGCCCTCCGAACCAGGCCGCCCGTGTAATTCCCCACTTACTTTCCAGTTTTTACTTTCTAGTTTCTAGTTTCCAGCGAAGACTTCCTGAGCCCCTGAATCTGAATCATCGGCTCCTTCGGCGCCTCTTTCAGCACATGCTGACGATAGAGGTCGGCCATCTGGCGGTGCTTGGCGTCTTCCTTCAACTTGTCCTCGAGCGACGCCGCGGTCGCTTGAGCGCGCGCTGCGATCTTCTCTTCACGCGCGTTGCGGGCCACGCCGGCCAGCACCAGGTCCTGCTGCTCGCCCATGGCCACGGCCTCGGCGTTCAGCTTCAATGCGTGATCGGTTGTCGGCAGCGGAACAGCTTTGTTGCCGGCGAAAATTTCATGACGTCCGTGCTCTTCGTACCACTTGGTGAGCGTGGCCGTCATGTGCATCTTCTCGATGATGTTTCTCCAGCCGATGCCGGTGTTATACGCGCAGAAGGAAATCTCGCCCTGCTGCGTCGCATACGGGATGATGCACATCTCGGTACGGCGGAAGTCGTAGTTGAATAGATCCTGGAACCACATCCCTGCGATGAACAGGAAGTTCCAACGATCCTGACGCCGCAAGTCGATGTCCTGCATCGTCCGGTCCTTGCCCACCTTGCCGTAGTTCTTGCCGGTGGCGCCGAACGTCTTGTCGAACTTCTTCATCAGGTCCATGAGCTTGAAGTGGGTCGGCGCGTTGAACGGGTCGTAGTTGCGCATCAGTGCCAGCGCCATACCGACGACCGACAGGAATTTGCCGCGTCCTGCGTCATTCACCTGCGCGACGTCCTTCGCCAGTTGCTCGGCGTTCAGGAACGCGGTCACGGGCACCGCTTCCTTCGTCTGCTTATCGATCATCAGCGCCATACCGACGCCGCAGTTCGGGTGGCAGCCGCACGTGAGGTTCCCCCACGCCGCATCCGGCCCGTGAACCGTGTCGGCCCAGTCGGTGAACGTGCCCATGAACGAAATCGGGAACCAGTCGCGGACCGGCTCGCCGAGACCCGTCTGGTTCTTCACGTCGTGCGCCAGGTGCGACAGCGTGTAGCGCTGCGCCGCGCGGCGCTCCGGGGTGACTTCTTCGTCGCGGCCCGTGAACGATACCGGCTGGAACGAGAGGAAGTTGATCTTCCGCGGGTTATCGAGCGCGAACTCGATGATGCGGCCGACCTGCTCGTTGTTGACGCCGTTGACGATGGTCACAACCGGGACGATGTCGACGCCGTTGTTCCAGAGGTTCTCGATGGCCTGGAGCTTCACGTCAAACAGGTTGCCGACGCGGCGATGCGAGTTGGCGGCGTTGCCGATACCGTCGAACTGCAGATACGCGTAACGGAGACCGGCTTCAGCCGCCGCCTTCGCAAACTCGGGACTCTTGGCGAACTCGATCCCGTTGGTGGCCGCCTGCACGCTGCTGTAGCCCACTTCGCGCGCGTAACGGACCGCGTCGAGGAAGTAGGGCGACATCGTCGGCTCGCCACCCGAGAACTGCACCGACATCTGCCGCTTCGGCTTGATGGTGATGGCGTTGTCGAGCACCTGCTTGATGTCTTCCCAGCTCAGCTCGTGTACGAACCCGACCTGGTTGGCGTCCATGAAGCAGGGGTCGCACATCATGTTGCAGCGGTTCGTCAGGTCGACCGTCAGCACTGAGCCGCGGCCATGCTTGATCGTGCTGCTGCCGTGATTGTGAAGCTTCGCGTCGTTATGCGCGGGAATGTCGCGGCCGGGGAACACCTGTTCGAGATGCTTGAAGAAGTCGGTGTCCATCGCCATCACGTCTTCAAAGTGGCCGTGAATGGGGCAGTCCTTCACCATCAAGATTTTCCCGTCGCGCTCGAGGATCGTCGCTTTGATTTCCCCGACTTTTTCGTGTAGCAAAATCGACACGTCCTGCTTGCCGTCGAGAATCGACTGCCGCGCTTCGCGCACGCAGGTGGGGCACAGCGAGTCGGTTTGGCGCGGCCAGCCGAGCGGCGGCTTGGTCTTCTGCCACGACTTCAGCAGTGGCTTATCCGACCACTTCGGAATAAAGGACGCACCCGGGTTGATGCGGTTGGCTGCGTTGAACACTGTCCACGCGCCATTGGCGGCGACGGCGAGGCCCTTTTCAAAGTACTTAATTGGCGAATGCATTCGTTGGCTCCTATTTGGATCAGTTACCGATAACGGGGGACGAAATCGGGACCCAAAGATCAGCAAATAATATCGTGTAATCAGCAACTTACGGGCATTTTTACCCTGTTTGGGCAATAGGCGCACCGGTGTGGCACAGGAGTGGGTTGGGCGGGCGGACTAAGAGGGGCAGGGGTAAGGGGCAAGGGG
>JANMJM010000351.1:0-8830 GCA_031371345.1 Vicinamibacteria bacterium
CCGCATACGACGGTAGGTTGGTGGCGACAATGTGAGCTCCGAAGGACGTGACGAATCCCGATAACGCCAAGACCACGAGATACCAAGAGCGGGACGACATCACGGCTGGTGCGACGATTGGTCGCGCTCACGCGCGAGACCGACGCGTTTGATCGCGGCATACAATCCGGGCACCAGCAACAGCGTGACGGGCGCTGAGAGCACTAACGCTCCAATCACGGCGATTGCCAGCGGTTGCTGTAACGCTGCTCCCGCGCCAAGCCCGAGAGCCACGATGCGGCGGGAACGACGCCGTCATTCACCCGCGACCACCAAGTCCGTCTCGTCCGAGACCTCCTTGTCGTCATCCAGGATGATCGAAACGGTGCCGGTGTTGCCCGGCGAGAGCGTGGCCGATTTCCTCGCGAACGATCTCGAGGGACCAGCGCGGCGACGCACGAGGAGGACCATCTCGGATTGTGATTCCCAGGTGAACTCCCCAGAGGTGTCCGACTTTCGGTGACCGTTCTATCCCTCGGGTAGCGTTCGCACAAATGTAAGCATTACGCCGCCACGCGTCGGTGTGGGCACCATCGCGTAGCTGGATCGGCCGTGTCGTCCTACGACGGTCCAGCCACTTGCCATACCGAGCGCCGAGCCGAAAAGCACGTCACTCAAGAAGTGCACATTGTCATGGAGCCGCGACGTTGCCACGTACGACGCTACGACAAGGGTCGGCCACGCGCCTCGGTACCCGAAGTGCCGCTCAAACACAGCGGCCGTTGCGAATGCGGCTGATGCATGTCCTGAAGGAAATCCACAACATTCACCGGTCGGACGATCCTTCCGAAAGACGAGCTTCGTGCCCTGGGTCAGCGCTTGCGACACGATGAGAGCCCGGGTCAAGTCAAACCCCAAGTGAGACACCTTGTTGGTCTTTGGCTGTCCTTGAGCATGCGGAAGCAGATAGCGACCGACGACGTAGAGGCCGGCAGCGGTCCCCACTTGGACCTGAAAGGATCCGAGATACTTGCCCGGCGCGTAGAAACGTCCCACGGCCTTCGAGCCCACGAGGTGCGCGTTCGTCTCGTCGTCAATCGGAAGAGCTAGGGCCGCTGCGGCGGCGCCAACGCTGAGGATTACCCACGTCGAGCGTCGACGCGGGAACGTCTTGAAGTCGGCGGCGGTGTCAAACAAGAGAGCCTTGAAACCCGTGTGCTGAGGCTTGGGGCGTGTCGCTAGCGGCTGCTGTTGTGCGAGCGCACTGGCGCCCTCGGGCATGTCGACGAGCGACCAGCCGTCGAAAGACCGGTCCTGCAAGGGCCCCGAGCCTGTAAGGAGCAGGGTTTCGGGTCCGACCTGTCTTGCGAACAGATCCTGCGCCGCTATGGGCGTGGACATCCACGAACATAGGCCGAGTAGTAAGAGCGCGACTCGCTGGCGATGAAACATCACTCCGACCTTTCTGTCACATTCCGGTTGGCTACGGGACCATATCGACGCGGACCGCAGAGCTCGCTCATTGTGAGTCCGCTGGATCGCGGCTCAGTCGCGGACGTATATGGCATGCGTGCTCATGGCAGCCCAGACGTTCTTCGCACTAAGGCCGCGCGCGCCGCTCTGAGCGCCCGCACGGCCTCGTCGAGTCGTCGCCCGGCATCTTCCAGGCGACGCAAGGCGAGCACGCGTGTCGTGGCGTCAAACTGTCCGGCGCGAACAGCCTGCTCGACGAAACCCGCATCGCGCTCGATGAGCGTCGGCGTGCCGCTGAGCGCGTCCAGCATGCGCACAGCGGATTCGTACGTCCCCCAAGTCGATTCGAGTTCAGCGGCGACGTCTGCACGCGTAGAGCGCAGCTTCGATTCGGCCGCCAATAGACGGCCCGTGGCACGCGCACGGGGTTCGAGCTGCCGATCGAAGAGGGGGATGGGCAGGCTGACGCTGAAGACGAGATCGCGATCAGCCCAATTGCTCGCGAGCGCGCTTGCGAAGGGCAATCCGGTGAAAGAGCCGATTGGAATGTCGCGCCGCGAATAGCCGGAACTGATTCCAAACGTCGGCATCGGTCTCGCCAGAGTCTCGAACATCTTGCGCTCGAATGTCGCCGCGTCGATCTCCGCCAACGCTGCCTTCACGCGCGGGTCGCGATCGACCAGTGCCGTCAGGTCGGGCCGTTCAAGCGGCACCGCCTCAGGGGGGTCGGCGACAAGCACATCGACGCTGCTGGCGCGGCCCAACAAACGCGCTAGCCGGGTTCGCACACGCGCGAGTTCCCCGCGTGCCTGTTCGAGCGACACGCGCGCGCCGCTGAGATCGAGGTCCGCTGAGTCCACGTCCAGCTGCGCGACCTGGCCGACATTCAACTGTCGATGAGCGGCATCCGCAGCAATCCAGTACAGATCAAGAATGCGCTGCCCACGATCGACCAGGCGCTGCTGCAGCTCGACGTCGGCGACAGCCACCGCGACGGCCTCGTCCAAGAGACGCAAGCCGTCATCACGCTCGAATTGCGCCCTCGTGACGTCCGCCGACGCCGATGCTGAGCGTGACGTCCAGGATCCGGAGAAGTCCACCGGCAGCTTCGCGTCAACACTCCAAGAGTTCTCGTCCGGGCGTCCAACCAGCGCGCCGTTGAAATAGCTGCTCGAAACGACCGGATCCTGGCGAAGGACCCTTCTGGCCTGCGCCGCGATCGCCTGGGTCCCTCGCAGGCGTGCGTCGAGCTCCGCCACTTGCGGCGCGTGTGCGCGGGCCTCCGCCTGCGCTTCGGCGAGAGTCAAGGGCTGCTGCGCAACGATCTTCGCGGAACCCGTGAGCAGCGCGAGGCTCAGAATGAGTGGCTTCATTTTCATGCCGATGCCGTTTGTGGTGTGGATTGACCGCCACCGCCCGAGCGCCGTGCCAACCAGACATAGATCGTTGGGATCACGAGCATGTTGAGAGCGGTCGACGTAATTAGCCCGAGGACGACAATGAGCGCCATCGGCGCTTCCAGCTCGCTACCGGAACTTTCGAAGGACAGCGCCAACGGCAGCAGTCCGAGGCCCGCGGCGCCGGCCGTCATCAGAATGGGCAGCAAACGTTCTTCAGACGCGCGCAAGATGCGCGCGACCGGATCCTCGTCCGGATGCTCGGCGTCAAGAAGTTGCTTGTGCGCCACGAGCATGATTCCGTTACGCGCGATGATGCCGAACAGCGTGACAAACCCGACAAGCCCGGCGACTGACAATCCCTCCGGTGTGAGCAGAGCACCGACGACGCCCCCGATGAGGCCTAAAGGAAAGTTCACCATCGTGACGGTGGCGTCCCGAACCGACGCGAGTGCCACAGCCAACAGCATGAAAATCCCCAGGAGCACGAGCGCCCCGGTGAGTATCAGTTGCTGCGCTGCCTGCCGCCGAGCCAGAGCTTCCCCGCTGACATCAATCCGGTATCCCTGTGGCAAGCGGATCGCGCTCAGACGCTGTTCCAGGTCGCTGACGGCGCCCGACAGTCCCCCGCCAGGGACGTCGATCCCCACGGCGATACGGCGCTCCCCATTGTCGTGGTTAATCAGAGCCGGCGCGGGGATCTCTTGGATGCGGGCGAGCGCCGCGAGATTGATGGCGCCACTGCTAGGCGTATCGACCGGCAGATCACTGAGTCTGCCATACCCCTGCATCGTGGGTGGTCCCGCGATCGCGACGTTGATGACACGTCCGTCGTGTCCAAGAATTTGTGTCGCCGTCTCGCCCTGTCGCCACCCGACAACATCCGCTGCGATATCAGCCGGAGTAATGCCGTAGCGAACGAGTTGCGCTTCGTCCGGCGTGATACGGATCTGTGGGACATCAATCTGGGGATCCGGCCGGATCGCGCCAAGCCCCGGCGTCCGAGCGGCAGTCGCCGCGACGTCCGTGGCCAACGCGCGTAAGCGCTGCAGGTCAGGGCCGATCACCTTGACCACAACAGGTGCCGTCTCGCCCGACAACACCTCGTTGATGCGTTCCCCCAAGAATGCCTCGACCGTGAACGCGAGCCCCGGCACACTTCCTATGGCCTTCGCTGTGTCCATGATGATCTGATCCCACTCGCCGTTCGGATTCTTGAGTACGACGTTGAATTCCATTGAATAGACCGGAAGGGCGTCCTCCGATAGTTCCGAGCGACCCATGCTCGCGTGCGTATGACTGGCGACGCCTGAACGGCGGAGCTGCTCGTCGACCGCTGCGGCGAGCCGCGTCGATTCGGCCAGCGACGTACCGGGCACCGCCGTGACGTGTCCGACGAGCGAGCTCTCGTGGAACTCTGGCAGGAAGCGACCGCCGATCAAGGGAAGCGCGATGGCCGCGGCCACCGCCAGGATGGCCGTCGCGACGAAGACAAGTCGCGGTCGGTCAACAACCGCATGGACGATGCGCCGATATCGAGCCAGCGTCCAAAGAGCCAGGCGGGGAAGGCGCGGTTCGCGTTCCGCCAGTGGCGGCAACAGCCAGGCACACATCGCAGGCGTCACCGTCAGCGCGACAAGGAGCGAAGCTGAAATCGCCAGAATGTACGCGTGCGCCAGCGGCGAGAAGATCCGCCCCGCAATCCCTCCCAACGAAAGAACCGGCACGAGCACGACCGCGACAATGACAGTCGCGTACACCACCGAACTGCGGATTTCGCGCGAGGCGGCTCGAACCACCTCCAGAGGCGACGTCGGATCGGATCGCTTCGCATTCTCGCGCAAGCGACGCCAGACGTTCTCCACATCGACAATCGCGTCGTCGACCACTTCCCCGACAGCGATCGCCAGGCCACCAAGTGTCATTCCGTTGATGGATGCGCCAAACGTGATCAGGATCGCAGTGGCGGTCAGAATTGATAGAGGAATGGCCGTCAGACTGATGATAGCGAGCCGGCCATAGCGGAGGAACGAGACAAGTATGACAATGACGAGGATTGAGCCGATCAGCATCGCACGGCCGACACTCCGAACCGACGTCGCGACGAACGTCGCTTGACGGAACACCGGTGGCTCGATCCGGCCACCCTCCGGTAACGCCCTGGCGAGATCCTGTAACGCCCGTTCCACCTGCCGTGTCACCGCCACCGTATCGGCCCCTGGCAGCTTGTTTACTTGCACGAATACGGCGGGCCGTCCGTCGTACAACGCGGCGCCGACGCGTGGTTCCGTCGCAAAGACAACCTCAGCGACGTCGCCGATACGGAGTGGCGCCCGCTGTTGCGCCGGAATCGCCGTGTTTCCTAGTTTCGAGATCGCGTTCTCGGGCCGCAGGCGGGCATCGTTTTGGATGTCAAGCCGCGCACTCGCCGTTTCGGTGAAGCCCGCTCCGGTCAACGATTGGCTCGACCTGACGGCGGTCGCGAGATCGGCCATCGACACGCCTCGCTGTCGCAAGCGCGTCGGGTCAGGGCGTACCTCAACACGTTCCACTAAACCGCCCAGCGCCGTCACCTGAGCCACGCCAGGGATCGCTAAGAGTCGCGGGCGCAGCGTCCAGTCAGCGAATGTTCGGAGATCACGCAACGCTCGCTCCTGATCAGGACCGTCCGAGGTCAGACACAAGCGCAGCAGCGCGCCAATCGGCGCGGAGATCGGCATGAGCTGCGGCGCTCGGACGGTCTGCGGAAGGCGGGTCTGTGCAAGCTGCAGTCGTTCGGTCACGAACTGCCGCGCACGGTACACGTCGACGCCCTCCTCGAAAAACAGGGACACGACCGACAGTCCCGGCGAAGACGTAGAGCGCACATCCGTCGTTTGCGGCGTCCCGAGAAGAACCTGCTCGAGTGGACGCGTGACGAGCTGCTCGACATCGAGGGTCGCCATACCCGCAGCCTCGGTCTGCACGACGACAAACGGTGGCGTGAAGTCGGGCAAGACGTCAAGCGACGCGTGGAGCGCGGACCAGACGCCAGCCAAGGTCACGGCCACGGCGCCCAACAACACGACGACTCGATTGTGAATAGACCACCCGATCAGACCGTCGAAGAAGACGCCCATGCATTAGCCCGCGGGTCGGAGTTGATTTCGCACGAGTTCGCCTTGGAGCGCCATCCCGCCGCGCACAACGACTCTCTCACCGGCCTTGACGCCGGTAAGCCGCACCTGTCCTCCCAGGCGCGTCGAAATCTGTACGGGCCGTCGCGCGAACGTGCTGGGCGAGACTTCAACAAACACAGCATCGGTTTCGGCACCAGGCACGACCGCGGAGTCCGGCAGTACGATACCGCGGGTGGTGCCGTGGCCAATTTGGACGGAGACGGCACTTCCCGGTGTGAGAACAGACGCAGCCGCCGTATCAATGGACAGCCGATCTTGCCGCGCTCCGCCGGCGTCCGTGAGACGACCGCGAGTGAGCAACCGTGCGGCAATGGTCGCGGACTGTGTCACGACCTCATATCGGTCGCCGACTGGATCGTCCGGTGGGACCGAGACATCGATCCACAGCGGCCCTGGATTGATGATGCGCGCCAGAACATCACCGCGAGTGACAAGGGACCCGACCATGGCTGTCAGTTCGGCGACCGTACCTCCGATTGGCGCTGGAACCGGAACGGCCTGCGTGCGGGCGGCCGTTTCCGCGGCGCGTGCACCCTGCAGCCCTTCGACCCTCGCGCGCGCAGTCGCAGCAGCGGTTTCCGCTTGTTGAAGCTGTGCCGCGCTCACGACCTGCGGAGACAGCGCGCGCGCGCGTGCCGCATCAGCGTCCGCTTTTGTCAGCTCCCGCTGTGCGGCTTCGATATCGCCTTGGCGTTGCGCCGCCTGAGTACCAACCGAGATGCGATCCGCCACGTCGAGCGCGGGGAGGATCTCGAGGAGGGGCGTACCGGCGGTGACGATTGCGCCGAGCTGCACACGTGGTGGGCGCGTGATTCGCCCCGTCACTGGTGACACGACCTGCGCCTCGTTCGCAGGCGGGCTGATGACACGGCCGAACCGCAGCGTGGTGTTCGACAGTTCCGTTTCGGCCGCTGGCTGTACGAGTAGTCCCAACGCGGTGCGGTCCGCGTCCGAGAGTCGAATCGACCCATCTGCCTGCACGCGGTTCGGCGTCGCCACCTTCATCGCCTCGGCTTCACGGGTGGCCTCGCTCTGTCCTCCACACGCCGGGATCACCATCGTCGCGGATATCAAGGCAAAAACACTGAGGGCGCGATTGCCAAACCGAATCATGCGAAAGATGACGCGCGTAGCGCGGATCATGGAAGGCTGTGAACGAGCGTTCGCACGATCAACTCGCCGAACCGTGCCCCCAACAGGGGAGCCGCCAACGCGCCGGCAATCACGAGTCGAGGAAGGACTAGACGCGAGGATTCATCGCGGACGTCGACCTGAAGTGGTGCGAGCAAATTGCAGATCCGGTCTTGAAGGTCGGCGGGATCGCCAATCACCGAGGGGAATGGCTCGAGCTTCGCCGCGTTGAATCGAAGTGCCGCGATGACCGCCGCGGCGAGATCCGCGCCGTCTACTCCAAGCCGGCGAGCTTCGTCATCTCGTGCGATTTCCAGCGCGTGACGCCACCGGCGGAACCGTCGCTGGGCTCCACGTCCGGGCCATTGGAGATCGGTGGCGAATCGCGCCAGGTAGACCCGTAAGGGATCGCGGTGACGCACATGCGCTTCCTCGTGGCCTCGTGCCGCCTGCACGGTTCCGACATCGATCGTACGCGCAAATTCTGGAGATAGAACGACGCGAGGCTTCAACAGCCCGATCGTGCCCGCCGTAGAAACCCGTGGTGTCAGCCCGAGCGAGGCGACTGCGCGCAAACCCGCTCTCATCCACACCACAGCGAATGGGATAGCGGTTGCCAGCCACGTGGCAGGAAGTTTCTCAGCATTTGCCGGTTCGAGAAGTGCCCATCCACCGAGCGCGCATAGAACCAGGCCTGCTGGAACCAATGGCATCCACACGTTCTGCCAACAGAATCGCTCCCGCCAGCCGTGGCTGAAACGGATGTCAGGCGGTGCCTCTCGGATCCCGGCGAGCATGAGCAAGGGCCCAGCCGCGACCAGTGCGAGGACGGCCAGCACCAGTTCACGATCCACGGCGAGACTTCCGACGCGCTTCGACTTGGCGCCCGAGTTCGTCAAGTAGATCGGGATCCATCGATTCGACGGCGTCCACAAGATTGGCTATCGCGGGAGTAATATCCGGCCCAAGAATTCGCGCCAGCGCGCCCTTCACTCGCGCCCGCTCGACGACTTTACGCGTCAGTGTCGGCTTGTAGACAAACGACTTGCCAGCTCGCTGACGTGAGACCAACCCTTTGGCATGCAGGCGATCGAGTACCTTCGCCGTTGTGGTGTAGACGGAGCCACTTGGCTCGCCCACACGCCGGTGAATTTCTGGCGCGGAGGCCGTCCCGGTTTGCCACAATGCAATCAAGACCGCGTGCTCAAGTTCACCGCCTGGCACCGGAATCTTTCGCGGCATTAGGAAAGATGCTACGACGCAGGTCGTAGGTTGTCAATTGAAGTCCGCTTGGTTCTTGGGTGCCCGCTTACTACGACGCGAGTCGTACCATCAGAGCGTCGCGTCATAACTCGTCGTAACAATGGTAAAGCCATCGTTGGGTTATGTCACAAACGTGAACAAAAGCTGAGGGTTGGCTTCTTTCTTAACGAGACGGGAACTTCTCTCACTTCAGCCAACGATCGGTTCGCCAATTCTCTGCTAGAGCAACACAGACTGTCAGCGGCTATTAATCGTCACTACCGCCATCAGCCCACGACACGGCTCCCATCGGAACGGGCGGCAAGATAAACGCGCACAGCCCCGCCACCGCCGCCAGAATCGCCGAACCCCACAACGAGCCGGTAATCCCTGCTTGCTGATATAAGAATCCCGAGAGCAACGTTCCAA
>JANMJM010000361.1:0-17718 GCA_031371345.1 Vicinamibacteria bacterium
GGGTGGAAACTGCCAAGGTGGACACGCTATTGGGTTTGTCGGAAGTCATTGTAACCTGTTCAGACGGTCTTATCGGTCGCTCCCCCGAGATTCCATAGGACTTCCAACCAGCCGAAAAGAGAGGGGTTTACAGCGGCGTCATCCATGTTATAGTCGCCGATTCGTGAGCCCCATCCTCGTCAGGCCAGTCCGGGAGCAACTCGAGCACGACCGGATCATTCGCCTTTTGCAGACCAGGTTTCGCCGTCGTTTCGACGTCGGGATCAACCCTGGCATGGAGCAGAACGCCCCTGTGGGCACCGGCCCAACCGCGGTGTTCCCCGATGTCGTCCTGACTTCGTTGGACAGGGCCCGCAAGGTCGAGACGGTTATTGAGGTCGAAACGGTCGAGTCGGTGAATAACCTCGAGTCGCTGTCCGAGTGGGCGCCCTACAGTCGGCTGCGCCCCGCGTTTCATCTTTATGTACCTGCCTCCATGGCGGAGGTCGCCAAGCGGCTCTGCACCGACAGTAACCTGTCGGTCGCCGAAATTGTGAGCTACCACTGGATTGGCGACGAGATGCGGTTCGTGTCGGTTCATAAAGGGGCCCCCGATGGACGGAAACACGTGCAGCCCGTCGCCGGCCCCAGCACCAAACCCAGCACCAAACCCAGTAGCAAACCCAGTAGCAAACCTAGCAAAAAACCCAAAGCGTCGAAGCCAAAGCCGGCCGCTCGCAAGGCTGTCCAACGGCCCAAGCCCAAGCCAGCCCGCAAGACCTCGGCGCGTTCTCCGAAACGTAAATAGCTTTGCCATTTCTCCGGTTCACTCGCGACAAGCGCGGGTATGAAACCACCGCCCTCGTCCATGCGGGCCGCCAGCGCGGCCGGGCGCAACAGCGCGTTCTTTACTGGTTCCGCACACCGCCTGGCGTAAAGGTCGGCCGTCCCGCGCTCGACGAAGACGCCATCCGCTGGATCGAAGAACACAACCCCGACATCGAGTTTGACTGGCAGAAGATTCTCGAAGCTCAACCGCCTCCCGCACCGCCATCTGAGGACGGACGAAACCGCCGCGGGCGCCGTGATGCGCGCGAGAAAGTAGAGCGGCCGGGACGCGATGGGCGCCGACGCCAGGCGCCGCCGCGTCAGGCTTTGCCAGAAGCGCCATCCGTCATCGAAGCGGAGATCGCAGAAGAACCGTTGCCCGCCGAAGTCCCGCTGATGCCGCTGATGGAAGCCGCGCTCGAGCAAATGACGCACCCCGATGCGGAAGAGCTGCCGCCGCCGTCGTTGACCGCGATCCAGTCGGTCGTTGCACGAGAGCCGCTCACCCGGCTTCGGGCGCGATATGCCGAACTGCAGGCGCGCATTACCGAGCGAGGCGGCGACGCCGAGCGGATCGCACAATTGCGCGGTCAGGCCGACGCGCTGAATCCCGACACGTGGGTCACTGCAGAAGAAGTGCGTAAGGGGCTCGAAGAATTCGAAGCCAAGATTCGGGATCTCCGCGCCGCGCTCGGACTCCGCCGCCGCCGGCGATCGCGCCGCGGGGGCCGACGGCGCCATAAGGGCGGACCGGCTAGCCAGCCCGCGGCCGCCGGTGGAGAAACAGCCGCCGCTCTGCCCGAGGCCGAGGCTGACGAAGACGGGGATGAGGAGTAAACTGGAAGCTCAATGAAAAAACTGAAATGGGCATTCTGGGTCGTTGCGGCGCTCCTGGCGTTGCAGGCCGATTCACACGCGCAGCAGAAGGGCGCGCAACTGGACGGTCCGACACCGACCTTCCGCGTGTCGGTCGATCTCGTGAATTCGGACGTCATCGTTCGAAACAAGCGCGGCCAGTTTCAGTCGGATCTCAGCAAAGACGATTTCGAGCTGTATGAAGACGGCGTGAAGCAGGATCTGACGTCGTTCGTCATGATTCACGGCGGACGGGCCTACACGACGATGGTGGCGGCGCCAACGCCGGTTCGCGAAGGCATCATCCTGCCGGCCGCCCGGCCGGTCAACGACACCGCAGGGCGTGTGATCCTTTTCGTCGTGGACGATCTGCACATGGAGTTCCGCGACACGTCCCGCATCCGGAAACTGTTCCGGGACATGGCGAAGGAGCTCATCCACGACGGCGATCTGTTCGGCATCGTGTCGACGGGCACCTCGTCGATCGCGATCGATTTGACGTACGACCGCACGCGCATGGAAGAGGCCGCCAACAAGATGACCGGCGGCGGCTTGCGGCCCTCAGAAATCATTCAGCAGTCGGCGGCGGGCGAGACACCGCAGGAAGTCATGCATCGCGCGCACGTGGCGTTCTCGACGATTTACGACTTGCTGCACAACCTCGAGCAGACGCACAACCGCCGCAAAGCCGTCGTCATGATCAGCGGCGGCTACGACTTCAATCCGTTCGCGTCCTCACGCGCGGGCACGGCCGGTGCGGGTTTTCTGAATAACCAGAACGTCGATCCGAACGACCCGTCCAACTCAATGTTCACGCAGGGCCAGCAGTTCAGCGACACCGATCTCGCGATCGAGCTGAACGAGCTGATTCGGTCGGCCAATCGCGCCAACGCGACGTTTTACACGGTTGATCCGCGCGGGCTGATGGCGGGGCAGGACCTCGACGAGCAGGTCGATCCCGTTGAATGGGAAACGCACTTGCGCAAACAGCAGGACAGCCTGCGCGTGCTCGCCGAACAAACCGGCGGCATCGCCGTCGTGAACACCAACGATTTCAGCAAAGCGCTGAAGCGCATCGACGCAGAGACGAGCGACTACTACGTGCTCGGCTACTACTCGAGCAATCCCGATCCCACCCAGCGGCGCCGTCAGGTTGAAATCAGAGTGAAGAAGAAAGAGGCGGATGGCGGGAATTTCGAAGTACTGTTCAGGCGGGAGTACACGCTAAAGCCCGTGCCGACGGCTGCCAAGCCGAAGGCCTGACAGTCGGTTCTTCGACTAGGCCGATCTCACTGCGCTCAGGATCGAGGTGCCGCTCAGGCGCTCGGCAACCGTGTGATTGCGCCGATGCGCATGCGTCTGGCATCCGTCGCCCTTCTCCTCGACATAATTCACATCGCGATTGGTCGCCAGCTCGCGGTAACGTCCCACGACACAGCCGCACCCAAGCGTGGTGAATCCGAGAAGCCGAACGAAACTACCCATACCAACCTCCGTGCAGCGCAACAGCAAATAGTGTACCGATGGTTCCCCCACGGAGCGCTGCTACAGTTATCAACACGGGTCTCCACGCGTCTGACTTTTTTCTAATAATTCAACGCGAATAACAATTCTGGCCGTTGTGGGCAGGGCTGCGCATCTGTGTCACATGAGCCCCAGTCGATGGATTTTTGATGCGCCGAACCAAATAGTTGGATATGGAAAGGCTGAAGGCTAAGCGCTCTTCTGGTTCTTGAGTGAGCGGAAGCGCTCGAGGTCGGCCGCGCGTTGGCCCGCAGACAAACGGCGCGCGACGCTGAGGCGCCAGCCGAAAGCGAGATGCGCGAGGAAGGCAATCACCATCCATCCGGGTCGTCGTGTTGTGAGCAGGAAGGCGCTCGTGAAATTCACGACGCCGGCACTCGCGAAGATGACGGTGAACAGCGGATCGAGTCCACCGGGAAACGCCCGCCCGTAATTCATCGCGGTGGTTTCCCAACCGATGACATTTTCCGCTTCTTCAAAAAACACCTGAAGATAGCGGCCGACCCGTTCGACACCCGTATGGATGAAGAAACTAATTTCAAAGGCACTTGCCAGGACAACGAAAGGTACCATCGTTGCAGCGCCGCCAACATCGGCAGCCAGGAGGCCTAATGCGAGCGCACCCCAGGCGGCGAGACCAATCAAAACAGCACACATTCGGAGCGATCCACGCTCGCGAATGGTTGCGCGCAAAGCTTTATATTCGATTACAGCGAGTTCTGGCATACTGTCTGAATAGCGTATCGAACGCTATCCTGTCTTTTATCAGCCCTTTCGGACATTTTTTTCTTGGAAGGTCTATCGGCCCTTTGCTAGAATACCGATGAACCTCCGTAGAGACATATAAACGTGTTCTATTCTAGGACTTACAAGTTCGACGTAGCCCGTGTCACTGCCCTCTGGCTGGGACTCTGCCTCACCGGCACCGTCGGTGTCGGGGCCGAGACCGTCAGCCGGGCAACTGCCACGCACGCCGCGGCGGCGAAATCGGCTGGGGCGGCCAGAACCAGGGCGTCGGGCGCTGCCAAAGCCAGGGCTCGCGTGGCCCGCATCCGTGCGTCGCGCGCCCACTCGGCCCGCGCGCTGGCTGAAGCGAGCACGCCGCGCTACCGCACCGACGCGAGCGGCCAGCTGGTTCCCGATATCCGGGCGGCTGCCGCGATCATTTACGACCCCGCCAGCGGTAAGGTGCTGTGGGAAGAGAATTCGCAGGACGAGCGCTCGATCGCCAGCATCACAAAAGTGATGACCGCCATCGTGTTCCTCGAAAGCGCCACCGACCTGAATCAGGAAGTCGTCATCACGCGCGCCGACACTCTGCGCGCATCGACGACCTACCTGAAAACCAACGACCAGATTCGGCTCGCCGATTTGCTGCACCTGCTGTTGCTGCCGTCCGATAACGCCGCGGCCCGCGCGCTTGCGCGCATCTCGCCGCTCGGTTATGACGGCTTCATCGCTCGGATGAATCAGAAGGCCGAAGATCTCGGTCTCGACCACACGGCCTACGTCGATCCGTCGGGCCTGTTCGCCGACAACATTTCCTCCGCCTACGATATGGCGCGCCTGATTGCCTTTGCGGGTGAAGACGATCGCATCGGTCCGATTATGCGGACGCCGGAATATTCGTTCCGCACAGCCGGTCCGCGCGGCGGCCGCATCATCACTGTGCACAGCACCAATCAGATTCTGCGCGCCGGCGACGTCGACGTGCGCGGCGGCAAGACGGGTTTCATCAGCAAGGCCGGTTACTGCCTCGCGACGCTGCTGAAACTGCCGCAGGGCGGCCCATCGCTCGCGGTGGTGGTGCTTGGCGCAAGCTCGAATCTCGGGCGCTTCTGGGAAACGCGGCATCTGCTGTCGTGGCTCTCGGCCCGCACGCAGCTGCTCGGCCTCAACACACCGGCTGTCGCAGCAGCTAAATAAGCTTTCGGTTAGTTTCAGCAGCCAGCTTCCAGCTTCCAGCTTTCAGTTCCCAGCTTCCAGCTCCCGGCTTTCGGTTTTCAGTTTTTAGATCCACGTACGAAGCGGGGGCGCAGAGTTTTTACTTTGAGTTATACGGAGGCATCGCGCGCAGCTCGTTCTGGAACGAGTGAAAAATCTGCTTGCACCCACCCCGAGGATCGTCGCAATTTCTGCGATGCCCACGGAGAGGCCTCGGCCGAGTGAGGTCGTCGGATCAGCGAAAGAAATTCTCCGCGCGCCTCTGCGCCTCTGCGCCCTTGCGTCGAGATTGGAGAACTAAGGAGCGGCTCGTTCCGGAACGAGCGAACAATTTGCCCAGATGCACGGCGTGAAACGTGCACTTTCTGCGACGCCGCGCGTCTCCGCCTCGAAGCTCATAGCCGGAAGCTGGAAGCTCGTCGCTGGCAGGGCGTAGCTGGAGTCGACAACTAACAACTAACAACCAACCAACCAACAACTAACTCTGATAGCCGCGCTGAATGGCGGCGGCGTCGAGCGGCAGTGTGGCAATGGAGTCGACGGCAAGCATGGCCGGACGGCTACCGTCGCGTCCGTCGTAGGCCTTCAGATACCGATGGCACACGTCGCACGCGTACAGGCGGTAGCGCTGATCCCGGCTCGTAAACGACGTGATGCGGCTGCGATCGTTGTTCTCGCAATATGGGCACGCGATCGGGTCGTAACGCCACTGCCCAGTGCAGCGGCTGCAGATCAGCAATCGTTCGGCAGCGGGGTTGATATAGGCGAACTCCGGTTCCCCTCCGCACATCGGGCAGCAGGGCTGCGACCAATCCGCCAGTTCCATGCGTGGCAGCAGCGCCTCGGCGCATCGCGCGAGAAACGGACGCATCGACAGCAGCAGCACCTGGTCGAGGAGCTCCTTCTCGTGCGTTTGCGGATCGGTCTTGCGGCGCGCCGGCGTCATGGCGCTTTCGTACCATGCGGCCACGACCGCTTCGACTTGGCCGTCGCGCGCCAACGCCTGGATGTGATCGTAGTCGGCCGTGTCCAGGGTCTCGAAGCGCCGCAGAATGTCGGCGGTCTGCCTGACCATCAACCGAAAATCGGTCCAGTCGATCGGGATATCCTTGAACTCGAGCACCGGGCGCCGCTGCTGGTTGTCTGGTTTCCGCCGGTCGAACGTGGAGGAGGGGAGCGGGACCCTCGACTGAATCCGCCGTTGCGCGCCCAGAAGCTCGATCTGCATGTCGGCCGCCGAGGCCAAGTCCGGCTGATCGTGCTTCAGCTGCCGAAGCTCGACCACGTCGCGAGGCTCGGCGCGGCCCGGGCGCGCAGGTAGATCTGTCTTAGGAGCGTCCACCTGGGAATTCTGACGCACAGGACAGAGTGATGCAATAGTATCCATCGTACGGCGTTTAATTCTGCCAATCGCTGATGAGTGTCTCGGTTTTGATGGTTGGTTCCGAAGCCCTCCCGTTTTCCAAGACCGGGGGGCTCGCCGACGTGCTCGGCGCCCTCCCGCTCGCCCTGGGTCGCCTTGGCCACCGCGTCACCCTGGTCACCCCGAAGTATCGCCACACGCAGGCACACGGCTCGGCCGCGACCATTCAGGTGCCGCTCCGCGGCGGAGGGGCAACGATCGTGATCGAGCAGCCGCTCGCCGAAGGCGTGCGCGTCGTCCTCGTCGATCGGCCCGAGCTCTACGATCGGGAGTCCATCTACGGGACCGGCAGCGACTATCCCGACAACCCGCGCCGGTTCGGGTTTCTGTGCCGCGCCGCGCTCGAATATGCGGTGCAGAGCCGCGAAACATTCGACGTGCTTCACGCCCACGACTGGCAGGCGGGCCTTGCGCCGGTGTATCTCCGCGCGCGCTACGCGGGCAATCCGCGCATCGGATCGATGGCGTCGATCTTCACCATTCACAATCTCGCCTATCAGGGATCGTTTCCGCCCGACTGGCTCCAGCCGCTGGATTTGCCGTCGAGCGTGATGGCGATCGACGGCGTGGAATTTTGGAATCAGATGAGTTTTCTGAAGGGCGGGATTAACTATTCGCGAATCATCACGACGGTGAGCCCCACCTACGCGAAGGAAATTCAAACCGAGGAATACGGCGCTGGCTTCGATGGGGTTCTCGCCGGGCGCGCCGCCGATCTGTACGGCGTGCTGAACGGAATTGATACCGATCGGTGGGATCCCTCGCGCGACCCGTATTTACCCGAGCCGTACGACGAGCACAGCCTCGAACATAAAGACGCGTCGAGGCGCGAGCTGCTCGAGACGATCGGCGTACGCACGACGGCCGCCCACCTTCCGCGCCCGCTCATCGGCCTCGTCTCGCGGTTGGTCGATCAAAAAGGCTTTGACCTTATCGCCGAGCTTGCCGATCTTTTGCCCTCGTTGGGCGCCAGCTTTGCCGTGCTCGGCACCGGCGATCCGCAGTACGAAACGATGTGGCGCGAGCTGGCGGCCGCCTATCCCGATCGCTTTGCCGTGAAGATTGGATTCGACGAGCGGCTGGCCCACTTGATCGAGGCCGGATCAGACATGTTCCTGATGCCGTCTCGTTTTGAGCCATGCGGCCTGAATCAAATGTACAGCATGCGGTACGGTACCGTGCCCATCGTGCGTGCCACGGGCGGGCTCGATGACACCGTTACGGATTACAATGAACGGACGGGTACAGGCACGGGTTTCAAGTTCACGGACTACACGGCTGCCGCGCTCCTGGCAGCGCTCGAACGGGCCCTGTCGGCCTTCGCTAACCCAAATATCTGGAAGACATTGCAGCTAGCGGGTATGCGGCAGGACTTTTCATGGGACCGATCGGCGCGCGAGTACGTCAAACTATATGAACGCGCCTTGGCGGCGCCCTGAGCAGGGGGACACACGAATGGCTTCGGAGAAGATCCAGATTTTTACCGACGGTAATTTTGACCAAACGGTGGTGAAGGCAGAGAAGCCGGTGCTGGTCGATTTTTGGGCGGAATGGTGCGGCCCGTGCCGGCGCCTGGCGCCAACGGTTGACGCGCTTGCCAACGATTACGACGGGAAGGTGACGGTCGGCAAACTCAACGTCGACGAGAACCCAGGCACGTCGGCGCGGTTCAGCATTCGCGGTATCCCGACCATCCTGATTTTCAAGGGCGGTGAGATCGTCGAGTCGATCGTCGGTTTGGCCGATAAGGATCAGCTGAAACTGCTCATCGACAAGCACGTGTAATGAGCCCGCATCGGAACGTCACCATTATCGGATCGGGCCCCGCAGGCCTGACCGCTGCGCTATACGCGGCTCGTGCGAATCTGAAGCCGCTCGTCATCGAAGGGATCGAGGCCGGTGGTCAGCTGATGCTCACCACCATGGTGGAAAACTTTCCGGGCTTCCGGGAAGGGATCATGGGCCCCGACCTCATGGGCGACATGCGCGCGCAGGCCGAGCGCTTTGGTGCGGAAATCATCCAGGGCAACGTGACCTCCGCCGATCTCTCCCGCCGTCCGTTCAAACTCGAAGTGAACGACAAGTTGATGTACACCGAGACGCTGATTATCGCGACCGGCGCCTCTGCACGGCTGCTCGGATTGCCGGCAGAGCGGAAGTTACTTGGTCACGGCGTGTCGACCTGCGCCACCTGCGACGGATTTTTCTTCCGCGGAAAACCGATTGCCGTGGTTGGCGGCGGTGACTCGGCGCTCGAAGAAGCGACCTTCCTCACGAAGTTCGCGTCGAAGGTCACAGTCATTCATCGGCGCGACACGTTGCGCGCGTCGAAAATCATGCAGGACAAGGCGTTCGAAAACGAGAAGATCGACTTCGCCTGGAACTGCGAGGTCGAGGACATTCTCGACACGTCGAAAGGCCACGTCACCGGCATTCTATTGCGCGACACGATCAGCGGCGAGCGCACCGAGCTGCCAGTCGACGGCGTCTTTGTGGCCATCGGCCACACGCCCAACACGGGGTTGTTCAAGGGACAGCTTGAAATGGACCACAACGGATATATCGTGACGGGCAAGGGCACGTGCACGAATATTCCGGGCGTGTTCGCATGCGGCGACGTGCAGGATCACATTTATCGTCAGGCCATTACCGCGGCCGGCACCGGCTGCATGGCGGCCATCGACGCCGAGCGTTGGCTGGAACACGTGCCGCGCGACGTCGAGGAAGAGGCGACGGGGACGGAAAGAGGGGTAAGGGGCAAGGGGTAAACCTTTCAGGTTCAGGTATAATTCACCGTCATGTGGACCAAGATGATGAGTGGGCCGCGCAAGAAGGCCCCGAAAACGATCGCTGTCATCGACCCGGATCGATGCTTCGGCGCGTTTGCCTGTTCCATCTGTCAGGCCGCGTGCCCCGTCGCCGGCTGCATCGTCGAAGAGCGCGACCGCGACGGCCGCATGGTTTGCGCCGTGCGCGCCGATCTCTGCATCGGTTGCGGATTGTGCGTGACGCTGGGCAACCCCACGGCCCCGCAGATACGCGAGTTCGGCTGCCCGCCGGACTACGACGCCATCAACATGATGCCCTTCGAGGACGTCGTGAAGATGATTGAAGCGTCGGAAAAAGAAGAAACCACGACCTCGATTGCCGCTACCCAAACAGTCTAGTCTCGACGCGAAGCCGCCGAGAGGTTCAATGGGCAGTGGACGTTCGTGCCAGATTGGCGCAAAGCTTTCTAAATCGCGGCGATGAAGGACCTTGCGGGAGCACTGACGTTCGCGCCCGGCTGGAATACTGAAGCCACCGCTTGACTATCCACGCTGCTACGACAAGTTGCCGGGCTCGTAAATCCGCGCCATCGCGCGGCACGCTGGCCGACTTGGGCGGCCTACCAGCCGCAGCAATCGGTCTTGAACCGGCACGCCGGACACCGCCACACCGCGTGCATCCGATACATTTCCTCTCCGCAGCGCTCGCAGATCATCTTGTCCGAATCTGAGTTTGTGCAGGCGGGAGGCGCCAATGCCGAGCGAACTGGCGTAATCACGGGCTTGGGCTCTTCGGCCATTGAAGGCATTATAGAGGAGACGTGTCGTGGCGCAGTCGTGACTTTCTGGCAGAACTCCGCGAAACCTGGCGGATTACGCGGCTTTCAGCCTGGCGGGCGGTCGTCGAGATGTATGACGGCGACGACCTCACTTACGCCGCCTCCATCGCCTACTACGGCCTCCTGTCGCTCTTTCCCTTTACGCTCATCGTCATCTCCATCCTCGGCAGCGTCACCGCCGATGATGCCGCACGGCAGAAAGTTCTGCTCTTCGCACTGCGGTACTTTCCCGGGCAGTTCGATTTCATCATCAGCCAGCTCGATGCGTTCCGCCAGTCGCCGTTGAGAATCGGCATCGGCGGAGGTCTCGGACTCGTGTGGGCGGCGCTCGGTGTGTTTAGCGCGATCAGCACGGCGGTGAATCATGCGTGGGGTGTGGAAAAGACGCGGAACTTCTGGAGCCACCGCGCGTTTTCATTCTTGATGCTCGCCACCGCAGGGTTGCTGTTGTTCATCGGGCTTCTTGCCTTGACGGTGGTTCAAATCGCCGAAACTCGCTGGTTCGCGCCTTACCACCTGGCGTACCCCGCGATCGACATGTTCAGGAGCTACATGATTCGGTCGTCTCTTTCGCTGTTGCCGGCGTTCGTGTTCGGTCTCATTTATTACTTCGTCCCCAACGTGAAGGTGCTCCTGAAAGATGTCTGGCTCGGCGCCTTAATCACCGGCCTCGTGTGGAACGGCGGGTTCAAGGGATTTGCCTGGTTCGTGAAAGATCCCTCGCGATTCAGCCGTATTCACGGCTCTATCGCCACCATTATCGTGTTCATGATCTGGGTATATGTGTCGGCCGTCATCCTGCTGTGGGGCGTAGAGTTCACTGCGTCGTACGGGAAGTTTCGGGACGATACCAGGGCCGCAGGTGCCCAATTGAATGGCTAGTTCAGGAAATCGTCTGGGAGCAGAGCAAAGTCCGTATCTCCTTCAACACGCCGACAACCCGGTTCACTGGTACGCGTGGGGGCCCGACGCCTTCGAGGAAGCGAAGCGAGAAGACAAACCCATCTTCCTGTCGATCGGGTACTCCACGTGCCACTGGTGTCACGTGATGGCGCACGAGTCGTTCGAGAGCGCCGCGATTGCCGAGATCCTGAATCGCGATTTCGTGTCGATCAAAGTTGACAGAGAAGAGCGGCCTGACGTCGACCGCGTCTACATGACCTTCGTGCAGGCGACCACCGGATCGGGTGGATGGCCGATGAGCGTGTGGCTGACGCCCGAGCTGAAACCGTTTTACGGCGGCACGTACTTTCCCCCTGAAGGACGTTGGGGCCGCCCGGGCTTTCCTGACATCCTTCGCGAGATCGTGCGCGTGTGGAAGGAAGAGCGCGCGAAAGTTCAGGCTTCTTCCGAAACGCTCACCGGACAAATCAAGGGACTGAAGACCGTCGCCGGAGGCACGGTGGTTCCTGGTCCCGAAACATTGACGGAAGGGGTGGCGCAGTTCGCGCAGACGTTCGACAAGGCGCGCGGCGGATTTGGCGACGCGCCGAAATTTCCCCGGCCGAGCGAGCTGCTGTTTCTGCTCCGCGAGACCGCCCGATCGCACGATTTCACGCCGGCGTTCATGGTGGCGAAAACGCTGCAGGCGATGTCGCTTGGCGGCATGCGCGATCACATTGGCGGCGGGTTCCATCGCTACTCGGTCGACGGCAACTGGCGCGTGCCGCACTTCGAGAAAATGCTGTACGACCAGGCGCAAATCACGATGGCGTCGCTCGAAACGTATCAGCTTGCCGGCGACCGTTTTTTCGCCGACGTGGCAGAAGACACGCTCGAATACGTGCGGCGCGAGATGAGCAGCGCCGAAGGCGGATTTTTTTCGGCTGAAGACGCCGACAGCGTGCCGCCGGAAGACGCGCAAAAGCCACATCCTCACAAAATGGAAGGCGCGTTCTACCTATGGACCGACGCCGAGCTCGATCAGTTGCTCGGTGAAGACGCGCAAATCTTCAAGACGCGGTTCGGTATCCGGCCGGACGGCAATGCGCCCGACGATCCGCAGGGCGAGTTCACCGGCAAGAATCTGCTGTATGTCGCCGGCTCCATCGAGGAAATCGCCGCGAAGACCGGTAAATCCCAAGGTGACGTGGAAGCGGCCTTGCACCGCGCCCGCATGGTGCTCTTCAAGGCAAGGCTTGCGCGCCCTCGCCCGTACCTCGACGACAAGGTGCTGACCGGATGGAACGGCTTGATGCTGGCCGCCTTCGCTCGCGCGGCGCGTATGCTGCCGTCAGCGGATGCTCGCGCGCGCCATCTCGAGTCGGCCGTGCGTAACGCCCAGTTCCTCCAGAAGGCGATGTGGGACGGGTCGCGGCAGATCCTTCGACGCCGCTACCGGGAAGGCAACGCCGCCATCGACGGCTACGCCGAAGATTACGCGTATCTCATCTATGGCCTGCTCGAGCTGTTTCAAGCGAGCGGCAATGCGCACTGGCTGGAATGGGCGCTTACGTTGCAGACGCGGCAGGATGCGCTGTTCTGGGATGAGGAAAACGGCGGCTGGTTCAACACGACGGGCGAAGATCCCAGTGTGATTCTTCGATTGAAAGAAGATTACGACGGCGCCGAGCCGGCGCCGAGCTCGGTGTCGGTACTGAATCTCCTGTTTCTGTCGCACCTCACAGGTGAAGCACGCTTCGTCGAGCGGATTGAAAAGACGCTGAAAATGTTCGGGCCGAATCTTGCGAAGATCGCGCGCGCGGTTCCGATGCTGATGTCGGCGCTGTCGACCTATCATGCCGGCATCCGCCAGATTGTCATCGTCGGTGATCGATCGCGCGATGATGCAGCCGCATTGCAGGCCGAGCTCGCCGGAATCTATCAGCCCTTCAGTGTGAGCGTGAGCGTTCAGCCTGGGGCTCCGCAAGCCGATCTCGCGCGCCTACTTCCGTTCATCGCGTCGATGGGCACGCGCGACGGCAAGGCGACGGCGTATGTGTGCCAGAACTTCACGTGCGGCGCGCCGGTGACGGAGCCCGCTGAACTTCGGGCTATAATCGCGCCTGAATAATATGGAACTCAACGTTGACATATGGCTCCGAGGAACCGATTTTGCCAAAACACAGGTCATCGACGGCGTCGAGGGGAATCCCTCTGCCTGGACCGATAACGATGTCTCGATGCTGCTGAAGGCGATGCTCCTCGCGATTCACCGGGCGAAGAATCCTCAGTCGATCGATACGTCGGTCTTCCTGCGGGGCTTCAGCTGGATTGTCAATCCATTCGAGGACAAGGGCGTTGTGGTGGCAATCGAGATTCAAGCGGGAGCGGCGGTCTCTGGCCCGTTCAAAATTGACAAGACCCAGTTGGAAGAGATGATCTCGCGCGCCATCGCCAAACAATCGTCATCCTCCACACCCGCAACGTCGATTCACTAGCCACTAGTTCTCCGAGCGCAGCACCGCGAACCCTGCGCTCTTATGCTCAACCTGATCCATCGTGCACTGGGACGGCGCTTTGTCCGGCCGCCAGTGAAGAAACTTCGTGCCGTGACGGAAGCGCCCCTGGCTGAAATGGTCGTAGCCCACTTCGACGACCAACACCGGCTTCAGCGGAACCCATTCGCTCGATCGCTCCGTGCTCCAACGGCTCGGCCCTCCAGGCGCGCGGCCGGTGAATCCGGGCCCGCCCTTGAGACTCTCCAGCTTCGGCGTCAGCGCTTTTCGCTGTTCGACCGTGATCCCGGACGTAAATCCGATGTGATGCAGCGTGCCCGATTTGTCGTATAACCCGAGCAGCAGCGAGCCAACGACCTTGCTCTTCGTGCCGTAGCGAAAGCCGCCGACGACGCAGTCGGCGGTCCGGCGGCGCTTCACTTTCACCATCCCCTTGCGATCGCCCGAGCTGTAGGGAACGCCAAGACGTTTGGCGATGACGCCATCGAGTGCGCTTCCCGATCCAGACAGCCATTTATTGGCGGTTGTGACGTCTAGCGACGCGGGCGATATCTCGACGCCGTTGCCGGACGCGCCACGCCCTTTCATGAATGCCTCGAGCGCTGGCCGGCGCACCTCGAGCGGCTCGTCGAGAAACACGCGCTGACCGTTCACGAGAAGATCGAAGACGACCAGCCATGCCGGCCGTTCTTTAGAGAGTTTCAGGATTCGGCTCGCCGCTGGATGGATGCGCTGCAGAAGATCGTCAAACGACAACGATTTGCCGACGGGCACGACGAGCTCGCCGTCGAGCACGAACGTCGTCGCGCCGACCTTCAGAAGCCGCTCGACGACTTCGGGAAAATAGCGCTCGAGGGGCTGTCCCGACTTCGATTGCAGCTTCACGGTGTCGCCATCGCGGTAGGCGACACAGCGGAAGCCGTCCCACTTTGGTTCGTACTGCCAGTCGCCATCGGTCGGCAACGCGTCCGCCGTCGAGGCCTCCATTGGCGGCAACGGATAGGCCACGCCGGCTATTTTCATTGTGAGAGTGTGGGGAGAGACAGTTTTCCGCCAAGGACAGGCGCGAACAAATCGCCATGCTTCGCGATCCGTTGCTCGACCACGCCCATCGTGAATTGCTCCGGTGTAATGCCGCGCTCGATCTCATCCCACGTTACAGGTGTGGACACGCTGGCCGCCGGCGTTGGCCGCACCGAGTAGACGCTGGCGAGCGTACGGCCCCACGCGTTCTGGTTGTAATCGACGAGCACTCGGCCGCGCGGCCGCTTTGCGATGCGATATTGCCACGTCAGAATCTTTGGATAGCGGTCCGCAAGCGCGATGGCGAACGCTTTCGTGAAGGTCCAGACCTCCTTTTGCCGCGGTCCTCGCTTCAGCGGCACATACACATGAATACCCTTCGAGCCGCTGGTTTTTGGATATGACGGCACCTTCAGCGCGTTCAACGCGTCGCGTACGAGCAGGGCCGACTCGAGCACCTGTTCGAAAGGCGCTCCCGGTCCGGGATCGAGATCAAAATGGAAATAGTCCGGTCGGTCCACATCGTCGCATCTCGCGTACCACTGGTTGAGGTCGATGCAGCCGAGATTGACCACCCATAGGAGCGCGGCCACATCCTGAATCATCGGGAAGTCGATCACGTTTCCTGATGCATGTTCGATCGCGCAGGTTTGTAGCCAGTCCGGTTTTGGTGACGGCGTCCGCTTCATGAAGAAGAACGGGCCCGCGGCGCCGTTCGGGTAGCGCTTCATCACCATCGCCCGGTTCTTAAGATGGGGGAGGAGGGCTTGGGAAACGTTCACGTAGTAGGTGAGCAGGTCGCCTTTCGAAAGCCCGAGCGCCGGCCAGAAGGGCTTCTGAAGATTGGTCAGTTTGACCGTCTTCCGGCCGACGCGGAGCTCTCCTTCGGCAAGATTCATCACCCTGCCGTCATAGCAAAACTATCGCCAGTTCTTTACGGCCACCACGAGCCGTTCCGGTTATTGCCCTGGTTTCGCTGGTTGCCGTTGCCGTATCCCCGGTCGTTGACCAGGTTGGCCGACCGCAGGCGATCTCGCAATCCGAGCTGCGTCAGGTCGGGCACGTCTTGCGTGACGGTGGCGCATCGGCCCGAGCGATCGCAGAGCTCCCAGGCCCCGCCGCGGACTTGAACGCTGCGCGGACGGCCGACGAAACTGACATCGGGGGAGTTGCCCATGACGATCGACGACGAGCCGCGGAAGTCGGCACGATCGAAAAAGCGGAGCGATTGTGAGTTTTGAGATTGTCTGTTTCGAGATTGCGGGTTTCTGGGTGACACGACGCCGCCGTACCCGCCGTTCCGGCGATTACTTGCGATGTTGCCGACGCGACGAAGAGAAGAAATGCGGTCGTTCCACCCCATGTTGCGCAGGTTCGAAATACTGCCGGACACCACTTGGCACCTGTTGCCGTAGTTGACGTCCTGGCATACCTCCCACGTTTCGCCGTTCGGCAGGTCGATGCTGGACACTTTGTCGTTCAGACTGTAGCCGCGCAGATCCGGCGTGTCGGTCCGGAACGTCGCGCTTTCGCCGCGGAAATCGGGATCGGCATAGAGGGTGATGCCACCGCCACCGCCGTTGCGCCTCGATTGAGCGGACACCGACGCGCCGAGCATACAAAGCGCGATGACTACTGCAAGTTCACGTTTCATAAGTCGCCTCCTGGCCCTGTATCGGACGGGACTGCAACCGATATGCCGCCGGAAAACGTCAAAAATAGGCCATAATCGTGATGTTTTCATCCAACTGTCCTCTTCGGGCCGCGAATGCCCGTGATAACTGGTTACAACCTGATGCCGACAAACCTGCCGCAAGAGCTCCGCACCGAACGTGTTCTTCTACGCCGGTGGCGCCCCGGCGACCGCGAGGTCTTCGCCGCGATGACCGCGAACCCGGCGGAAATGGAGTTTTTCAAATGCCCGTTGACGCGCGCGGAAAGCGATCGCACGGTCGATGCAATCGAAGCGCACTTCAACCAGCACGGTTTCGGTTTGTGGGCGATGGAAATTCCAGGGGTCGCGCCGTTTGGCGGCGTCGTCGGGCTCTCGACGCCCCGATTCAAGGCGCATTTCACGCCATGCGTGGACATTGCCTGGCGGGTGGGCATCGATCATTGGGGTTGCGGGTACGCGACCGAGGCGGCCCGCGCCGTGCTCGAGTTCGCGTTCGATCGGCTCGACCTCGAGGAAGTCGTTTCCTTTACGGCGACGGCGAACGTACCTTCCAGGCGCGTGATGGAACGGCTCGGCATGACATTTCATCCGGAAGACGATTTCGATCATCCCGGACTGCCCGAGGGGCATCGCCTGCAGAGCCACGTGCTTTATCGGCTTCGTCGCACGAACTGGCGGGGTAAGCTGTAAAAGCCATAGCGATCCTCGGGGATGCCGAACGAACATCATTCTGTATACGTCGTCTACTTGCGCAACCCGAAGGGCGATGGCCGTCCCGGTTACTACGTAGGAATGACAGGATTGACGCCGGAAGAACGATTCAAGAATCACAAGACCGGCGTGAAGGCTGCTCGCGTGGTCAAGAAGCACGGCGTCAGGCTCGTGCCGAAACTATTCGCGCACCTGAACCCGATGCCGTACGAGCGGGCCGTCGAGATGGAAGTGTTCCTGGCCGACAGTCTTCGCAAGCGGGGCTATGTTGTCTTCGGCGGCCATTAATTTGAAATTTGTCACGCCGATGGCCGCCGCTCTCGTGGATAAGTTGCCGGTCGGCGACGAATGGATGTACGAAGCGAAGTTCGACGGGTATCGCGCCATCGTCGTGAAAGAGGGACAGACGGTGAAAATCCTCTCACGCAAGGGCAACGACCTGACGAGCGATTACCCTCAGGTCCACGCCGCCGTGCTTCGGCTCAATGCGAGTCGCGTGATCATCGACGGCGAGATCGTGGCCTTCGACGAGCAGGGCCGGCCGTCCTTTCAGCAGCTTCAGCACCGCACGGCGAAAGGCACCGCGATACGATTGTTCGCGTTCGATCTTCTGCATCTTGAAGGCAAAGATCTCGGCGGCGAGCCGCTCGAGCAGCGCAGGCGGCAGCTTGAAAAAGTGCTGCGGAAATCAGACGTCGAGTTCTCGCAGGAATTATTGGGTACGGCCGAGCACGTGATTCACGCTGTCGCC
>JANMJM010000199.1:0-9975 GCA_031371345.1 Vicinamibacteria bacterium
GATCGGCGCCGTGCTCGATCGAAACGGGTTGCGGCCGTCGCGCTACTACGTGACGAAGGACGACCTCGTCATCATGGCATCGGAAGTCGGCGTGCTCGACATTCCCGAAGAGAACATTCTCCTCAAGGAACGCCTGCATCCAGGCCGCATCTTCCTGGTCGACACCGCGCAAGGCCGCATCATCGCCGACGAGGAGATCAAGCGCGACCTGGCGTCGGCCAAGCCCTATGGCGAGTGGCTGAGCGCCAACATGGTGAGCCTGGAGGATCTGCCAAACGCGCCGCTGCTGCCGTCTCCCGATCACGAAACCGTGCTGAACCGTCAGCGCACGTTCGGCTACACGCTCGAGGATCTTCGTATTCTGCTGGCGCCGATGGCGACCGCCGGAGAAGAAGCCATCGGCTCGATGGGCACAGACACAGCGCTTGCCGTGCTGTCGGACCGGCCGCGGCTGCTCTACGACTACTTCACGCAACTGTTCGCGCAGGTGACCAATCCGCCGCTCGACGCCATTCGGGAAGAGCTTGTCACATCGATGGGTTCGACGATTGGGCCTGAACGGAATCTGCTGAAGCCGGAACCGGAGTCGGCGCGGCAAATCAAGATCAAGTCGGCCATCGTGAACAACGAAGAGCTCGCCAAGCTGCGTCACGTCGACCAGACCGGCTTCCGCTCGATCACGATCCCGATGCTGTATGACGCCTCGCAGGGCGGACGGGCGCTTGCGCGCGCGCTCGAGGATCTGCAGAAGCGGGCGAGCGAGGCGGTGGCCGAGGGCTATACGATTTTAATTTTGTCGGACCGCGGCGTGAACTTCAGTCTGGCGCCCATTCCGAGCCTGCTCGCGACCTCCGCGATGCACCACCATCTCGTGCGCGAAGGCACGCGCAACCGCGCGGCGCTGGTGATCGAAAGCGGTGACGCGCGCGAAGTCCATCATCTGGCGCTGCTCATCGGCTACGGCGCCGGCGCGGTGAATCCGTACCTGGCGTTCGAGACGCTCGACGACATGATCCGGCAGAAGATGCTCGTCGGCATCACGCACGAGAAGGCGATCGACAACTACATCAAGGCGCTGAACAAGGGCGTGTTGAAGGTGATGTCCAAGATGGGCATCTCCACGCTACAGAGTTATCGCGGCGCGCAGATTTTCGAAGCCGTCGGTCTCGAAAAGGACTTCGTCGATCGGTACTTCACGCATACGGCCTCCCGTATCGGCGGCGTGGGCATCGAGCCCATCGCCGAGGAGGTGCACAAGCGCCATGCGCTCGCGTTCCCGGAACGCCCGGTGGCCGATCCCGATCTGGATGAAGGCGGCGAATACCAGTGGCGGAGAGACGGGGAGTTCCATCTCTTCAACCCCGACACGGTGTTCAAGCTGCAGCACGCTACGCGCAGCAATCAGTACAAGGTGTACAAGGAATACACGCACGCGGTGAACGATCAGAACAAGAAACGCGCGACGCTGCGCGGGTTGTTCGAACTGAAGGCCGCGAAGACGCCAGTGCCGCTCGAGGACGTCGAGCCGGTCGAGGCGATCCTGAAGCGGTTTGCCACCGGCGCGATGTCGTACGGGTCGATCAGCCAAGAGGCGCACGAGACCCTGGCCATCGCCATGAACCGTCTGGGCGGAAAGTCGAACACCGGCGAGGGCGGAGAAGATCCGGCGCGCTACATCCCGGACGCCAATGGCGATTCGCGCAAGAGCGCGATCAAGCAGGTGGCATCGGCCAGATTCGGCGTCACCAGCGAGTACCTCGTGAACGCCGACGACCTGCAAATCAAGATGGCGCAGGGCGCCAAGCCGGGTGAAGGCGGTCAGCTGCCCGGCCACAAGGTGTATCCGTGGATTGCGAAAGTGCGGCACGCGACGCCCGGCGTCGGCCTCATCTCGCCGCCGCCGCATCACGACATTTATTCGATTGAAGATCTGGCCCAGCTGATCTTCGACTTGAAGAACGCCAATCGGCGCGCGCGTGTACACGTGAAGCTCGTAGCTGAAGTCGGCGTCGGCACGGTGGCGGCGGGTGTCGCGAAAGCGCATTCCGACGTCGTGCTCATTTCGGGCCACGACGGCGGCACCGGCGCCTCGCCGCTCACGAGCCTGAAGCACGCCGGCGTGCCGTGGGAACTCGGACTAGCGGAAACGCAGCAGGTGCTCGTGATGAACAACCTGCGCGATCGCATTGTGGTGCAGGTGGACGGCCAGATGAAAACGGGCCGAGACGTCGTCATTGCGGCGCTTCTTGGGGCTGAAGAGTTCGGGTTTGCAACCGCACCGCTCGTGGTGCTTGGCTGCGTGATGATGCGCGTGTGCCATCTCAACACCTGCCCGGTCGGCGTGGCGACGCAGGATCCCGAGCTGCGGAAGCTCTTCTCGGGCCAGCCGGAGTTCGTCGAGAACTTCTTCCGGTTCGTCGCCGAAGACGTGCGAGAGATCATGGCGGAGCTCGGCTTCCGCACCATCGACGAGATGATCGGCCGCGTCGATCGCATCGACGTGAAGCCCGCGCTCGATCACTGGAAGGCCGCGGGCATCGATCTTTCGCAGATTCTCTACAAGCCGGTCGTCGCATCGACGGTTGCGCAGCGGTGCGTGCGGGCGCAGGATCACGGCCTCGAGAAGGTGCTCGACAACGAGCTCCTGCGCCTTGCGGCCGATGCGCTGAATCACCGCAAGGCGGTCGAGATCGATTTGCCGATTCGGAACGTGAACCGGACCGTCGGAACGATCCTGGGTTCGGAAGTGACGCGCGCGTATGGCGCAGCCGGACTGCCGGACCACACCATTACGATCAAATTCAAGGGTTCGGCGGGTCAGAGCTTCGGGGCGTTCCTGCCGCGCGGCATCACGATGACGCTCGAAGGCGACGCCAACGATTATTGGGGAAAGGGACTGTCGGGCGGCATCATCGCCGTGCGGCCGCCCACGCGCGCGACCTTCGTGCCGGAAGAAAACATCATCGTCGGCAACGTCACGCTTTACGGGGCGACGAGCGGCGAAGCCTATGTGCGCGGCGTCGCGGGCGAACGGTTTGCGGTGCGCAACAGCGGCGCGCGCGCCGTCGTCGAAGGCGTCGGCGACCATGGCTGCGAATATATGACCGGCGGCCGCGTGGTCGTGCTCGGCAAGACGGGCCGCAACTTCGCGGCGGGCATGAGCGGCGGCGTGGCGTATGTGCTCGATCTGCATGGGCGGTTCGCACAGTGCTGCAACCCCGGTATGGTCGATCTCGATCCCTTGGCAGACGAGGACTGGGACATCGTGCGGGGGATGATCGGCAAGCACATCGCATTCACGTCAAGCACGTACGCGACGAAGATTCTGGACGAGTTGTCCAAGCAGCCGTTCGTGAAGGTGATGCCGCGCGATTACAAACGGGTGATGGGGGCGGAAGCCAAAGCACGAGCCGAGTCGCGTGAACCGGAGTTCTCGGAGCTTGTTGGCGCCGTTGCCGGATGAACGCCGTGGCAACCAACATCAGCCTCTACGCGCCGGAACTTACGCGGCACGAACACGGCGCTTCGAGGCTGATGTTGCTTGCCACGGCCAACTGACCGCACCGGCGACAACGACAACGTTTAACTAACAACCAACAACCAACAACTAAAGTGGGCAAACCGACCGGCTTCATCGAGATTCATCGCAAGAAAGCCCCGACCCGTCCTGTGGCCGAGCGCCTCAAGGACTGGAACGAGGTGTATCTACCGTATCCGGAGGATCAGCTGCAGCAGCAGGGCGCCCGCTGCATGGACTGCGGCATCCCGTTCTGCCATCAGGGCTGCCCGCTCGGCAATCTCATCCCAGACTGGAACGATCTCGTGTACCGGGACCGCTGGGCGACCGCGATCGATCGGTTGCATGCGACGAATAATTTCCCCGAGTTCACCGGCCGTCTCTGCCCGGCGCCGTGCGAAGGATCGTGCGTGCTTGGCATCCACGATGATCCAGTCACGATCAAATCGATCGAGGTTGCGATTATCGAGCGGGCGTTCCAGGAAGGCTGGGTCAAGCCCTCGCCCGTGCTGGTGCGGACGGGGAAGCGCGTAGCGGTCATCGGGTCCGGCCCTGCGGGACTGGCGGCCGCCGATCAACTGAATCGTGCAGGGCATCTAGTGACCGTCTTTGAAAAATCCGATCGCATCGGAGGCCTGCTCCGTTACGGCATTCCCGAATTCAAGATGGAGAAGAAGTTCCTGAACCGTCGCCTCGACCTCATGACGGCCGAAGGCGTCGAGTTCAGGACCAGCGTGAATGTCGGCGTCGACATGACGGCCGCGCAGTTGAAGGAGCGGCACGATGCCGTCGTGTTGGCGGGAGGCGCCGGCATGCCGCGCGACCTGCCGGTACCGGGCCGCGAGCTGAAGGGCATTCACTTCGCGATGGAATACCTCACGCTGTCGAACAAGCGCGTCGAAGGAGATGCGATTCCCGACGATCGGTTCATCAGCGCCAAAGGGAAGCGTGTCGTGATTATTGGCGGCGGCGACACGGGCGCCGACTGCCTTGGCACCGTTCATCGGCAGGGCGCGTTGTCTGTGCATCAGTTCGAGCTTCTGCCGAAACCGCCAGACGTGCGGTCGGCCGACAATCCGTGGCCGCTGTGGCCGAATGTGTTTCGTGTGTCCGGCGCGCATGAAGAAGGGGGCGACCGCGTCTTCTCGGTCTCCACTCAGCGATTCAGCGGCGACCAGCAGGGGCACGTGAAGACGTTGCACGGCTCTAAAGTCGAGCTCGTCCGCAAGGACGGCAAGATGTCGTTCGAGCCGATGCCGGGCAGCCGGTTCGAGATGGATGTCGATCTGGTGTTGCTCGCGATGGGATTCCTCGGCCCCGAGCGTCAGGGCTTGCTCTCAGACTTTGGCGTGACGCTGACCGATCGCGGCAACGTCGCGCGCGACGAGCGCTGGATGACGAACGTGCCCGGGGTGTTTACGGCCGGCGACATGCAGCGCGGCCAGTCGTTGATTGTCTGGGCCATCGCCGAAGGACGCAGCGCCGCACGCGGCGTAGACCTGTTCCTGATGGGCAAGTCCGATCTGCCAGCCCCATTACCTTAAACAGCTTCCAGCTCCCAGCTCCCAGCTTCCAGCTTCCAGCCGATCGAACAAATAGCTAACTGGTAGCTGGTAGCTGATAGCTATCCGCGCCTCCGCCTCGGCCGTGATACCATCCACGCCGATTCGCAGGAGGATCCGATGTTAATGCCGTCTGTCTCTAGAATCGTTCTCGTCGCGACGCTGGCGTGCGGCGCCGCCGTCGTGTCCGCGCAGCAGATGCCCAATCCATATGGTCCTCCTGTGACGCTCGAGGCCGCGAAGAAGATTGCCGCGCCGGCGCTCGCCGAGGCGCGCAAGAACGGCTGGACCATGGCTGTGGCCATCGTCGATCCTGCAGGCGACCTGGTGTATTTCGAGCGGATGGACAACACACAGCTCGGCAGCATCAACACCGCGATCAACAAGGCGCGGTCGGCCGCGCGTTTCAAGCGGCCCACCAAAGTGTTCCAAGATATGGTCGCGTCCGGCGGAGAGGGGCTGCGTGCGCTCGGTCTCGAGGGCGCGTTCGTGGTTGAAGGCGGCATTCCGCTCGTCATCGACGGCAAAATCGTCGGCGCGATCGGCGCGTCCGGCGGCAACTCGTCGCAGGACGGGCAGACCGCAAAGGCCGGCGCGGATTCGGTAGCTCGGTAGTTGTTAGTTCGTTAGTTGTTGGTTGTTAGTTGTTCGTCGCCCGACGATCAACGATGGACGAATTTGTCTACGGCACACTCGCGTTCCGATCGCCCTCCACATCCCACATTCGCGTCGATCGCAGTTTCCTGATCTCCTGAAATCGCTAACGATTTCGCGCGTCGGCCTCTGGCCCTCCGCTTGCTCAATGAACGTGCACGCGCCTGACGCGCGCATTTCATATTGGGTGGAGGGTTCTCACAATGCGGATGGGTTCAAGAGGCGTACTTCTCTTCATCATCACCGTTGTCGCTGTCATCATTTTCGGCGCCCGCACAATCGTCGCGGACGCCGATCCCGCGGCGTGTCCGCGTACGCTTCCGGCTAACATCGAACTGCCGCGCGATCTGGAGCGGATGCTGGCGAAAATCTATCGCGCGTCGGCGACGTTCCGCGGGCAGTGCGATCGAATCGCCGCCGCCGGAACGCTCTCGGTCAAACTGCAACTCGACACCAACATCCCCAGCTCCTGCACGGCCTTCACGCGCTTTCAGAGAAGGGGACACGCGCTCTACGCCGATGTGCATCTGCCGCCCTCTGGCACGTTGATGGCCCAGCTCGTGGGTCACGAATTCGAACATATTGTCGAGCAACTGGAAGGTCTCGACCTGCGGATGCTTGCCCACGTGCCCAGGTCGGGCGTCTACGAGACGTCGTTCGAGGTTTACGAGAGCACGCGTGCACAACGCGTAGGACGCAGCGTGGCTGCCGAGGTCGCGACGCCGCAAATGGGGGACTGAACAAACCTATAATTGGACTTGCGTGCAGCAGCTTGTGCTCGATTGGCTCGCGCACTACGGCGCGATCGCCCTGTTTGGCCTGTTGATGCTCGGCATCGTGGGTCTCCCCGTGCCCGACGAAACATTGCTGACGTTTGCCGGCGTGCTCGTCAGCCGCGGCAAGTTATCGTTCATACCGACATGGCTGGCCGGCGTGCTCGGCGGCGTCAGCGGCATCAGCTGCAGTTACGTCATTGGGCGCACAACAGGATTGTTCGTCGTCCATCGATATGGGAAATGGCTTCATCTTAAAGATGAACAGCTCGCGCGCGCCGGCGTGTGGTTATCTCAAAAAGGCCGGTGGTCGCTGACGTTTGGTTATTTCATCCCAGGTCTCCGGCACGTCACAGGCATCGTGGCGGGCGCGTCCGATCTTCCGTTCCGCATTTTCGCGACGTTTGCCTATGTGGGCGCAGCGTTGTGGGCGACAGCGTTTGTCGCGCTTGGATGGTACGTCGGAGACCGGTGGGAGAAGATTCTCGCCACGCTGCACGAGGGGGGCGTCATCCTTGCGCTTTTGCTTGGCGTGGCGGCGGCGATTTATTTACTAATTGTGGACCGCCGACAGTGACTCCATCGACGATGGACGCTCGACTGTCCCACGCTGGGACAAGTGCGTCAAGATGGAACACCAACGATTTCTCACGATTCCCTAGACGATTGGTCGGTTTTTGTAAATGTCCAGCCCTTTATTGTGCGAGAACGGCACACGACACGCCATTTCGCGTGATCGTGTGTAAACGCACGTTGACCTCCCAAGTACTACTACGACAGTCGTTTAATTCGCTGGTGCCTCCGCAATAGACAGCTGGCCGGGCTCTTGCTGAAACAGCTGCGCCGATGGCGTTTCTTCGTTCAAAACCGAACCCACGTCTGCTCCAGATTGTCATCATTGTCGCGCTTCTTTTGGGGTCCCCCTTGGGGCTCCACGGACAACGGCATCGCGCGCTCCTCTCGCTTGACTTGCAGCGCTTCGAAGCGCGCCGTGTCGCAAAGCCGGAGCGCGTCATCGTCAACGGTTCGCGCGCGGAAATAGACGCGCTCGCCGAACGACATCATCTCGCTGTCGTCCGTTACCTGAAAGATTCAGCCGTCGTGCTGGCCAACAGCGCGCAGGTGACGGAGCTGGCGAGTGAGACCGACAATCTTTCGGGAGATCTCCCCGTTGCACCGTTCATGTCGGTGTCGAATTCGTCGACAGCGGCCGACCAAACTCGTGAGGGGACGTGGGGGTTGCTTGGCATTGGCGCCATCCCCGGCGTGACCGGGCAGGGCATAACAGTTGCCGTTGTCGACTCTGGGATCTCGGCGCATCCTGCGTTGTCGCAGAAAGTGATTGCGAACGTCAGTTATGTGAGCGGCGACCCGTCGGTCGCCGACCCGTTCGGTCACGGCACGCACATCGCGGGCATCATCGCCGGCACCAATACGCGTACAACGAGTTTGTACAACGGCGGTATCGCGCCAGGCGCGAAGCTCGTCAACGTCCGTGTGCTTGGTAAGGATGGCACCGGCTGGACGAGCGACGTCATCGCGGGCATCGAGTGGGCCATCGCAAATCGCGCCCTGTATAAGATTCGCATCATCAATCTGTCGCTTGGGCATCCGGTGACGGAGCCGTCGGCCACCGACCCGCTCTGCATCGCAGTGAAGAAAGCCGCGGTGGCCGGCATCGTGGTGGTGACGTCGGCGGGTAACGCCGGCAAGGCGGCGGATGGCTCTCCCATTCTTGGCGGTATCACCTCGCCGGGCAATTCTCCGTACGCGATCACCGTGGGTGCGCTCAACACGAAAGCGACCATCTCGCGCGCAGACGACGTAATGGCCACCTATAGTTCCCGTGGCCCCACGAGATTCGACTTCGCAGTGAAGCCAGACGTCGTCGCTCCGGGCAACAAGATCGTCTCGCTCGAGTCGTTCGGCGCGTCGCTCGCGAAAAACAATTCGTTCCTGCACGTGACCGGCACGCCGACCAACGCATATATGCAGCTGAGCGGGACGAGTATGTCGGCCGCCATGGTGAGCGGCGGCGCCGCGTTGCTCATGCAGGGAAGTTCGTACATCACCTCGGAGCAGATCAAGATCGCGTTGCAGGCGGGATCGACGTTCATGAAAGACGGCGGACTGGTGGGAGGAGGCGCAGGCAGCGTCAACTTCTGGTCGACGCGGAAGGTCGCCGCGAACGGTCTCACCAATCTCGCGACGTCTCTCATCGGCGGATTGCTTGCACCGTCGAGCGGCGTCACGTTTTGGGACGGGGGCACGATGGCGAGCCGCGTCTACTACCGGACCGGCATCCGCCTGTTGTCGCTCCTCGAAGCGCCAGTGGCGTGGCTCACCCCCGGCTATCTGCACTGGGGCGACCTGAACCTGATCGGCCTTTCGAATCCGCTCGCGACCACGCGGCCCAACGAGATTATCTGGGGCGATGTGGCGGACTGGACGTCGGACCACGAAATTATCTGGGGCGACGCCATCACCAGTCCCGAAGGCCAGGAAATTATCTGGGGTGATTCGTCGGTGACCCAAGACAACGAAATCATCTGGGGCGATTCGGCAGAGGCCGACGATCCGCAGTAGTCAATATGCCCAACGGCATTTCCGCCAGCACTCCGGCGTCGCTGTTCATGAGCCGCAACAAGCGGTGGCTGCCGATGTACGTTCAGGTGGTCGCCGTGATCGGCGCGTTCGTGATCGTCGAGTCGCTGTTCGAGCTTCGAGGCGTGTCGTACGAATGGCTGATATTTGCCGCGCTCGCCATCCTGACCGGCTCGTTCTCGATGAAGATCGGATCGGTGTCGGCCATCGTCACCGTCTCCGACACGTTCTTCATCACAACTGCACTGCTCTTCGGTCCGGGCCCGGCCACGCTATCAGTGGCGGTGAGCTCGTTTGTGTCGTCCACGCGCCGGCACCATGCCCGCGAGCGCGTGGCGTTCAACACGGCGACAACCGCGCTCGGCATGTGGGCGGGGAGTCACATCTTTTCGATGGTCAGCCATATTCCGCCGCTGACACAGGCGCATCAAGTTCCCGCCGCGCATTTGATCCTGCCGCTCCTGTGCCTCACGGTCGTCTATTTCCTCCTGAATTCGGGGTTGATTGCGATCGCGATTGGGTTCGACCTGGGCCGATCGCCGGTAGCCATTTGGCGGCAGCATTTCTCCTGGCTGTCGGTCACCGTGTTTGCGGCGGCGTCCGTGTCGCTTTGTCTGGCGCTGCTGATGTATCAGGTGAGCCTGGGTGCGCTGATCGTGGTGCTCCCGCTTCTTGCCGTGCTGCACATTACACTCCGGTCGTCGTTCGGGCGTCTCGAGGACGCGCGCTCGCACGTGGCGCATCTCGATCGGCTGTACTTATCAACGGTCGAGACGCTTGCGATGGCGATCGATGCGAAGGACGACGTGACGCACAGTCACGTTCGGCGTGTGCAGGCGTATGCGGTGGGATTGGCCAAGGCGCT
>JANMJM010000095.1:0-12089 GCA_031371345.1 Vicinamibacteria bacterium
GTCGGGCCGTTGGCCGGTCCGCGCCTGCGCCCGCTCCGGAATCAGCGTACGCGTCACGAACGTTTCGAGGTCCGCCTGGAGCTGCTGGCCGTCGGGTTGCCCGCTCATTCGGATCCACCCCGTAATAGCCGCATTCCACGCCTCGTCCAGATCGCCGACGCCTCGAGCGGAGACAACCGTCCAGTAGGTCGCGGGCCGCGAGAAAGGATTTCGCTCGAGCTCGCCTCTCGCATCGGCACGAAGCTTCTCGTAGTTATGTTTTCGGGCATCGCCCGTCAGGCTTTCCGCAAGTCGCGAGACGGCGGTTCCCCACCAGTCGAGCAGTTTCTGGTATTCCTCCGGACTCAGACGCGCGCGAGCCGATGGAAGAAGCGTCGCGAAAATTTCGGCTGCAGGTCCGAGCTGATCCTCGAGAAACAGCGCCGTGCCCACACCAATCTGCCACTCAATCGCCTCTTGGGGAGCGAGGCCTCCAGGTTTCAGCGAGACGAGCTCGCGGCGGGCCGTGGCGAGCTCCTTCGCGTCGCCCATCCGACGGAATCGTTCGAGGCGCGCACGGGCAATGATTAACCGTGCAGAATTCGCCGTCGCGGGCTTGCTGATTGCGCTCGTGGCCGCCGCAATCGCCTCCGCAAATTGTCCGTCGTTGTAGTAGGTTCGAGCCCGCTCGAGATCGCTTTGCGCGGCGGCGGACCGCGGCGACATGAGGGCGATCGCTAAGACGGCCGCCACTGCAATGCGCCTCGCGTGTCGTGCAATCATCCCTTCATAATACATCCCGCGCTTACTGCTCGATGTTCACCGCGTAGTAGCCGACCGAGCCAGTCGCCGATGTGTCCTTCCACCAATGCGGCGTGTTGGCCGGAACGGTAATCACATCACCTTTGCTGAGGTGATGAGCCTCACCACCCGCGATCCCGTCGGCTCGCGTCTGGCCCGGGGAAATGACCTTGGGATTGGTCAACGTTCCCCCGGTCACAAACGTTCCCTCGCCATCGACGATGATGAAGATGTGGTTGGTTGCCGCGTGCATTTCCGCGTCGCGCTGCACGGCGCGGTTGGCAAGCACGACGAGACCGTTATCGCTGACGATCTGTCCACCTTTGATCATGGTGGCGGCGACTTTGTCGTGATCAATGTAGTGAACGGTCATGGGAACGCCGGCAGCCATGACCAACGCTCCCGCAATGCCTGCAACGAACGATACGCCGATCGCAAACAGATATTTCATAGGGCAAAGCATATCAGGGCTCCGCTATAATCGGCCACGAGTTCACCTATGAAACGACGAACATTTCTCAAAGAATCCGGCATGGCTGCGGCCGGTTTCGCCGCGGCTGGACCACTCGGCGTCGCCGCGCAGGCGCCCGACTCCATCTCCATCGACACGAAGCCCCTGTTCGAATTGTCGCCCCATCTCTACATGCAGTTCATGGAGCCGCTGGGCGCGACCGATGGGTCGGTCGAAGCCGCATGGGATCATCTGCGCGACGACTGGCGTGACGATGTGGTTGAGATTACGCGCCAGCTCGGGCCGACGATGATGCGGTGGGGCGGAATTTTTGCGGACTTCTATCGATGGCGCGAGGGCGTCGGGCCGCGCACCGCGCGCCCGTCGATGATGAACCTTCTGTGGGGAGGCATCGAATCGAACCAGGTGGGCACGGGCGAATTCGTCGATTTTTGCCGGCGTGTCGGCGCCGATCCGCTGATCTGCGTGAACTTCGAGTCGGACGGGCGCCAGCAGTACAAGAAATTCAAAGACAGCGTGCGTACGGCCGACGCCAAGGAAGCCGCCGAGTGGGTGGCGTACTGCAAAGACTCGTCGCTGGCCGTTCGGTACTGGCAAATCGGGAATGAAACCTCATACGACAAGAACGGCTTCGACCTTGAAACCGCTGCGCGCAAGACCGTCGAGTTTGCCGCCGCCATGCGTGCGGCCGATCCGGCCATTCAATTGATCGCGTGGGGCGACAGCGGTTGGGCCGGCCGTATGGCAGAGGTGGCCGGCGAGCACGTGCAATATCTCGCATTCCATCACATGTTCGATCCCGATTCGCCGCGCCAGCCTGTGTTGCGTGGCGAAGTTTACCGGCGCGACCCGGACGCCGCGTGGGCGCAGCTGATGAAAGCGTGGGAAGTGAGCGACGCGAAGATTCGCACCGTTCGCGACAGTCTGGGCACCCGGCGCATACCGCTCGCGCTGACCGAATGTCACTTCGTCATTCCTGGGCGCGATCGCGGCGACGTCGTCGCCTCGTGGGCGGCCGGTGTGTCGTACGCTCGCGTGCTCAACAACCATCAGCGGCACGGCGACGTGTTGAAAATTGCGACGGCGGCAGATTTTTGTGGAACCCGGTGGCAGAACAACGCGGTGATCATCCCCACGCCGAAAGGCAACAACCGCGCGTATCTTCAGCCAGTCGCGCGTGTCATGCAGCTGTATCGTCACCACATCGGCAGCCACGCGATCAAGGTGGTTAGCCTGCCCGACGGGCTCGATGTCGTCGCGAGCCGGCGCGGCAATACCGTGTTTCTTCATGTCGCAAATATTCAGCGTACGAAGTCTGTGAGGGCCCCCATTCAGGTCGACGGGCAGGTGGTCCGCAGCGGGCGCGTATTCGAGATCGCGTCGGATCCAGCGGTGGAGCTGTCCTATTTAAACAGCGTCGATGCGATGAAGACCGTAGAGAAGCCATACACCGCCAGCAGCGCCTGGGAGTTCCCTGCCGCCTCGGTCTCTGCCATAGAACTCGTGATCGCAGGGTAATTCACGCATTGTATTGACAGTTTTTACAGGGCTAACCTACTCTTCTACGTTCTCGTCATCATGCATATCGACGCGCGGGCGCAGGAGGTTGCGGCCGCCAAGGAGGACCCATGACATTTCGGTGGCTCACGCGTATTGCCGTGCTCACCGCGCTTTGCTCGGCCGGTGGCGCAACACTCTTCGCGCAACTCCAGTCGGGACGTATTCTCGGGACCGTTTACGAACCCCAGCATGCGGGCATCCCTGGCGCGACCGTCGTCGTGACGAACCTCGCGACGAACATCGCGAAAACCGTCGTCACCGATTCCGAAGGCAACTACGTCGTGACGCCTCTCGACCCGGGAAACTACCGGGTCAGCGCCGAGATTCCTGGCTTCCAAACGACGGTGCGCGACGGACTGCCGCTCACGGTTGGCCAGGCGGCTCGAGTGGAGTTGACGCTCAGCCTCGGCGGACTCTCGACAGAGGTGAAGGTCACGGGCGAAGCGCCGCTTCTGAACACCGAGTCGGCCACGCTCAGTCAGGTGATCAGCAACGAGCAAATCGTCGACATGCCGCTGAACGGCAGAGGCTTTTTCGAACTTGCGCGACTGACGTCGGGCGTGGCGTTACTGCCGCCGACCGGGAACGTGCAGACGGTTCGGCCTGAAGTGGCCAACGGCAACGTCATCGGCGGTGTGGCAGGAGGACAGACGCGATTTCTTCTCGATGGTGTGGACATCACCGAAGAGCACCAGGGCGGCACCTGGATTCAGACCTCAGTCGATGCACTCCAGGAGTTCAGCGTTCAGCAAAACGCGTACTCGGCCGAGTTTCATGGCGCCGGTGCGACGTTCAACGTGACGACGAAGTCGGGCGGAAATATGTTCCACGGGAGCGCGTTCGAGTTCCTCCGGAACGACGCCTTCGACTCGAAGAATTTCTTCGCGGCGAGGAAGGAGAAGCTGGAGCGGAATCAGTACGGCGGCACGTTCGGTGGTCCCGTAGTCATTCCCGGGTTCTACGACGGCAAAGGCAAGACGTTTTTCTTCGCCAGCTATGAAGGACAGCGCCGGCAGCAGGGCGACGTGAACGTCAGCATCGTCCCGACAGCGGCGCAGCGCGCTGGAGACTTCAGTGGTCTTGCGCCGATCTTCGATCCGCTCACGACGACCAGCACGACGCGCGATCAATTTGCAGGCAACGTCATCCCGCAGAATCGTCTGTCGCCACAGGCGCTATTTTTCAATCAGTACATCCCGCTGCCGAACGCACCGGGAGACACGTACAGATCGACGCCGATTACGTCCTTCAACGCCGATCAGGTCACGCTGCGACTGGATCAGGAGATGACGTCCCGCCACCATTTCTTCGCGCGCTACAGCAACCATCACAGCGCTGAAGAGCGTGAGAGTCCGTGGCCGACGCTCGGCTCGACGAAGTTGCGGGGGCCCGCCTTCAACGTGGCGGCTGCGCTGACGTCGAATTTTGGGTCCTCGTTGGTTCATGAGGTTCGGTTCAGCCGGATGTACGGTCAGTACCGCTCCACCGCCTTCTTCCAAGGCCAGGGCGTGCAATTGAATCAACAGGCGGGCATTCTCGGCCTCGAAGGGATCCAGGATCCGATCATTGCCAGCATTCCGGCGTTCTCGTTCTCCGGCTACGCAGGGTTTTCTGGAAATAACGCCGACGGACGACCCAAATGGCAGGACAGAGGGGAATACGAGGTGACCGACAACCTCACGTGGGTCAAAGGCAAGCACATCCTGAAGTTCGGCGGGAGGATGTACCACCGGAATATTCTGTTCACGGACGCGCGAAGCCACAACGGTGTCTACAACTACACCGGGGTCATGACGCAGCGCCTCTCGTCGCCTGCCGGCAGCGGCAACGCCTTCGCCGACTACATGCTCGGATTTCCGGCAAGCGCCACACGATCGAATCCCGCGACGTGGTGGGGTGGATCCGGTACCTATTGGCACGGGTTCATCCAAGACGACCTGAGGATGACCGACAGCCTGACGCTGAACCTTGGCCTGCGATACGAGTACACACCGTGGTTGACAGGTTACCGGAATCAAGCGGCGGCGTTCGATCCGACCCGCGCAAAGTCGATCATTGTCTCGAGTGCGACCGACAAGATCGACTTGTCGTCTCAGCGCATGGCCGATGTCGGATACGCGCTGTTTGGTGACCTGATTCAGACCAGCAGCCAGGCAGGCATCCCGTTGCAAATCACCGAGAACGACACGAAACAGATTGCGCCTCGTCTGGGATTTGCGTGGCGGCCGTTCGGCGATCGCACGGTCATTCGCGGCGGTTACGGCATGTTCTACGAAGCCGAAGGGACGAGCGGCCGTTTGAACTTCAACTTTCTTCCCTTCAGCCTCTCGGAAGCCATAACCGCAACGACGAACGTCGTGCCGAATCGCACGACGGGAAATTATTTTCTTGGAGTGCCCTTTGGCCAGTCTCTTGGCGCCGTGGGTTGGACTCCCCTGCCGCTGAAAGCCGACATGGGGTTCGATCAACGATGGAATTTCGGCTTCCAGCAGGAGCTGGTCGATCGCACGAGTCTCGAAGTGAACTACGTCGGAACGAAAGGCTCACATCAACAGCAGGCCGAGCCGATCAACATTCCCGACGCCGGGCCAGGCAACATCCAAGCACGCAGGCCGTATCCGCGGTTCGGCAACCTCAACGTTCACACCCAGGCGATGTCGAGCAGATACCACGCCTTCCAAGCCAAGCTGCAGAAGAGACCTTCGGCGGGCTACTGGTATCTGGTTTCGTACACGTTTTCCAAGAGCATGAACAGGATCCCGGCGCCGGAAACTGGCGGAAACTACACCTACGAGACGGGGCTCGCGTCGTTTGATATTCCGCATCTTCTGGCGATGAGCTTTGGCGCCGAATTGCCATTCGGCAACGGCAAAATGTTTCTCGGCAAAGCTGGGCGCGTGGCCAACGCGTTCGTTGGCGGGTGGCAGGCGCAGAGCATCATCAACTATCGCAGCGGCCTTCCATTCACGCCGACGGTTTCTCGCGACATCGCCAACAACGGCGTCGGATCGCAGCGACCCAACCGGATCGGTTCAGGCAAACTGGAGAACCCCACGCTGGACTCCTGGTTCGACAAGACGGCGTTTGTCGAACCTGCCGCGTTCACGTTCGGCAACTCCGGACGCGGCATCCTGCGCGGCGATCACGTGTGGAACGTGGATGCGTCGCTCTTCAAGAGATTTGCGGTGGGCAACTCCAAGAGGGTGGAGTTCCGGGCCGAGGCGTTCAACCTTCTGAATGCGGTCTACTTCGCGTTGCCGAATACGAATATCGATATCGCCGCCGGCGGCCGGGTGACTGCGACGTCAAATGCGGCGCGACAGCTGCAGTTCGGCGTGAAGTACATCTTCTGAAGGTAAATAGGGGCAAGGGGAAAGGGGCGAGGGGTAAGAGTTACGCCCTCACCCCTCGCCTCTTCATGTCAACGCACGAAGAAACTCCGCCCGTTCGAAGGAACGCGCCGACTGCACCTTTTGGATGCATGAATCTGCTAGAGTGTGGGCTCCTTTCCTGGAGGTCTCTAGTGGAACACACGCCCCGGGATCGAAGACGAGTCTTCAAGCGACGCGAAATCCTGCAGCTGGGTGCGGCAGGCGTCGCGGCGCTTGGCGCCCAAACCTTGCCGGTCGCGCCGACGCTTCAGACGCCGGGCTTGGGTCAGGGGGCGGGGGCTCAACCTCCGCAGCCTCCCGCTCTTCCTCAAATCGCCGACCTCGTTGCGCGTGACGGTGCGGAACTTTACGCTGGATGTGCCGAAACTCGTCTAAGGAGGAGTTCACTATGCGCGCTTCGTTCGTTGTAATGATTGCAGCCGTTGTGAGTGGTCCCGCGCTGCTGACGGCGCAAAGTAGTCAGCCAATCGCACAGTCGCTGCGGACCTCGTGGGACGCCGCGAAAAAGAACATCGTCCAGTCGGCCGATGTCATGCCCGAAGCGAATTACGGGTTCAAACCGGTTGAGACGGTCAGGACGTTTGGTCAGATTCTTGGTCATGTCGCAGGCGTCAACTATGCGTTCTGCGCCGCGGGGAAGGGGGAAAAACCGCCGTACGAAGAAGGCGCCTTCGAAAAGTTGCCAACCCGAGCCGCCCTCATCAAGGCCGTTGGCGAATCGATGGCCTACTGCGACGCCGCGTTGGCGGCGGCCGATGATCGGAAGCTCGCCGAGACCATCGCGATGCCATTCGGCATGGGTCAGGCGGCTCGCGCCTCAGTCTTCGTGATGAACATCGGTCACTTGAACGAGCACTACGGAAATCTGGTCACCTATTTCCGCATCAAAGGCATCGTTCCGCCGTCTTCGAGGTAATGCCGCCTAGTCCTTTACCACAGAGAAGACAGAGGCACACTTCGCAGAAACACAGAAGAATATTTTTTGAAAGAGAGTTCCTCTTTGTATGTAACTCTGTGTCCTCTGTGGTGAAATTCTCGTGACCACCCAACTCGATCCGTGGGTGCGCGCCGAATTGCCCGAGCCTCCTCATCCCAAAGGGCTGCAATGGATCAAGGTCGTGGGCCCGGGTGTCATCGTGCTCGGGCTGTCCATCGGCGGCGGCGAGTTTCTGCTCGGACCCACGGCGTTCGTTCGATACGGGCTGTCGCTGCTTTGGATCACCCTCGCCGCCGTTTTCTTTCAAACGATCTTCAACACCGAGTTGATGCGTTACACCGTGGCGACCGGAGAGCCGGTGTTGACTGGATTCATGCGCACCCGTCCGGGTAGATCGTTTTGGGCGTGGTTCTACTCCGGCATGTATTTCCTGCAAACGGGGTGGCCTTACTCGGCTGGCCTGTCGGCCGCAGCGATTTTCTTTCTCGTCACAGGGCGCATCGCCGCCGCAGCCGACGCAGCACTGCTCTACAGAATCGGCATCGGAACGTTTCTTTTTTGTATCTTCCTGCTGTTGATCGGTCGCCGCATTGAACGCACGCTCGAACTGTTGAACTGGGTGATGGTCGTGTGCATCCTCGGATCCTTCTTGGGCCTGGCCCTGTACTTCGTGCCGATGTCAACGTGGGTCGCCGCGACCGTGGGCCTGGTCGGCTTCGACCGCGTCGCAGGAAGGTTCAACTTCATGCCGGGAGACGCGGATTTTCTTCTGCTCGCAGCGCTCGCCGGATATTCAGGCGCAGGCGGCATGGTGAACATCACGCTCTCGAATTGGGCGCGCGACAAGGGCTACGGAATGGGTCAACGCGCGGGCTACATTCCGGCGGTGGTGGGAGGCCAGAAGGTGAACCTCGCACACACTGGATTCATCTTCGTCCCCGATGCCGACAGCATGCGCCGCTGGCGCGGATGGTGGCGCATCGTGGCCGCCGACCAGTGGGGCATATTCTTCACCGGCGCCATTCTCGGCATGACGTTGCCGGCCATCGTGTATGTGACGCTCCTTGAGAACGGTACCAATATTCAGGGGCTCGGCATCAGCGCGGCGCTGGCATCCGCCATTCGGACTCGCGCTGGCGGCGCGCTCGGCGGATTTGTCGCAATCCTCGGAGCCTGGATTCTCTTCAAGACGCAGCTCGACATCGTCGAAGGCATGGTGCGAACGCTCACCGATATCCTGTGGGCCGGCAGTGCGAGCGTGCGTGCCGCGAGCCGAGGAGAGGTGCGGATTGTGTACTACGCTGTGCTCGTGGTGGTGTGCGTCTGGGGGATGTTCGCGCTCCGCCTCGCGCAGCCGATCATTCTCCTGCTGCTGGCGGCAAACGTGGCGGGCGTCGTCTTGACCATCGCGTCGCTGCACTTGCTCTACCTCAACATGCGGTTGCTTCCCCAAGAACTGCGCCCTCCCGTGTGGCGTCGCGCCGCGCTGGTCTTAATGGCTGGTTTCTACGGTTTGTTTGCAGCGCTGTCGTTTCGTCACCTGTTTTAGCCTGGAGAAGGCATCAAGTTTGCTGCTACATCGGCCGATGTCTCAGACCGTCCCCGAACAGTGCCCGCAATGCGGCGCGAACGTCGTCTTCGAACCCAAAAGCTTGGCAGCTGGCTCCGCGGTGTGTTCACGCTGTGGTCATACCGAGCGACGTCGGGTGAAGAGAAGCCTCCCGATCCGCGCGGAGCGCCGGAAATCCGCCGTCACGTCGTCACCGCGCAAACGCGTTCGCTAAGTCGGTGAGACTTACGTTCAGCGTGGCGCGCGCAATGCGATCGAGCTCTGCCTCCGGACCGACGAGATGGAATGTTCGGTGAACGTGCGCGTAGTGCTGTCCTGGCAAGAGGCTCAGCGCGGGTGACGATGTCTCGAGCTCGTAGAAAGGACCAAGCGGCGGCGTGCCGGGCGCCGGCGGACCGTCGTTGTAGCTGTTGATGACATCGCCTTTGTAGGGCTCGCGCTGCATTTCCCACATCGAGTTCACGTAGGGGACGAGCTCCGGCGGGCGGGTGTATTGCACCAGCGTCAACACGCGTCCGGCCGAGTCGTAACTGCCCACCACTGAAAGCGCGCGTAACGGCGGCAATCCAATCTTGCTTCGATACTGTCCATCGCCTTTGAAGAAGATCACCGCGTCCTTGATGCGAAGGCGATCGTCGGGAACTTTCCCGAAGTACTTGTCATTGACGATTGGGCCGAGCGCTGCCTCCGGCCCAGGCGTGAAGGGCAGTACGATCGTCGTCTTCGGCGAGGGCGCAAACATTCCGAGAATCCACGTCGATACGAGACCCGAGGCTGGCTGCCACGCCGCGCTTCCCGCGTTCGTCACGGTGTTGGTCGATTCGAATGCCACGAACTTCACGCCGTTTCCAGGTGTCTCGCCTAAGTGGAGCGTCACGTCAGGGCCACTAAGCAGACGAACCGTCCGGTCAACGCCGATCTCCATTCTCGTGCCTGAATAATTTACGAGCGTCATGCGTTTCTGAAAACGCACGGCGGTGTTCGACTGGCCCGTGATGTCCCATGTGCCCCAGTCGAACGGTTCCGGTGTTTGCCAGTGATCGAGATCGAATGGGTCGCCCTTTTTGAAGAACAACGAGTACTGCCCACCTTCGGGCCCAAGCCAGAATCGATCCTCGCCACCGAACACGTTGATGTGCGGCTGCCGCTCGCGCGACGCGATCGCTGCACGTCCGATCCAGCCGAAACTTGGAGCCTGGCTTCCACCGACGGTGCTCGTCATCACACGCCCTTGATACGCGGGCGCGACGACGACCTGAGCTCCTCCCGGCGAATCGCTGAGCACCACCACATCGCCGTGCTGCTTCAGGAACGCGAGATCGCCGTCGAATTGTCCTGCGCGTGTGTCTGTCATGGGCGGACTGGCGGCGCGGCAGGCCAACACGTAAACGCCGGCGCCCAGTATGAGCAGCGCTTTTAAGGACGTTTGTGAAAAGAGAGCCATGGTATATAACGTCTTATACAAGAAATGCCGCTCTACGAATACAAATGCTTGGCGTGCGGCCATCAGTTCGAGCTGCTGATCCTTCGAGCATCGCAGCAGCCGGCGTGCCCTGCGTGCTCGGCCGAATCGGTCGAACAGCTGATCTCGTCGTTCGCCGTCAACTCCGAGTCGAGCCGCGAGTCGAGCACCGCATCGGCCCGTAAGTACAACGAAAAACTGAATTCCAAGCAAGATCCCGACAAATCTCGCGTACAGATCGACCACCGCCACCAACATTAGACAAGCTGTTATGCGTCATCTCGCCCTCGCCTTCGCTCTCGTGGCAACCCTCTTTCAGGCCCTGGGTTCCACGCAGCAGACATTCACCTCTCGCGTCGTGGCAGCCGGACTGGCAGCGCCCTGGGAAGTTATCTGGGGACCCGATGATCATTTGTGGATTACGGAACGGACCGCCGGCCGGGTGATCAGGGTAAATCCGACCACTGGCGCGATCGCGCCGGCCGTGAAGATTGATGAGGTATACCCGGGCACAACCTGGCACGAGGGGCTGCTCGGCATGGCGCTGGATCCTGATCTCCTTAAGGGCAGAGGCCGGGACTACGTGTACGTCGCCTACACGTACGATGCCGACCCTGGTCCCGCGCTCGCGCGACGGCTGAAAGTTCGGCGCTATACCTACAGCGCAGCGAACAGCACACTGGTCGATCCGCGCGAGGTCATCACGGACCTTCCGGCGCACGACGATCACGGTGGAGGCCGGCTCGTCTTCGGTCCGGATCAGAAGTTGTATTTGTCGCGCGGCGACGGCGGCAGCGGCTGGCTCGCCAACTACTGCAATCCCAATCACGCGCAAGATCTGCCGACCGCCGCGCAGATGGCGGCCAAGGACTGGTCCGCGTATTGGGGAAAAATCCTGCGCCTGAATATCGACGGATCGATTCCTGACGACAATCCCACGGTGAACGGCGTGAAGAGTCACGTGTTTTCGTACGGCCATCGCAACCCGCAGGGATTGACGTTCGGCCCGACCGGCCTGCTGTATGAATCGGAGCACGGTCCGGGAACCGACGACGAGGTGAACCTGATCGTCGCCGGCGCGAATTATGGCTGGCCAAATGTCGCGGGCTATCGAGACGATCGCACGTACGTGTACGCGGACTGGGCCCGCTCTGCAGGCACTCCTTGCACATCGTTGAAGTTCGACGAGTTTGACGCGCCGCCTTCAGTGCCCAAGTACAAAGAATCGGAGTGGCCGGGCGTCTTTCAGCCGCCGCTTCGAACGTTCTTCACACCAGACCCGGACTTCGTCGCGCGCACTGGAGGCTCCTCGACCATCGCTCCGAGCAGTCTCGAAATGTATTCAGCGAGCGCGATTCCAGGATGGGCCAATTCGCTGCTGCTTCCCGGAATGACGAGGGGACGCGTGTACCGAATGAAGTTGAGCGAAGATGGCAAATCGGTGGTTGGCGCCAATGAGGAGCTGTTCAGGACGCAAAACCGCTATCGCGACATGGCGATTGGCCCGGATGCGCGAACGTTTTATCTCGTAACCGATCCTGAAGGACTCGGACGCACGACCGATCTGGACGGCGCCTCGACTCTCACCTACGCCAACCCTGGCGCAATTCTCGCGTTCACGTACCGGTGAGCCCAAAACCTCTGGCTCACGACCGTTTGGTTCCCACTCCAAACTGATCGCCTGTCCGAACGGGTTTGCGGCCGTCGAACACCACCTCGAGCAATTTTTCGCTGCCCACCGCGCGCCCCGTTTCGTCCTGCAATGCGGTGACGAGCTTCTTGGTGCGCGTGTCGAATACTTCGCCGGTTGACGGATATGCATGTCGACCGTCGATGCTGAAGGTGACCCAGCCTGGTTGATCGCGGAGTTTCAGCGTAGTCATCTGCTTCGGGGGCATGACGGTGTTGTCGAAAAC
>JANMJM010000118.1:0-2082 GCA_031371345.1 Vicinamibacteria bacterium
GATTTGACCGACACGCCCAAGCCCGTGGCGCGGGTGCTGGTGCTGGGATCGGGCACGTCGCATGGCGTGCCGATGATCGGTTGCGAGTGCGCCACCTGCCGCTCGTCCGATCCGCGCGATCGCCGATTCCGCGCATCGGTGCTGATTCAGATTCCAAATGGGCCAGCGGTGCTCATCGATACGACGACCGATTTGCGGTCGCAGGCGCTCGCCCACGGAGTGAAGCGCGTCGACGCCATCGTCTACACGCATAGTCACGCCGATCACGTGATGGGGCTCGACGATGTGCGCCGGTTCAACATCCTGCAGAAGTCGGCCATCCCGTGCTACGGCGACGAGCGTACGCTGCGGGATTTGCGCCGCATCTATGCGTATATCTTCGATCCCGGCACGGCGAAGGGCGGAGGCATCCCACAGGTCGTGCTCGCGACGATCGCGGGAGAGTTTTCGATCGGCGAGGCGACGTTCGTGCCGGTTCCGCTACTGCACGGGTCGCGCAGAATTTTCGGCTACCGGATTGGATCGTTCGCCTATTTGACCGACTGCAGCGCAATCCCGGATGAATCGTGGCCGCTGCTGAGCGGAGTGCGGACGCTCATCCTCGACGCGCTGCGCGAGCGGCCGCATCCGACACATCTATCGCTCGCAGAAGCGATCGCGGTGACCGAGCGGATCGGTCCCTCGCGCGCGTATTTCACCCACATGTGTCACGATCTGCCGCACGCTGCCACCTGCGCCCGCCTGCCTGCGGGTATGGAGTTGGCATATGATGGCCTCACGTTTGATATCGACCTCTAAGGCGAACGAGCGGCCCGAGTGATCACGTCCATTACCTATCCTGATGATCCGCGGCCCACGAGTTGGCATCAACCGGTGCTGGCGTTGGGCAATTTCGACGGCATGCACCGCGGGCACCTGAAGATCGTCGAGCGCGTACGCCGTGCCGCCGACGAGCGGAACAGCGACGCGGTGGCCCTGACGTTCGAGCCGCATCCGTCGAAAATCATCCGCCCCGACAAGGCACCGCCGCTGCTGATGACGCATCAGCAGAAGCTGGATGCGCTGGGTCGCGCGGGTATGCACGGTGTGGCCGTCGTTCGCTTTACTCCCGAGCTGGCGCAGTGGGATCCCGAGACGTTTGTGCGGGTCGTGCTCGTCGAGTGGCTGCACGTCGCGGAAGTGTGGGTGGGTGCCAATTTTCTCTTCGGTCATGATCGTGCCGGCAACTTTTCGCTGCTGCGGAGCCTCGGCGCACGCTATGGGTTTCGTGCCGAGAAGATCGATCCGGTCCGCTATAAGGACTTCGTCGTCAGCAGTACGCGCATCCGCCGCCTGATCACCGAAGGAAGGGTGGACGAGGCGGGCGCGCTGCTTGGCCATCATTATTCCATTGAAGGATCGGTGGTGCACGGGCAGCATCGCGGCCGGGATCTTGGGTTTCCGACGGCCAATCTCTGCACCGAGAACGAGCTGACTCCGCCGCACGGTGTGTATGCCACGACCGTCACGCTGGACGGTATCGCGTACCCAGCGATGACAAACATCGGCACGCGGCCGACGTTCGAGGAGGCCGAAGGGAGCGTGATCGAAACACACGTGCTGGAGTTCGACAAAGATCTCTACGGCGCGCGGTTGAAGCTTGGATTCATTCAGCGTCTGCGCGACGAGAAGCGTTTTGAGAACGTCGAGGCGCTGAAGCAGCAGATCGAGCACGATCGCGGGCAGGCGCGAAGCTTGTTCGATCGCATGGGGCTATGAAGCTGTACAACACGCTCAGTCGCAAGGAAGAGGAATTCACTCCGTCGCAGGACGGCCTTGTCCGCATGTACGCGTGCGGCCTGACGGTGTACAGCCGAGGGCATATCGGCAACTTCCGGACGTTCGTCGCCATAGATGTGCTGCGGCGCGCGCTCCGGTATCTGATGGGCTACAACGTGCGCCACGTCATGAATTTCACCGACGTGGACGATCGCACCATCGCCGGTTCGCTCAAGGCAGGAATGCCGCTGCGCGAGTACACGACGCAATACATCGACGCATTTCTCGAAGATGCGAGGGCGCTCGGGCTGGAAGAGGTCGAGG
>JANMJM010000125.1:0-25870 GCA_031371345.1 Vicinamibacteria bacterium
GCTGAGAAGATTGTTGTGGAGGCGAGGAAGAAGTAACGGTTCGCGCCTTCGCAATCTATTCAGCTTCGGTGACGAGCGGCAGATAAATCGTAAACGCCGCGCCATGGCCAACCTCGCTCTGCACTTCAATCCCGCCGTGTAAACCTTTCACGATGCTGTAGACAATCGACAAACCGAGGCCAGTGCCTTGATCGGGCGGCTTTGTCGTGAAGAAAGGCTCAAAGAGTTGCGGAAGGATGCTGGCGGGGATGCCCTCGCCGGTGTCGCGCACACTCAAGCCGGCGTAACGTCCCGGCATCACGCCGAGCTTCGGCGCGAGCGGATCTTTGAGATTGACTACGCCAAGGTCGATGGTCGTGGTGCCGCCGTTCGGCATCGCATCTCGGGCGTTGATGACGAGATTCATCAGAATCTGGCTCAGCTGACTCTCATCGGCGCGCACAGGAATCGGCGCCGTCCCAGCCTTCACGATAATCGCGATCTTGTCGAGCACGAGGCGACGCAGCATCGGCTCGATGCTCGCCACGACCGACACCAGATCCATGACGACAGCCGTCGTCGGCTTCGGACGACTGAACGACAGCAGCCGGCGTGTCAGTCCCGCGCCGCGATCGGCGGCCCGTCTGATGGCATCAGCCTCTTCCCACCGCGGATCCTTGGGGTCGAGCTGAAGCGAGAGGAGATCGGCTGAGCCGAGAATGGCCGTCAACACGTTGTTGAAATCGTGCGCGACGCCGCCGGCGAGACGGCCGATCGCTTCCATCTTCTGGGCCTGCCGGAGCTGTTCTTCCAGCCCGAGGCGCTGGGTAATGTCGCGCGCAATCGCCTGCACGCCAATCGGAAGGCCGTTGTTGTCGATAATCTGCACGCTCTGACCCATCCAAATTTCTGAGCCGTCCTTGGCGACCACCGGGAATTCGAAGTAGGTCGATCGGATGTTGTCGTCACGCTGCCGTTCGTAGAACGTCCTGACTTGATCGAGAAAGTCGGGGCGAATCAGGGTGAGGAAATGGCGGCCGAGGAGCTCCTCCTCGCGGTATTTCAGCAGCTTCACCGCGGTGCGATTGACGAAGGTGAAGTGCCCGCGGAGATCGCAGTTAAAGATGATGTCGGTGGCCTGTTCAGTGAGCTGCCGGAACCGCTCTTCGCCAAGGCGCAATGCCTCCTCCGCGCGGCGGCTTTCGGTGACGTCGCGGTAATTAATAATGATCCCGCGAATGGCCGGATCGGCGAGCCGATTCACCTCGGTGCTTTCAACAAAGCGCCAGTCGCCGTCCGCGTGGCGCAGCCTGAAGTTATTTCCCACCGGCACGCCAGGTTGTTGCAGGCTCTGGTTGAAGTGCGTATGGAACGAGAGTACGTCGTCTTCATGCACCCATCGGAAGACGTTGGCACCGACGATGTCCCCGGTGGCGAGACCAACCATCGTCGCCGTAGCGGGATTGGCGTACAGGATCTCGCCGCCTTCGCTCACGAGTGCGATGGCGTCGGAGCTGTATTCGATTAGGGAAGCCGCGAGGTGCGAAGCTTTCTTGGGCGGGCGGGGCACGTTATTTTCCCGTGACGCGGACCATTTCGCTGACCGCCCTGGTACCGGCGAGCACCCGCTCGAGCGCGGCCTGGCGAAGCGTGCGCCGGATGGCGTCGCTCATCGGCAAAACTTCGAAAATGCCGTCGCGACCGGTATATCCGGCCTGACGGCAGTGAAGACATCCTTTGCCGCGCTTCAGCGTGCGCTGCTTCTCGCCGGGGGCCGTCGGCATGCTCGAGACGCGGATCTCGATTTCTTGACCAGCTTGATCGCGTTTAATGCGACCATCCTGGGGCCGTCGCTTCTTCGCCAGGTTGCAGCCCGACAACCGAATATCGTCGTGCCGGCGCGTGAACGGGCCCGACAGCGCCGTGGTGACGACGAGCACCTGCAGAATGTCGGTGCCATCGCTGGGCCGGGGAGCCCCTGACGGACTCGCCGCAAGGCGATTGTGCTTGGACGGCGGAGGCGCAGGCATCCTAGGTAGTATCGGCCGTGGGTCGTGCGGTACTTAGCCGCGTTTGTCGCAACACATGGAGCCCTCGTGATTTATCGTTACAAGGCTCAGATTCTGGCCCAGCTGGCCGACCACGGTGTCGTTCCTAAACCGACGACTCCGCCAAAGACGGCGAGGGACGTGGTGAACGATATCTACCGCTACGAGCTACGTTTACTTCGCGACCGATACCTCGTCGGAGAATTCTCCAAGAAGGAGTACTACGACAAAGTCGTCGAGGTGAGAAACCGCTATCCGGTGATGGGAGTCCTGACGAGGCATTGGACCGAAAGCGAGGACGACGTTCTTTAGAGCATGCCGAGGGTGAGCTTGGCCGCATCCGACATGCGGTCCTTGGTCCACGGCGGATCCCAGATGACTTCGACCTTCACGTCTTTGAGGCCTTCCACTTCACGGATGCGGCGCTCGGCGTCGAGCGGAATCGTCTGCGCAGACGGGCAGGCCGGCGCCGTCAGCGTCATGCGGACGAGCACGTTGGCGCCGCTGTCGACATCGATGTCGTAGACCAGCCCGAGCTCGTAAATATTTACCGGAATCTCCGGATCGAAGACCCTTGCGAGGGCCTCGACAATCTTCGGTGTGAAGGTCAGCGTCTGCAGCGGATCGCGCGCGAACGCCGCCTGAGCCTCTGGCGTGACCGGCGGCTGAGGATTTGGCGCCGGCGCGTCGGCCAGCGGAATAATGCGATCGACAACCGGCTCGTCGTTATTCAGTGGACACGACCTCGTTCTCGGCCTGCATCGCGGCCTTCAGCGTATGCCACGCGAGACTCGCGCACTTCACCCGCATGGGATATTCGCGAACGCCGGCGAGCACGGCCATTTTGCCGAGCGCCTCCGACTTGACCTCGACGTTCGCCGGCGTGGTCACCATGTCGTGGAACTGGTCGAAAAATTCATTCGCCTCGTCCAGGGTCTTGCCCTTGAGTGCGTCGGTCATCATAGAGGCCGAGGCTTTCGAAATCGCGCAGCCCGTTCCCTGGAACCCGAGGTCCTTGATGAGGTTCCCCTCGACATAGAGGAAGACGGTGATTTTGTCGCCGCAGAGAGGATTGTAGCCCTCAGCTTTGCGGTTCACCGGATCGGGCACGCGAAAATTTCTCGGCCGCTTGTTGTGGTCGAGAATCACTTCCTGGTACAGCTCTCGTAAATCCATTTTTAGTCGCTCGTGCCTTCAGGCGAAGATCTCGCGCACTTTCGCAAGGGCGCCGACCAGCGCGTCGATCTCTTCTCTCGTATTGTACAGCGCCAACGACGCCCGCGCGGTCGCCGGCACACCCAGGCGCTCCATGAGCGGCTGGGTACAGTGATGTCCCGTCCTGATCGCGACGCCTTCCTGATCCAGGATGGTGCCGATATCGTGCGGATGCACATCGTCCATCACGAACGACAACACGCTTGCTTTGTTAGACGCGGTGCCGACAATTCGGATCCCGGGAACAGCCGTCAGCGCTTTTGTTCCGTAGGCGAGCAACTCGCTTTCGTACGCGTTCACGGCTGAAAAATCCAGCGCTTTCACGTAGTCGATCGCCGCGCCGAGGCCGACCGAGCCGGCGATGTTGGGAGTGCCCGCTTCGAACTTGTTCGGGACGACGTTGTAGGTCGTCTTCTTGAACGAAACGGCGCTAATCATGTCGCCGCCGCCCTGATACGGCGGCATCGCCTCGAGCAGGCGAAGACGTCCGTAGAGCACGCCGATGCCTGTGGGCCCGAAGAGCTTGTGGCCAGACATCGCATAAAAGTCGCAGCCCAGCGCCTGCACGTCAACCGGCATGTGCGCCACGGCTTGCGCGCCGTCCACGAGCACCGGAATGCCGCGGTGATGCGCCTTCTCGACGATCGTTTTGATGGGATTGATCGTGCCAAGCGAGTTCGACACGTGGGCCACGGCGACGATCTTCGTGCTGTCGGTGAGCAACCCGTCCAGGAGGTCCATCCGCAGTTCACCATCGTCGGTAATCGGGAGCACCTTCAGATGGGCGCCCTTTTCCTCGCAGATCATCTGCCAGGGGACGATGTTCGAATGGTGCTCCATCTCGGTGATGAGCACCTCGTCGCCCTTGCCGATATTGGCCCGGCCGAAGGTCTGCGCCACCAGGTTGATGGCCTCGGTTGTGCCGCGGACGAAGATAATTTCGCGCGACTGCGGAGCATTCAGGAATTTCTGAACCTTCACCCTGGCCTCTTCGTAGGCCTGCGTGGCGCGTTCGCTCAACAAGTGGACGCCGCGATGAATGTTGGCATTGTCCGCGGCGTAACTGCGGACCATCGCATCGATTACCGATTGCGGCTTCTGTGTCGTCGCGGCGTTGTCGAGGTAGACGAGCGGCTTGCCGTGAATCCGCTGCGTCAGGATAGGGAAGTCGCGGCGGATCCGCTGAACGTCAAAGGCAGAGGCAACATTAGTCGACATGGGGTAGCCGCGCCGTCAGAAGGTCTTCCAGATAATGCCGCACTGGCGCAATCTTCACCCGATTGAGAATGTCGCCCGCAAATGCGCGAATCAACATCGCGCGAGAGTCGGATACGCTCAGCCCGCGCGAGCGCAGATAGAACATCGCATCGTCGTCGAGCTGGCCGATGGCCGCGCCATGCGTGCACTTCACGTCGTTGGCAAAAATCTCCAACTCCGGCTTCGTGTTGATACTCGCGTCGTCTGAGAGCAGCAGCGCCTTGTTGGTCTGCTTCGCGTCGGTCTTCTGCGCGTCCGGCCGGACGATGATCTTCCCGTTGAATACCGCATGGGATTGATCGGCCATGATCCCTTTGTAGACTTCATGGCTGCCGCAATGCGGCATGGCGTGGTCGATGGTCGTGTGGTTGTCGATGAGCTGCTTCGCCCGTCCGACGTAAAGGCCGTTCAGCGTGCAGTCGATGCCCTCGCCGTCGAGCACGGCCACCACGTCGTTGCGCACCAGTCCGCCGCCGAACGTCAGCGAGTGCGACGAGAAGTTTCCGTTTCGCGCGCTGTGCAGGAACATGCCGGCGATGTGGAACGAATCGGCTGGCTCTTCCTGCAGCTTGTAGTGGTCGATCACGGCACCGGCGCCGAGCCAGAATTCGCCGATAGCGTTCGTGAACGAGGCTCCCACGCCGACATACCGCTCGAGAACAGTCGCCTGCGATCCTTCTCCCGCGACAATCAGAAGACGGGGATGCGAGACCGACGCCTTTCCTTCCGACACGGATACGAACACGACCTCAATCGGCGTCTCGAGCACCACATGCGGGGCAATCACAATCACGATGCCGTCGCGGAGGAACGCGGTGTTCAGCGACGTAAACGCGTTGGTCTGCGTCAACGTCAGCTTGGCCAAATACGGTTCGACCAGTGTGGGGTTCGAGGCGAGCGTGTCTTCCAAACCCAGAATCTGCACGCCCTTGGGCAGTCCCTTGAGCGATGAAAGCTGCGGTGCAAAGCGTCCGTTCACGGAAACGGCGAGAGCAGGATTGTCACTCAACGCCGCGATCTGCTTCCGGTCGACCTTCGAGATGCCATCGGTCGCCAGAACAAAAGGGCGCTCGGCAATGGGCGCCACGCTGGTAAACCGCCACTGCTCGAGCTTCGTGGTGGGGAAGCCAAGCCGCTCGAATTGCGCCATCGCGCTCTCGCGCGCCTGCAGGACCCATCGAGGTTGCGGTGATGTCTGCGAGACCGCGCGCTGGAATTCGGCGGCGTAGTGAGCCAGCTGCGGGCTGGCCGATTTCTCTTGTTCGACTAGTTGTGCCATTCGGGATACGAACCTTACATTAGTTGAGGCTGAGCCGCTTCGATGCCGCTGTAGCCTTTTTCTTCAAGGTGAAGCGCCAGGTCCTTGCCGCCCGAGCGGACGATGCGTCCGTCCTGCAGCACGTGGACGAAGTCGGGCACGATGTAATTCAACAAGCGCTGATAGTGGGTGACGACGACAATCGCGCGGTCGGGCGAGCGCATCGCGTTGACGCCTTCAGCGACCGCCTTCAGCGCATCGATGTCGAGTCCCGAGTCGGTTTCGTCCAGCACGGCAAGCTTCGGTTCCAGCACGGCCATCTGGAAAATCTCGTTTCGCTTCTTTTCACCGCCCGAGAACCCTTCGTTCACCGGCCGATTCAGCAGCGTCGGATCGAGATGAAGGATGTTGGCCTTCTCGCGGACAAGCGCCATGAACTCCATTGCGTCGAACTCGGGCAGACCCTGGTGCTTTCTCTTGGCGTTGATCGCCGCTTTGAGGAAGTAGGCGTTGTTCACGCCGGGAATCTCCACGGGATACTGAAACGCCATGAAGACGCCCTCGCGCGCGCGATCTTCCGGCGCCATGTCGAGGAGATCCTTGCCGTTGTAGGTTATCGACCCGCCGACGACTTCAATTTCCGGATGTCCCGCGATGGCACGCGCGAGCGTGCTCTTGCCGGATCCGTTGGGCCCCATGATGGCGTGTATCTCGCCTGTGCCGATGCTCAGATTGATGCCGCGAAGAATGTCTTTCGTCCCCGCTCGAACCTGCAGATTCTTGATCTCTAACATTCGGTAATCCCCGTCTAGCCGACCGAGCCTTCAAGGCTCACGCTGAGAAGCTTCTGAGCTTCGACGGCGAATTCCATCGGCAGCTCGCGAAAGACCTCTTTACAAAAACCGTTCACGATCATGTTCACCGCGTCTTCGGCCGAGAGGCCGCGCTGGCGGAGGTAGAAAATCTGATCCTCGCCAATCTTCGACGTGGAGGCTTCGTGCTCCACCTTCGCCGTGGTGTTGCCAATTTCGAGATAGGGAAAGGTGTGCGCGCCGCACTTGTCGCCAATGAGCAGCGAGTCGCACTGCGAGTAGTTCCGTGCACCGGTCGCCTTCTTTGCGATGCGCACTTGGCCGCGATAGGTGTTCTGGCCCCTGCCGGCCGAGATGCCCTTCGACACAATCGTGCTGCGCGTGTTCTTCCCGAGATGAATCATCTTGGTGCCGGTATCGGCCTGCTGCATGTTGTTCGTCGTGGCAACCGAGTAGAACTCGCCGACCGAGTTGTCGCCCTGCAGGATGCAGCTCGGGTACTTCCACGTGATCGCCGAGCCGGTTTCCACCTGCGTCCACGTAATCTTCGAGTTCACGCCAATGCAGTGGCCGCGCTTGGTCACGAAGTTGTAAATCCCGCCCTTGCCGTCCTTGTCGCCCGGATACCAGTTCTGAATCGTCGAGTACTTGATCGTCGCGTTGTCGAGCGCGACGAGCTCGACGACCGCCGCATGGAGTTGATGCTCGTCGCGCATGGGCGCCGTGCACCCTTCGAGGTAGCTGACAAACGCGCCCTCTTCAGCGACGATGAGTGTGCGCTCGAACTGTCCGGACCCTTTGGCGTTGATGCGGAAGTAGGTCGACAGCTCCATCGGGCAGCGAACGCCCTTCGGAATGTAGGCAAACGACCCGTCCGAGAACACGGCCGAGTTCAACGCCGCGAAGAAATTGTCGGTATGCGGCACCACCGACCCGAGATATTTCTTCACGAGATCGGGGTGATTCTGCACGGCTTCCGAGAACGAGCAGAAGATGATGCCCACCTCGGCCAGCTGCTTCTTGAAGGTCGTGGCGACCGAGACGCTGTCGAACACGGCATCAACCGCAACGCCAGAGAACAGCTTCTGTTCCTCGATCGGAATCCCCAGCTTGTCGAACGTCTTGCGAATTTCCGGGTCGACCTCATCGAGGCTTTTCAGGCTCGGCTTCTGCTTCGGGGCCGAGTAATAAATAATGTCCTGATAGTCGATCGGGGCGTATTTCACGTTGTGCCACGTCGGCTCTTTCATCTTCTGCCACACGCGGTACGCCTTCAGCCGCCACTCGAGGAGCCACTCCGGCTCCTTCTTTTTGGCAGAAATCAGGCGGACGACGTCTTCGCTCAGCCCCTTCGGGATTTCTTCCGCTTCGACGTCCGTGACGAACCCGTACTTGTATTCACGTGTTGCGAGTTCTTCAATGGTTTCGGTGGATGTGGACATAAGCCTCGATTAGGCGTTGAACGAGAGCCCGCAGCCGCAGGTGCTCTTGGCGTTGGGATTGGTGAACATGAAGCCGCGGCTCATCAGGCTCGTGTCGTAGTCGAGCTCGGTGCCTTGCAGCAGGGTGTAGCTCTTGGGGTCGACAAAAATCCTGGCGCCGTCCGGTCCGGTAAACACCTGGTCGGTCGGCCGCGAGTCCTTCTCCCACGCGAAAATGTACTCGTAGCCGGAGCAGCCGCCCGCTTTGATGCCGATGCGCAAGCCGCCGTCCGAAAGGCCGTTTTTGGCCAGCATTTTGTGAATTTGGTTCGCGGCGTTCTGACTAATAGCAATCATGAGTGATGGGGTCCAGACTCAGACTATCTCCGACCTATTTAGTCCTATATTACCACCCCCACTGAACGTTGGTCAATTCAACAAAATGCGGCGCCTCCACCACAGAGCCTCCCTTGACCAGTAAAGATGGCGGCGGCTATACTCGCTGTTCACATGATCGGGCGCACCAAAAAAACCACTGTGGCGACTCGAAAGTGGGTTCCGACGACCGGAACTTGCAGAGTCGGTGGTGTGTGTGCGCTCGGCACTTAAGCAGCAGTAAAACCGAGCCTCAGAAACCCGCCGACCTAACAGCCGGCGGGTTTTTTTTTGCTCGGCCGTAGTGGAAGGCCGTCAGCCGCGACGCGGCACAATGGAGGTAGCAGTGGTTTCCCGCAGATTGGACGTCGGCATCCTCGGAGCGACCGGCATGGTGGGCCAGCAGTTCATCATGCAATTGGCCAATCATCCATGGTTCCGCATTGCGTGGCTGGGCGCGAGCGAGCGATCGGAAGGCAAGAAGTATCGCGACCTTGCCTGGCGGCTGTCGGCTCCGCGGCCGGCAGAGGTGGATGAACTCGTCGTCGAAGCCGCAGCGCCGGGACGCGCGCCGCGCATCATGTTTTCAGGCCTCGACTCCAAGGTCGCGGGCGACATCGAACGGGAGTTTGCCGCTGCCGGTCACTTCGTCGTGAGCAACGCGCGCAATTACCGGATGGAGCAGTTCGTCCCGCTGCTTGTGCCCGAGGTCAATCCCGATCACCTGAAGCTGATACCGCTGCAACAGCAGTCGAAGGGTTGGAAGGGCGCGATCGTCACCAATCCCAATTGCGCCACCGTTCCGATGGTGATGGCGCTCGCGGCCGCTCGCCAGTTCGAGCCGGCTCGCGTCATGATTTCAACCATGCAGGCGGTGTCCGGTGCAGGATATCCTGGCGTGCCGTCGCTCGATATTCTCGGAAATCTGGTTCCGTTCATCGACGGCGAAGAGGAAAAGATTCAGACCGAGTCGCTGAAGATTATGGGAACGTTGCAGCACGATCGCGTCGTGCCGCACCCGATGGTGGTGAGCGCGCAAAGTACGCGCGTGCCTGTGATCAACGGTCACACCGAGACCATTAGCGTGCAGTTCAACAAGAAGCCGTCGCTCGATGAGTTGAAGGCGGCGTTCCGCGGATTCTCCGCCAAGCCGCAAGAGCTCGGGTGCCCGTCGGCACCGAAGCAGCCCCTGCAATTAATGGACGAGCCGAACCGTCCGCAGCCGCGCCTCGACGTCGAGCGCGAAGGGGGTATGGCGGTGTTTGTCGGCCGTGTGCGGCCGTGCCCGGTTTTCGACTACAAGTTCGTCGCGTTGGGGCACAATACCGTTCGCGGCGCCGCCGGCGCCGCGGTGCTGAATGCGGAGCTGATGCTCGCGGAGAAACTCTTCGATTGATGCGTCTTTTATTGGTGGGCTACGGCCGGATGGGGAAAATCGTCGAACGCCTCGCCCCGGAGTACGGATTCGAGGTGGTCGGGCGTCTCGATGACACGAACAACATCGGCGGCGCCGGCATTCCGTCGGCGCCAGATGCCGACGTGGCCGTGGAGTTCTCTGTACCGTCCGCGGTGGCCGAAAATCTGCCGAAGCTTGCCGCGCGCAAGATGAATGTCGTGATTGGTACGACCGGCTGGCACGTGCAGGAATCCGCGATGAAGAAGATCGCCGCCGACGCGGGTATCGGCGTCGTGGCGGCCGCGAACTTCTCGCTCGGCGTTGCGCTCTTCCAGAGTCTTGCTGAGCAAGCCGCGCGGATGTTCGCGCCATACCCCGAGTACGGCGCCTGGATTCACGAGATTCACCACTCGGCGAAGAAGGACGCGCCTTCGGGCACGGCCATCACGTTGCAGCAAGGGATGAAGGGCGCCGGCTACACGCATGAGATCGACGTGGCGTCGAGCCGCGCAGGAGCGGTGCCGGGCACGCATACGATTGGTTTCGACGGTCCATTCGAAACGATTACGATGACGCACACCAACCGCGATCGCGCGGCGTTTGCGCAGGGCGCATTGCAGGCGGCAAAGTGGGTGCAGGGAAAACGCGGTTGGTTTACGATTCGCGATGTACTCGGGCTTTAGGCTTTGGACTTTCGACTCTTGGCCTGGCCCAAAGGCTAGAGCCCAAAGCCGAAAGCCGATGAGGGAACAATGAGAACGCCATTTACCGGTGTCGGCACCGCCATCGTCACCCCGTTTACCAAGACGGCGGCGCTCGACGAAGCTGGGGTCCGCAGGCTCGCGCGACGTCAGATTGACGAAGGCATTCACTTCCTTGTTCCGTGCGGAACAACGGGCGAGAGCCCGACGCTGTCTGAAGCCGAGCGAACGCGCGTCGTCGAAATCTGCGTCGAGGAAGCGCGCGGCAAGGTGCCGGTGCTCGCCGGCGCAGGAGGGTACGACACGAAAGAGGTCATTCATTCGGCGCGCGTCATGGAGAGCGCTGGAGCCAATGGCCTGCTGTCGGTCACGCCTTATTACAACAAGCCCACGCCGGACGGCCTCATTCAACATTACAAAGCCATTGCAGACAGCACGTCGTTGCCGATCATCGTGTACAACGTCCCGGGACGCACGGGGTGCAACGTCGATGTCCCGACGCTGCTGAAGCTGTCTACCATTCCGAAGATCATTGGCGTGAAGGAAGCGTCCGGGAACATTCAACAGATGTGCGAGATCTGCCGCGCGCTGCCGGCAGACTTCATCGTGCTCTCTGGAGATGATGCGATCACCCTTCCGTTGATGGCGGTGGGCGGACGTGGCGTCATTTCGGTCGCGTCGAACGAAGTGCCCAGGGATATGGCGCAAATGGTCGAGGCCGCCGAGCGCGGCGACTTTGCCGCGGCGCGGAACATTCATGCTGCACTTTTGCCATTGATGTTGATCAACTTCGTCGAGTCGAATCCAATTCCGGTGAAAGCGGCGATGGCGGCGATGGGACTGCTCGACGAGGTCTACCGCCTGCCGATGGTGCCGCCGCGACACGAATCGCGCGCGAAGATTCTCGCCGTTCTGGCCGAGCAGGGCTTGCTCAAGGCCAAGGTGAGCGCGTGAGCGATTCGGCGTCGAGTCAGCTTGCACAAGACATCGAACGGTTGTTTCAGCAGGGCGCGTCGGCGGACAAAGATGAGAGCCGGGCGGTGTTTGCAATCCTCCGCGCAGAGCTTGCAGCCGGCCGCGTGCGTTCGGCCGAGCCTGATACAACCACTCCCACCGGCTGGCGCGTCAATACGTGGGTGAAGAAGGGAATCCTTGTCGGATTCCGCTGCGGCGACTTGGTGGATGTGTCGATGGAAGGCGGCCGCTGGTTCTTCGGCGACAAAGACACGCTGCCATTGAAGAAAATGTCGACCGCCATGGGCGTGCGTGTCGTGCCTGGCGGCTCGTCGATCCGCGACGGGGCATTCGTTGGCAAAGGCGTCATCTGCGTGCCGCCGATGTACATCAACATCGGCGCGTACGTCGGAGAGGCGAGCCTGATCGATTCTCATGCGCTGGTTGGATCGTGCGCACAGATCGGCAAACGCGTGCACGTGAGCACGGGGGCTCAGATCGGCGGCGTCATTGAGCCGGTCGGCGCGATTCCGGTCATCATCGAAGACGAGGTGCTCGTCGGCGGAAACACGGGCATCTACGAAGGCGCGATCATCAAGACGCGCGCGGTCATCGGCGCTGGCACGATCCTCACCGGCTCAACTCCTATTTACGACCTGCCGAGGGGCCGCATCATCAAGCCGGAAGGCGACACGCCGCTCATCGTTCCTGAGGGCGCGGTCGTCGTGCCCGGCGCGCGCGCGGTCACGCAGGGGATGGGCCCACAATGGGGGCTCAGTCTCTCCACGCCCGTCATCGTGAAATACCGCAACGAAAAGACCGACTCGCGCACGAGCCTCGAAGAATGGGTCAGATAGATCTTACCGACGTCGTGACCGTCGCCAAGTCGCTCGTTGACATTGATTCGACGACCGGGCGGGAGGGCGATGCCGTGCTGTGGCTCGCAACCCTGCTGAGCGGCGCAGGCTACGAAGTCGTGGAACAAATCGTCGAGGGTAACCGGCGGAATATTTACGCCGCCTTCGGCAAGGCCGATGTGGTGATGTCGACGCACCTGGACTGCGTCCCGCCGTTCTTCCCGAGTCGGCTCGAGGGCGACACGCTGTATGGCCGCGGATCGTGCGACGCGAAGGGCGCGGCAGCGTCACAGGTGGCCGCCGCAGAAACGCTGAGGCGCGGGGGAATCACCAACATCGGATTGCTCTTCGTCGTCGGCGAAGAACGTGGCAGCGATGGCGCCCATCTCGCACAGCAACTCGCGCCGGGGTCGAAGTATCTCATCAACGGAGAACCCACGGACAACCGCCTGGGCATTGCCACTCGCGGCGTGCTGCGAATCAATTTCCGCGCAACGGGGCGCGCCGCGCATTCGTCCTTTCCGGAACTGGGAGAGTCGGCAATCGACAAGCTCATCGATGCGCTCGTGGCGCTGCGGCAGATCGAATTACCGAACGACGCGCTGATGGGGCGGACACATTACTCGGTGGGTGTGCTCAGCGGCGGCGTGGCGCCAAACGTCATTCCGGCGGACGCCGAAGCGGAAATTTGTTTCAGGACGGTGGGCGATGTGCCGGGGTTGCGGGCGTCGCTGAAGGCGCTGAGTCCGCTCGTTCACGTCGATGAAGTTCTCGAAGTGCCGCCGGTGACGATGCCGAGCGTCCCCGGGTTTGAAACCGCGACGTTTCCTTACACGACCGATATTCCGTTTCTCTCGAAGTGGGGGACGCCGCTGCTCTACGGCCCAGGATCGATTCACGTCGCGCACACCGACAACGAGCACGTGAAGGTCGCCGACCTGCATCGGGCCGTCGACGATTACGCTCGCCTCGCGAAGTACCTGCTCGCTCAGTAGGTGGGCTCGGGGCTTTGGCCGTTAGGCTTATGGCCAGACTCACGATATTTCTCCTTCTGTCCGCTCTCTTCCGAGCGACGCCGTTCTTCGCCGACACGGGCTTTCTCGATCGGCAAATGCGCTTGAAGGGAAAAACCTACCGCTATCAGGTGTTTGTTCCCGCGGACTTTACGCCCGCGAACAGATGGCCGGTGATCGTCGACTTGCATGGAAATGGCGCGCAGGGAGAGGATGGCGATTGCGGGCGTGGTTGAATTCGTGCGGATGCCTGAGAGGGATGGTCCGGATTCAAGGGTGTTTTCGAGCTTGGCGAAGCAGCTCGAGAGTATCCCAACATGGATCTTCCACGGCGAATTCGACAAAGAAGTTCCGCCGGAACAGTCCCGACAGTTGTATGTGGAACTGAAGAAGATCGGCGCCCGGTCACCTTTACGGAGTACGCCTCCACAACACACGGTCCCGCTGCTGAGAAGGCTTACGCCGATGACAAGCTGTGGTCGTGGCTGTTAGCGCAACGTCGCGACCGGCGCTAACGCTTCAGGCCGATTACTGTTTGTCGCTCCCCCGCCGGGCCCTGATGGCCTGAAGCCGTTGCGACGACCTGCGGTTTTGACTGACCGACCAGCCAATCACAGCGGCGATCAACCCGCACGTGGCCACTCCCGCGAGTTGCACCTCCGGGGTGCCGCCGGCCAACGCGGCCGCGAGCAGCGTGCCGCCGGCCGCCCACACGCCGATATAGACAAACGCCAATTCCCTCGTCGAGTTCTGCTCTGGTTGCCTCATGTCTGGCTTATCGGTTCGAAACCTTCGGTTGACGAGCCCGACGCAGCCATAAGGCATCCGCATGCCGAAATGACCTCCATGCGTCCATCAGATATGCTGTTTGTGCATGGATTTGCGGCAACTGGAGATCGTTCAGGCCATCGCCGAGACCGGCTCGTTCACCGGCGCCGGGCGAAAGCTTCGCGTCTCACAGTCGGCCATCAGCCGTCAGATTCTGTTGCTCGAAGAAGAGCTCAACGACAGCATCTTCCTTCGGGTGGGACGCCGCATCCGTATTACGCCGGCCGGCGACGCGCTGCTGAAGCTCGGCCACCGTGTATTTGGCGATATCAAGGAAACCATCACCGTCATCGGCGAGAGCCAGCAGACGCTCGGCGGCACGCTGCGCCTGGCCGGCGGCATGACCGTGTGCATGTATGTGTTCCCGGCGCTCCTTCAGGAGTACAGGCGTCAGCACTCCGGCGTTGAAGTGAAACTCATCACCGGCACGTCGCAACGGCTGCTGCAGGAGATCCGCAGCGGCGCGGCCGATCTGGGTTTCATTACGTTGCCGGTGAGCGAGGCCGAGCTCGTCACGGTTCCCGCGATGGAAGAAGAGATGCTGCTCGTCGCGCACCCTTCGCACCCGCTCGCGAAAAAGAAAAAAATCGTGCCGCAAGATCTCGCGCAAGAGCCGTTCGTGCTGTTCGAATCGGTGTCGAATTCGCGGCGCGTCGTCGATGCGTTTTTTATCAAAGAAGGGATCGAGCCGCGCATCGTCATGGAGACGGAAAACGTCGAGATTCTGAAGGCGCTCGTGCGATCAGAAATGGGCGTGACGATCATTCCGTACCAGGCAGTCGCCCGCGAAGTGCGCAGCAGACAACTGTTCTGCGCGAGGATATCCGGCGCGCATCTGGTGCGTTACACCGGCTGGGTGTATCAACGCGCGAACAAAGTTCCACGCATGGTGGACGAGATGTTCAAGGCCTACGAGCGCATCCTGCCGCGGCTGAATCTGAGTCCCCAGGGCCGGTTTCCGCATCTAAAGCACGAGGCCTAGGCGATTTAGGTATCATGACCCCACCAGTGGATCAGCAACTCGTATCCGGACTCGCGCTTGAAGCCGAACCCCTATTGGCTCAGGACGTTGTGCGCCTGGCATATCAGCGATTCGGGCGGAACGTTGCCCTCTCGTCGAGCTTCGGCGCCGAAGATATGGTGCTCGTCGACATGCTCATGAAGGTCGATGTCAAGGCGCGCATCTTCACGCTCGACACCGGCCGGCTACCGCAGGAAACCTACAACGTGATCGACGCGACGCGCGAGCGCTATGGGGCGACGATCGAAGTGTTTTTCCCCCAGGCCGAGGCCGTCGAGACGATGGTGGCCGAGCACGGCGTCAATCTTTTTTATCACTCCATCGAGAACCGGAAGCTCTGCTGCGGCGTTCGCAAGATGGAGCCGCTGCGGCGCGCACTGGCCGGGCTCGACGCCTGGATGACTGGTCTGCGCCGCGATCAATCTGTGACGCGCACCGATGTACACAAGATTGAATGGGACGCCTCGAACAAGCTGGTGAAAGTGAATCCGATTGCAGACTGGACGCACGACGATGTGTGGAAATACATCAGCGAGAACAACGTGCCGTACAACGCGCTGCACGATCGCGGATATCCAAGCATCGGCTGCGGGCCCTGCACGCGTGCGGTGCTTGCCGGCGAACACGAACGCGCTGGCCGGTGGTGGTGGGAGCATCCCGACACCAAAGAGTGCGGGCTGCACGTTAAAGGCTGACCGATGGCTCCTGAACTGCTCACGCTTGCGGGCATCACGCTGGTCGCGGCCACCATCAACGGTGCCCTCGGCTATGGATTCTCGTCGATCACCGTTCCGCTCGCGCTGTTGTTCTTTACAAATCGCGTTCTGAACCCAGCGCTCGTCCTGCTCGAGGTCGCCCTCAACGCGAACGTGTTGTGGGTGAATCGCGCGAAGGTGAAAGCCGTCTGGCCGCGCGTATTCCCGATGATCATCGGGCTTCTGCCAGGCGTGATCGTCGGCACGTGGTTCCTGACGTACGTGAATCCCGGCTGGATGAAGTTGTGGACCTACATCGTCGTGCTGCCGCTGATTCTGATTCAGGCCGGTGGATTTCGGCGGCCGATCAAAGCGGAGGGTAAAGCGAATCTGGCATTTGGCGGCGGCGTCGGTGTGCTCTACTCGGTGACGACCATCTCTGGCCCGCCGCTCGCGCTGATGCTGAACAATCAGGGATTCGTGAAACAGGAATTCCGCGCCGGGCTCGGCATCGTTCGTCTCGCCGAGTCGTCGTTTACCGCGGTGGCGTACTATTTCGCCGGCATTTACAGTGTGCAGAGCCTCACGCTGATTCCCTACATCGCTCCAAGCATCCTCATCGGCGTACCGATCGGCGCATGGCTCATCGCCCGCATGCCGCCGGAAACGTTCAGGCGAGTCTGTATGAGTTTCGATGCGTGGGTGGTCGGGTTCGGCACGTCGAGCGTGCTGCGCGATCTGCACGTCATCCCCGGGCGTTCCGCGTACCTGGTGCTCGCCGGCGTGATCGCGGTTGACGCCGTCCTGCTGTATCGCTTCTTCGAGCGGCAACGCGCCCTCCGGCCTGCTGACCAGCACGTCAGGGGTGTGGCGTGAACTCGCGGTTGTTTCCGATCTTCGTGAAACTGGCCGGCCGGCCAGTGCTGCTCGTGGGCGGCGGTCCGGTCGGGGAGTCAAAGATCGCCGGCCTGCTCGCGTCGGGTGCGGCGGTGACGGTCGTTGCACCTCGAGCGACCGCGTCTATCACGAAGTGGGCCGGCGAAGGAAAGCTGCGGTGGCACGCACGGGCGTTTCAGCCGGCCGATCTCGACGGTATGGCGCTCGTCGTTGCGGCAGTGCCCGCCGATGTGGCCACCGGCATTTTCGTCGAAGCGCGATCGCGCGGCATTTTCTGTAATTCTGTAGACGATCCCGACCGCTGCGATTTTTACTACGGCGCCGTCGTGAATCGCGGCGATCTGCAAATCGCGATTTCCACCAACGGCCAGAGCCCTGCGCTGGCGCAGCGGTTGCGCCAGGAATTGGAACACCAGTTTGGTCCGGAATACGGCGACTGGCTCGCGCATCTTGGGGATGCGCGGCTCGAGATGTTCGCGCTCGACATTCATCCAGATGTGCGTCGAGAGCGGCTGCACGAGATTGCCGGAGCAAAGGCGTTTCGGGAATTTACTGAAGGCCTGTCCGGTCGCCCGGCGCCGCCAAGCGAACGCGGGCACGTCTATTTGGTCGGTGCAGGACCCGGGGATCCGGAGCTGCTCACGTTGAAGGCGCTGAGGATCCTCGGCCAGGCCGACGTGGTGCTGCACGACGATTTACTGACGCCAGACATTCTCGAGCTGATTCCCCCGACGGCCCGCGTCGAGTGTGTCGGCAAGCGGCATGGCGGCCCCGAGCGGCAGATGACGCAGGATGAAATCAACAGGCGCCTGCGCGCCTACGCGCTGGCCGGAGAGGTCGTCGTCCGATTGAAGGGAGGCGACGGCACGATCTTCGGACGGGCGAGCGAAGAGATGGACGCACTGCGGGCCGTAAAGATCCCGTTCACGATTGTCCCCGGCGTGACTGCCGCGAGCGGCGCGGCCGCCGCTGCGGGCGTGTCGCTGACGGACCGCCGGCTTGGATCGGCGCTCGTGTTTGTGACTGCGCAGCGGTGCAAAGGGAATCCGCCGCCGAACTGGAAAGCGCTCGCGGCGCTCGGCGGCGCGGCGGCCATTTACATGCCTGGCGGGCACGAAGCCGATCTCGCGCGTCAATTAATAGAAGGAGGTCTGCCCGGTGACACACCGTGCATGGTCGTCTCGAAGGCGACCCGACCCGACCAGCAGGTTGTCGAGACGACTGTGGCCGGGCTGCCTGGCATCTCGACGCTGCCAGCGCCAGCGCTGCTGCTGATAGGCGTCGTTCCTTCACATTCGAGTGCCGTTGACCCTCCAATGCAAAATACAGGCAAAAACGCGGAAGACCATTAGCGTTTCTTATGAATCGTTAATCAAAATTCATTTGACATTATGTACCAGCCGCACCCACAATAGCCTTCGAACATGATGCTCCGGCCGGTTCTCAGCGCGTTTGTCACCGTCGTCGTTACGGTGACCGGTATCAAGACGATGCCGGTCCAGCAGCTGCGGATGTTTTAGGCCGAGTGTAAACAGATAATTACCAAAGGCCATCATCCGCAGCCGCGGATGGTGGCTTTTTTTTTACTTGCTGGTAGCTCAGGAGCTGAGAATTTGAGAATCGCGTACCAAGGCGAACCGGGCGCGTATAGCGAGGCAGCGGCGCTGCGATTCAACCCGCAGGCCGAAACAGTGCCGTGCGTGAGCTTTGAACAGGTCTTCGACTCCGTCGAGAGCGGCAAGACGACGTTCGGGATTCTCCCGATCGAGAACTCGATTGGCGGGAGCATCCATCGCAATTACGACTTGCTGCTCGAGCACGAGCTGCCGGTCGTGGCCGAGGTGCTCCTGCAGGTGTCGCACAACCTTCTCGCGTTTCCAGGCGTCAAGATGGAGGACATCAAGAAGGTGTACTCGCATCCGCAGGGGCTGGCCCAGTGCGAAGGTTTTCTGTCCAGTCTGAAGGGCGTCGAAATCGTGGCGACCTACGACACCGCCGGCAGCGCGAAAATCATCCGCGATCAGCAGCTGAAAGACGTCGCGGCCATTGCCTCCGCGCGCGCCGCCGAAGTGTTCAACCTGCAATCGCTTGCGACGGGCATTCAGGATTACAAAGAGAACATCACGCGCTTCATTTTAATCAGCAAGAGCTCGTCGGATCCCGAGAAGGCCGACAAGACGATGATCGTGTTTACGCTGCCGAACACGCCGGGCGCACTGTTCAAGGCGCTGAGCGTGTTTGCGATGCGCGACATCGATTTGACGAAGCTCGAATCGCGGCCCGTGCGCGGGCGGGCGTTTGAGTATCTGTTTTACGCCGATATCGCCGTGCCGCGGCAGGATCTGCAGTGCACGCGCGCGTTGGTGCATTTGGCTGAGTTCGCGAAATCGATGCGCACGCTCGGCTCGTATTTTTCGTGGAAAGAAAAAAATTAATGTCGCAGAACCCCATGAAACCCCGCAGCGGCGCGATTACCGACGGCCCGAGCCGCGCGCCGGCCCGCGCCATGCTGAAGGCGGTTGGATTTTCCGATGCCGATCTCCGCAAGCCGATTATCGGCGTCGCCAACACGTGGATCGAAATCGGGCCCTGCAATTACCACCTGCGGACGCTGGCCGAATACGTGAAGGAAGGCATTCGCGCCGCCGGCGGCACGCCGATGGAATTCAACACCGTGTCGATTTCTGACGGCATCACGATGGGGAGCCAGGGGATGAAGACCTCGCTCGTCAGCCGCGACCTCATCGCCGATTCCATCGAGCTCGTCGCCCGCGGCAATTTGTTCGACGGTCTCATCGCGCTGTCGGGCTGCGACAAGACGATTCCGGGCACCATCATGGCGCTCGCACGCCTCGATATTCCAGGCGTCATGCTGTACGGCGGATCGATTGCGCCGGGCCAGTTTCACGGCCGCAACGTGACGATTCAGGACGTGTTCGAAGCCGTAGGCGCCCACTCGTCAGGGAAAATGTCCGATGCCGATCTGCTGCTCATGGAAAACCAGGCATGTCCAGGCGCCGGCGCATGCGGCGGACAGTTCACGGCCAATACCATGTCGACCGTCGGCGAGTTCCTCGGGATCTCGGCGATGGGATTCAACGACGTGCCCGCGTTGGATCCGGAAAAAAAGCGGATCGGCAGGGAAGCCGGTGCACTCGTGCTCGATCTGTTGAAACGGAACGTGCGGCCGCGCCAGTTGATGACGCGCGACGCCATCGAAAATGCGATTGCCTCGGTTGCCGCCACGGGCGGTTCGACCAACGCTGTGCTGCACCTGCTGGCGATTGCGCGCGAGGCGGAAGTCGAGCTGAACATCGACGACTTCGATCGCATCAGCGCGAAGGTACCGCTGCTTGCCGACCTGAAACCCAGCGGGCGATTCGTGGCGACCGACATGTACCGCGCTGGCGGCGCCGGCCTCATCGCGAAGCGCCTGAAGGAAGCCGGCATCCTGAAGGGCAGCGCGATGACCGTCACCGGCCGCACGATCGGCGAAGAAGCCGACCGCGTCATTGAGCCAAAAAATCAGGAAGTCGTGCGGCCCCTGTCGAATCCCATGAGTCCGAATGGCGGACTCGCCATCGTGCGCGGGAATCTTGCGCCCGAGGGGGCGGTCGTGAAGATCGCGGGCAAGAAGGTGCTGACGTTCAAAGGTACGGCCAAGGTGTTCGACAGCGAGGAAGCCGCCTTCGACGCCGTCGAGCACGGCCGCATCACCGCAGGAGACGTCGTCGTCATCCGATACGAAGGGCCAAAGGGCGGTCCTGGCATGCGCGAGATGCTGGGCGTGACTGGGGCGCTGCAGGGCGCCGGGCTCGGAGAAACCGTTGCGCTGCTTACCGACGGCCGTTTCTCGGGGGCCACGCACGGGTTGATGGCGGGTCACGTGGCGCCCGAGGCTGCCGCGGGCGGACCCATCGCCGCGGTGAAGGACGGCGACGTCATTATTTTTGACATTCCGAATCGGCAGCTTCGTGTTGACGTCAGCGATAAAGAATTGTCGGATCGGTTAACGACATGGAAGGCGCCGGCGCCGCTGTTCAAGACCGGCGTGATGGCGAAATACGCGAAGCTCGTGTCATCGGCTTCGCTCGGGGCTGTCACGAACTAACGAAACGTGGACTAAGCACACAATCGCTCACTTCAAGATCCGGAGCGTAAGCGACGGCACGCGCATGGGGGTGGGGCCCCATGCGAACTAAATAAAGAGAGCAGATATGAAAAGAACAGGCGCGCAAATCATCTGGGAATGTCTCGTGCGGCAGGGGGTCACCGATATCTTCGGGTATCCCGGCGGCGCGATTCTTCCCGCCTACGACGCGATGCTGGATTATCCAATCCGGCACGTCCTCGTTCGTCACGAGCAAGGCGCGACGCACATGGCCGACGGCTATGCCCGCGCGAGCGGCAAGGTCGGTGTGGCGATTGCGACCTCGGGTCCCGGCGCCACGAACATGGTGACGGGCATCGCGACAGCGATGATGGACAGCTCGCCGATCGTCTGCATCACGGGCCAGGTGGGCAGCAAGCTTGTGGGCTCAGACGCCTTCCAGGAATCGGACGTCACCGGCGTGACGCTGCCCATTACCAAACACAACTATCTCGTGACGCGGGCGGAAGATGTCGCGCCGGCGTTCCGCGAGGCGTTCGAAATTGCGGCGTCCGGCCGCCCGGGCCCCGTGCACATCGATATTACGAAGGACGCGCAGCAGTCCTCATGCGAATTCGACTGGGACGCGGCCAAGCCGAAGAAGCCGGAATTCCGTCCCGACTGGAGCGCGAGTCCCGAAGACTTCCGGCGCGCGCTCGAGCTGATCAATGGCGCCGAGCGGCCAATCATGCTCGCCGGCCACGGCATCATTCTCTCGGGCGCGATGGACATCATCCGCGCCTTCGCCGAGAAGGCGAATATTCCGGTGACGCCGACGCTTCTCGGCATCGGCAGTTTCCCGGCGTCGCATCCGCTGAATCTCGGCATGATGGGCATGCACGGCGAAGCGTGGGTGAATCAGGCGATTCAGGAAGCCGATCTTCTGCTCGCGTTCGGCATGCGGTTCGACGATCGCGTCACCGGCAATCTGAAGACGTACGCGCAGAACGCCAAGAAGATTCATATCGATATCGATGCCGCCGAGATCAATAAGAACGTCCGTGTCGACGTCGGCATCGTCGGCGACTTGAAAGAGTCGCTCGAGCAGTTGATGCCAGGCCTGAAGCAGGGCGATCGCACGAAGTGGATTGCCCACGTGAACGAACTCAAGGGTGACGTGGCTGTTCGCGACATCCAGAATTTGCCGGATGACGGCCACCTGTATGCCGCGCACGTCATCAACGACCTGTGGCGCGCGACCAACGGCGACGCCATCATCGTGACCGACGTCGGCCAGCATCAGATGTGGGAAGCGCAGTACTACCATCACGACAAGCCGCGCTCCTTGATTACGTCGGGCGGCCTCGGCACGATGGGCTTCGCGCTGCCGGCGGCGATCGGGGCGAAGCTGGCGTGTCCCGACAAGGAAGTGTGGGTCGTGGTCGGCGACGGCGGCTTCCAGATGACGATGTGCGAGCTTGCGACGATCGTGCAGGAGCAGATCGACATCAACGTCGCGATCATCAACAACGGCTACCTGGGTATGGTTCGTCAATGGCAGGAGTTCTTCTACGAGAGACGCTACGCCGCCACGCCGCTCGTCAACCCGGACTTCCAAAAGCTCGCGGAAGCGTTTGGGCTGCCTGCGCACACGGTGACCAAGCGGTCCGACGTGATTCCTGCGGTTGAGGCGGCGCGCACGAATCGCAAGACCGTCGTCATCGATTTCAAGGTGGAGCAGGAAGACACCGTGTATCCGATGGTGCCGGCCGGCGCAGCGCTCGACGCGATGATTCGACGCCCCAGTCCCTCGCCGATCGTTGAGACGGGAGCGGACGTTCTCTAGGTGTCCTTCACCACGGAGGACACGGAGGCTTTCAAAATACCCTTAGTGGTAAAGGGCAAGGGGCAGCGCCGAGAGCGAGCGGGCGCTAAATACCGAGCTCGTGGTGGTTGCTCGGCGAGCGGGAGCGAGCCGAGAAGAGGAATTAATGATTACGACATTTGCCGTTTACGTAGAAGACAAGCCGGGCGTGCTGACGCGCGTGTCGTCGCTGTTTCGGCGCCGCGCGTTCAACATCGAGTCGCTGACCGTCGGCCACACCGACAAGCCAGGCGTTTCGCGGATGACGATCGTGGTCGACACCGACGAGCTAGGCGCGCGCCGCATCGAGGCGCACACCTACAAGCTGGTGAACGTCCTGCGCGTCGAGAACATCACGGCCGGACCTGGCGTGTATCGCGACCTCGCGATGATCAAAGTGGCGGCATCCGCCGAATCGCGGACGCACATTATGCAGTTGGTCGACGTCTTTCGCGCGCGCGTGGTCGATGTGGCGCCCGATTCGCTGATCATCGAAATTACCGGCACCGAGGATAAGATTGACGGTTTGCTGGAAGTGCTCAGGCCGTACGGTGTGCTCGAGATGGCGCGCACCGGCCGTGTGGCCATGGCGCGCGGCGCCCGGAGCACGACGGCCCAGGGCGAGGCCGTAACAGGCCCGTCCGACGAAGACCAGAATGTATTTCACTCTGTTTAGCTATCTCGACGCAGGATGCGCCTCTGCGCCTCTGCGTCAAGGTAGAAAGGACACTGATGGCGGCGAAGATGTATTACGAAAAGGACGCGGATCTTTCCCTGATTCGCGCGAAGAAAGTAGCAATCATCGGCTACGGATCGCAGGGCCACGCGCATGCGTTGAACCTGAAAGACAGCGGCGTGCAGGTGAAGGTGGGCCTGCCGGCCAACAGTAGGTCGAAGAGCAAGGCCGAGGGGCATGGGCTCGCGGTCGTCACTCCCGCCGAAGCGGCGAAATGGGCCGACGTGGTCATGATTCTCGTGCCCGACACAACGGCGCCGGCGGTCTATAAAGAGATCGAGCCGTTCATGACCACAGGCAAAATGCTGATGTTCGCGCACGGCTTCAACATTCGCTTCGGAACTGTGAAGCCGGGCAAGGACATCGACGTGACGATGATCGCGCCGAAGGCGCCTGGACATCGCGTTCGCGAGCTTTATCAGGAGGGCGGCGGCACGCCGGCCCTGATTGCGATTGAGCAGGATGCGAGCGGTCATGCCAAGGCGCTTGCGTTGTCGTATGCCAAGGGCATCGGCGTGACGCGCGCCGGCGTGATCGAGACAACGTTCACGGAAGAAACCGAAACAGATCTCTTCGGCGAGCAGGCCGTGCTGTGCGGCGGCGCCAGCGCGCTCGTGAAGGCCGGCTTCGAAACGCTCATCAAGGCGGGCTATCAGCCGGAGGTCGCCTACTTCGAGTGCCTCCACGAGCTGAAGCTCATCGTCGACCTGATGTACCGCGGTGGCTTGAACTACATGCGGTACTCGGTGAGCGACACAGCCGAGCACGGCGACTACGTCGCGGGACCGCGCATCGTGACCGACGACACGCGCAAGGCGATGCAGAAGCTGCTCGACGAGATCAAAGACGGCACGTTCGCAAAGAACTGGATCAACGAAAATCAGACGGGCCGCCCCGGCTTCAACAAGACACGCGCGGCCGAGATGAATCATCCGATCGAGCAGGTCGGTGCCCAACTGCGCGGCATGATGCCGTTTCTCGATCCGGTCACGATCAAGCCAGGACAACAGGGGTAAGGGCCGAGGGGTCAGGGGCAATGGTCCAGAAGGCGGAAACGGAGTTACCACACGCGCCAACAGGCGTGGCTGGTCGGGCTCCGCTCACGATCGCCATTGTCGGATTCGGCACCGTCGGCCGGTCGGTCGCGAAGGTGCTGTCGAGCGGCATCCATCCATCGCTCAGGCTTGCGATGGTCTGCAATCGCGGTGTCGAACGAAAGAAAGTCGACTGGGTGCCGCCGAGCGTTGAGTGGACCGAGAGCATCGACGCGGTCGTCAACTCCGATGCCGACATCTTCATCGAGCTGATGGGCGGACTGCAACCGGCCGGCGACTTGATTCGGCGTTCGTTGCAGGCGGGCAAGTCGGTGGTGACTGCCAACAAACAGCTCATCGCAACACACGGCGTCGAGCTGCTCGCTCTTGCGCGGCGACACAAGCGCGAGCTGCTGTTCGAAGCGTCGGTGGCCGGCGGTATTCCCATCGTGCGCGCGGTGCGCGAGGGCCTCGCCGGCGATCGCCTGTTCCGCATCGCTGGCATTCTGAACGGAACCTGCAACTACATCCTGACTCGCATGGACAGCGCCGGTCTGTCATTTGCGGAAGCGTTGAAAGAAGCGCAAGCGCTGGGGTTGGCGGAGGCCGACCCCGCAGCGGACGTTGAGGGGTACGACGCGAGAGCAAAGATCGCGATTCTGATTGCGGTTGGACTCGGGTGTCAGGTGGACCCCGAAGAGATCCCGTGTCGATCCATCTCGTCGATCGCGGGCCTCGACTTCAACTACGCGCGTCGGCTCGACTGCACAATCCGGCAGGTATCGTGGGCCGAGCGTGCGCCCGGCGCAGACAAGCAATTGTTCGCGGCTGTCCGCCCGGCGTTGGTACCGTTGTCATCGCCGCTCGCGCGGGTTGACGGCAGCCAGAATCTTGTGACCGTTCAAGGTGAGTTCGGCGGTGCCAACACATTTTCGGGTTTCGGCGCCGGCGGCGATCCGACGGCCGTGGCTGTCGTGTCCGACCTGATGTCGATTGCACGCACCGGACCGGGCGCGGAATTACATTTCGTGCAGGAGGTCGAAGGCCAGGTCGCGGTCGGGACCGACTTCACGTCCCCGCACTATGTTCGCTTCACCGTAGCCGACCGACCGGGTATCATTGCTTCTTTGGCGACGCTGCTCTCCGCCCACGGCATCAACATCGACGCTGTTCTGCAGCTTCCCGGGCACGACAAGGCGGAATTGCCGTTTGTGATGACGGTGGAGGCGTGCCCGATCTCGGTGCTCGACGCCGCGCTCGCTGAAATCAACGCGCTGCCGTTTCATGTCCGCCGGCCGATGGCCGTGCCGATTCTGGGAACACAAGGGAACTCATGAAGTACGTGACCGGGCTGCAGTGTCATTTGTGCAAGGCGAAGTTTCCTGCGCAGGCGCTGTGGGTGTGCGACAAGTGCCTCGG
>JANMJM010000139.1:0-5489 GCA_031371345.1 Vicinamibacteria bacterium
GCATCAGCATTATCCTGAAGGGCAAAATCATCGCCACAGGAACGGTCGATCAGCTGAAAGCCATGGCCGGCAGTCGTGACGAAGCGCTCACCCCTGTGTTTCTGAAGCTCACCGGCGGCAGCGGCCTTCAGGAAATCGACGATATGTTATGACCGTTCCTTTTCCCTACTTGCTGCTGCCCGTCTACTGGGCGTCGCGCAATCGCGCGCGGCGGGCCTCGCGGGCCGACATGATTCGCGGGCAGTTCTTCGGCGCCATCGCGCTGCTTGTGTTCGCGGCGTTGTTTTACGGCGCGTTCTGGATTACCTCACAGCTCGATGTTTACGATGAGCTCGGCGATTTTCTTCTGCGGATCGCCCTCTCGTGGTTGTTCCTCACGTTTCTGTCATTTCTCGCGTTCAGCGGCGTCGTCACCGCCCTCTCCACATTCTTTCTCTCAGAAGATTTGCGGCTGCTGCTTGCGGCGCCCGTCGCCGTTCGGCGGCTGTTTTATGCGCGTTTCGCGAAGACGGTAGGCCAGTCGTCGTGGATCGTCGTCATCTTTCTGATGCCTGTGCTGCTCGGCGTCGGTGTGGCGCGATGCGCGCCCTGCATGTTCTATGTGACGGCCTTGCTCACGGTAGCGCCGTTCTGTGTGATCCCTGTTGCCGCTGGCACAGGTCTGACGCTCCTCCTCGTCAATGTGTTTCCGGCGCGCCACGCGCGCGACCTTCTGATGCTGATGGGGCTTGTTTTCGCCGCCAGCATCGTCTTGCTGCTCCGCTTCGTTCAGCCCGAGCGGCTGCTTCGGGTTGAATCGCTCCCCGACGTCACCGGGTTTTTCGCGACGCTGCAATCGCCGATCACGCCGCTGATGCCGTCGTTCTGGGCCGGTGAAACGTTGTTCGCCAGCCTCGTTGGGGGCCGCGATCTGGTTCACGCGGCGGCGCTCTGGACGACGGCAGGGGCGTTTACGATTGTGCTGGCCGCCGCCAGCGAGCGCTGGTACTTCGCCGGCTTCAGCAAATCACAGGACGCGAGAAAAGCTCGATTCACGCGCCTGCTGTGGCTCGACAACGCGACTCGAGCGCTGCCGATCTCGCCGATGCGCCGAAATTTCTTGATGAAGGACACGAAAGTGTTTTTGCGCGACGTCACGCAGTGGTCGCAGTTGCTCCTGCTCCTGGCACTCGTGCTCGTCTATCTCTATAACTTTCGCGTCCTCGATCTGGCGCGCATTCCCTACATGAGTGGCGTCATCAAGAACCTGTACGCGTTTCTGAACCTCGGTCTCGCCAGCTTCGTGATGGCCACCGTGGCCGCGCGGTTCGTCTTCCCAGCCGTGTCGGCCGAAGGGCCGGCATTCTGGATCATCCGCACGTCGCCAGTGTCGTTCAAAGATTTTTTGTGGTCGAAATTCTGGACGGGCCTTGTTCCTCTGCTGGTGCTCAGCGAAGGACTCACGATCGTGGCAAACGAGTTCCTCGGCGTGGCACCGTTTCTCAGAGTTGTGACACCCATCGCCATTCTCTTCATGAGTGTCGCGCTGGTGGGCATGGCTGCGGGCCTCGGCGCCCGGTACCCGAGGTTCAACGCCGACAACCCCTCACAAGTGGCGGGCTCTCCGGGCGCTGTCGCCTATATGATCGCCGCCGTGTCCTACATCATCGTGATGGTTGCGCTGCTTGCGTGGACATCTTCCATCTACTTTTTCCACATGCTGCGGAGCCTGCCGTTTTCGGGCCCTCAACTTCTCTCCATGGGATCCTGTTTTGCCGGCGCGGCCGTGTTGAGCGTATGGCTGTGTGTGTCGCAGATGCGCTCGGGTGTGCGGGCGCTCGAGGAACTGGGCTGAGGGCTCACGCGAGCCATCGCCGTGTCGAGGCGACAGCGGACTCCGCATCGGTCGCGCGGTCGTCGGCGAGCGCCGACCAATAAAACGCTGCGGCATACCCGGCGGCGTGGGCCACATCGAGAATCTCCGGCATCGTCAGCTGCGACCCCTGAGTGGGAAACTCTCCAAGCACCACCGGTCGATCGAAGCCGAGCTCGTTCACTCGTGTGGCGAGCGGAGGTTGCCCAGTGAGCGCGTCGTACCAGTGGACCTGATGGAAATCGAGGGCGAGCCCTTCATAAAACGTTCGCCATCTCGCGCCGGCCGATCCGATCGTGACTGGTTGGGTCGCATTGGCGTGCACGAGCGAGACCGCTTCGCCGAGAAATTCATAGAGCTGATCGGAGGTGAGCGTGCGGATCCATTCCGGCTCGTTGATCACGTCCCAGGCGAGTATCCCCGGCTCCGTGCCGTAATGCTTCAACACCGGTCTGAGCACCTTGTCGAGCAGCGCGCGTCTCGCCTCTGCATCTTGAAGCACCGGCGATCGGCCACCCAACTGAACGCCCTTCACCACGCGCGCAGGATCGCACCAGACGAAATCGAGCAGCACGAACATGATCCGGAGGCCGTGCCGTTGGGCAGCCGCCAGCGCAGCGTCGATATCTCTGAACACGAACGGGTCGAGGCGATGCGGCCGGCCGTGGGGACCGAACTCGATGCCGGCGCGCCCGTCGCAGAACAAGAACCAGCGGACGGCGCGCACACCCGATGCGGCAAGTTTCTCGAACGTCGCGTCGATCTCGCGGGCCTGCGCCGGATCGGCAATACCGCCTTCCGGCCTCCATGCATTTGCGCCGAAATCGATGCCGTAGTGAAGCCACGGAAGATTGGCGCCGACAAAAAACTCTGGAGATCCAAAGAGACTCATCGCTGGGCGCGCTGCCGAACCTTCTCCATGAAACGCGCGTAGGCCGCGTCAGCGAGGCGGTACTCGCCGGGCCTCACGGGATCGCCCGTGTCGAAGTTCAGGTTGGCGAGCGCAAGCGCGCGGCCGCTGGAGAGCGTAGACAGATAGCCGCGATATCGCACCAGTGTCGCCTCGAAACTGTCGATGAACAAACGCTCCGCCTCCGGCGTCGGCAGCTTGAACGCCATTGACGAGAATGGGCCGAACTTGGGAATGACGCGCAGCACGACGGCAAGGATCTTAGACCGAATACCCGGGCGTTCGTAGGTCGCGCCCCAGTCTTTCTCATAATCGGTTCGTGAGAGCGCGAAGAGGAACTGCTTGCGCGTGGCCGTGGGCGTCAGCTGCGTGATCTCTTTTTCCTTGGTTTGCCACGCCACTTTCGTCATCTGCGGAATCATCGTGCCGACACTGTAGCGAAACGTGCCGGCTGCCAGATCGAAATTACCAAACACGTCTTTCAGCTCAAATCCATAGGTCGCCAGAAATGCGCGCTCGAGAATCGGCTTCGAGATTTGGAATCCGATGAAGGAATGGTAGGACGTGGGGAGATACGCGCCGCGCGCAATCTGGACCACGTCGAAGCCAAATTCTGTTTTGAGATGTGCCCGCCGATCGTCCTCGTAGGTCACGACGCTCCCGTATTTCGCGCGCAGCTTCGGGTAGATCAGCGGCACCGCACGATTCACCGCGCCGGGATGACCGGTGTTGTCGGCCGAGTAGTGGGCGAGCGCTCCGAGCGCAAACGCGTACTCGTTCAGATCTGACGCTTGCGTTAACAGCGACACGACGAAATCGCCACTGCGGACGTAGTGCGTCAGATCGCCGAAGTAGCGGCTCGAGAGCGGGTAATAACCGAGATCCTGAATCAGACAGCCGCCGTACGCGTAGGCGCGCGCGTCGCGCAATGCCTCGTCTGAAGGATGGAACTTGGCGCGAAGCAGCGGTGCGATTGACTTATCCCATGCCCCGTCCACGATCGCCTCGTGCGACAGGACGCCGTAGGCGCACGTGTCCTTCGGCATTGAGAGGAGACACACGACGAGAAGGCACAAGCTTGCCTGACGCATCATCATGCCCGGCTGCAATCCGAGTACCATATGGGGATGCCCGGCCGTTTTTTTCTATTGTCTCCGGCAAACTGCCGTGGCCTCCGCGCCCGTCAGGTGCTGTCGCCGAAAGCGACGTTCCCGGTTGCCGCACGACTCCGCTCGCAAGAAGGCGTGCCTATAGGCGAGCTCTTCGCGCACATGAGCGGGCTCTATTTTCGGGGAAAATTGACCTATGCGCAGCGGTTCGGTGACGTTTTCGTGATCACACCCGACAGGGGATTGATGCCCGCGGACACACCGGTGACGCACGACGCGCTGTTGCGGTTTGGCGGTGCAGACATTCATCTGGAAAATCCGTCCTATCGAACTCCGCTGGAGACGACCGCGCGAGCGCTGGCACAGCACGCCGGCGAGGATGCGGAATTCGTGCTGCTGGGCAGCGTGGCGTCAGCGAAGTATGTGGACATCCTCGGCGCGATATTCGGATCTCGCCTCGTGTTTCCTTCCGATTTCGTCGGCCGTGGCGACATGAGCCGCGGCGGGCTTCTGCTTCGGGCCGCAGCTGCCGGCCAAGAGCTGCGCTACGAGCCCGTCATCGGGGCGATTCGCCACGGCGCCAGGCCCCCCAAGCTCGAACCCATTCGCTACCTTCGACTGAGCCGGAGCTGAGCCTCAATCGTCGCCGTTCTCGCATTCCCTAATGTGAGGATCGATTTCCGTCGGTGGGGGGTCTTCAATCTCGTGGGCATGGGCGGCTTTGTGCTGCAAATTGGCACCATCGCGCTGCTCATGAGAGGGTTCGGATGGCAGTCGTTCGTCGCCACCGCCATTTCTCTGGAACTTGCCGCCCTTCATAATTTCATCGGCCACAATCGATTCACTTGGAACGATCGACCCGCAGGTTCGGTTCGAGAGTGGGGCCGGCGCTACGTGAAATATCAGATCGCGAAATCGACGTCGCTCACCTTCAGTCTGGCGATTACGATGATCGTGCTCGCGACAACGCCGCTGGCTCCGGAAGTCGCCAATGCCATCGCGGTGCTCGTCTGCGCCCTCCCGAATTATTTGTTGACCGAGCGGTTGGTTTTCACTCGCACATAGCGCGCGCCCGCCGGCAGGATTCTTGAGGTACGTGTCCCCATTAACTGTTCAACGATAAAAGATGAGGCCGGGCACGTCTCTGAAATCAGCCTCGTTCAACGTCCAGAGGGCCGCGCCATGAGCGAGGGCGCAAGCGGCCACAACCAGGTCGATCTCGCGGCCGCGAGGACGTCGCAGCGTTCGGTACAACTTTGCCGCGAGCGCGGCTTCTTCGACACCGAACGCGATCGCCTGCTCGCGAGGGAGGAGCGCATTCTGTGCGGCAAGCTCTTCGGGCGCCCGCGGCCCGCGCCACCACTCGTAGAGAACAACGGTCGAACAGGCGAGACGGTGACCTTCTTCGATTGCCCGGCGCAGCGTTGGGGCAAGACGGCGGGGGCCGGTCAATGCATCAATGAGGACCGACGTATCGAGGTGAATCACCGTTTGTGAGACGAGCGGCGCCCGCCGCGACGTCTTGCTCGCCGAATCTCCTGAATCTGCCGTTCGGTTTCAGCCAGCGGCCGTTTCGGAATCTTCGGCACGAGCGCGTCGAACGCGTCGAGCATCTCCC
>JANMJM010000154.1:0-6764 GCA_031371345.1 Vicinamibacteria bacterium
GCTTGTAGTACGCCGTGTCCTGCTGGAGCGAATACCACAGCAGGCCGCCGAATGCAGACAACAGCACCAATGCGGTGAGGCCAATCCTGACAAACTTCTGAGTCATATGGGCTTTGCTGAACGTGAGTTTCTAAGTAGCCAGAATATCATAGCCGAGCTCTTTTAACAGGTTATAGAGACTGGAGATAGGCAGCCCCACGACGTTGGAATACGAGCCGTTGATGGACTTGATAAACCGCGACGCGAGCCCTTGAACGGCGTAGGCGCCGGCTTTGTCGGCAGGCTCTCCCGTTGCCACGTACCACGCGATCTCGGCGTCGCTGAGGCGTGCGATTCGGACGCGCGTTTTTTCGACATGCGCCAGGCGTCGCCCTCTGGCCGTCACGGAGACGCCGGTCAGCACATCGTGCGACCGACCCGACAGCAGCTTCAGCATGCGCTTGGCATCTTCGGCGTCTACGGGCTTGCCGAGGGCCTGACCGCGGACAACGACCGTGGTGTCGGCGCCAATGACCACGGCTCCCGGCCTCAGCGAAGCGGCCGCGGCCGCCTTCGCCCCAGCGAGGCGCATGACCGCCACGTCTGGCTTCTCTCTTCGCTTGAAGCGCTCATCGAGCGGCATCGGCAGGATCTCGAACGAGAAACCTGCGGCGCGAAGAAGATCGGCGCGCCGCGGCGATGCCGACGCGAGAATCAATTTCATAGGCGGGCCAATGTTACACTGCCGATAGGCCTATGGACTCGCTGCAAACATTGCTGCCGCGGGCGCTTGTCGAGCTGTTTCGGCAGGGCCCGATGTCGCAGGGAAAACTCGAAGCGGCGTGGCGCGTCGCTGTCGGGGATGCGATCACGCGCGTGAGCACTGTGCGCCTGGAACCCGACGGTTCGGTCGAGGTTCGCGCCGCCGATCAGCGCTGGCATCGTGAGCTGAAGCGATCGTCCGGCATCATTCTGACAAAGCTCAACGCCCTGCTTGGCCCGCAGGCGATCCGCACACTCCACGTGAAGTGACATGCGCAACACCGTCATCATCAGTGCTGTCCGCACTCCCACCGGGAAATTTCTTGGCGCCTTGAAAGAGCTCTCGGCGACCGAGCTCGGCGCCGTCGCCGTGCGCGAGGCTGTCGCGCGCGCCGGCATCGACCCGAAGGACGTGGAAGAGTGCATCATGGGGAACGTCCTCTCCGCGGGGCTCGGGCAGAACCCGGCGCGGCAGGCGGCGCTGCACGGCGGCCTGAGCGACGAGGTGGCGGCCCTCACTATTAATAAGGTGTGCGGGTCGGGCTTGAAGGCGGTGATGCTGGCGGCGCAAGCCATCGGCGTCGGGGACATCGAGGTGGCGGTCGCCGGCGGCATGGAATCGATGAGCAACAGCCCGTACATCCTGCCGCGCATGCGCGAAGGGCTGCGGATGGGCGACGGCACGATCGTCGACACCATGATTCGCGACGGATTGTTTTGCTCGTTCGAACAATGCCACATGGGCATGTCGGCCGAATACGTCGCCGAACGCTACGGTGTGTCGCGCGAAGCGCAGGACGCGTACTCCGCGGCGAGCCAGCAGAAAGCCGTCCGGGCGGCGGCCCAGGGGCTATTCGACGAGGAGATCGTTCCCGTCGATATCCGGCAGAAAAAAGGTCCGGCGCTTCGGATGGAGAAGGACGAAACGATCCGCCCCGACTCGACCGCCGATGTGCTGAAGGCATTGAAGCCGGCGTTCAAGAAAGACGGCACGGTGACGGCGGGCAATGCTCCAGGTGTGAACGACGGCGCCAGCGCGCTGGTGGTCATGTCGGATGCGCGCGCGGCGGCACTGAAACTGACGCCGATGGCGCGGGTCGTCGGACAGGCGACGAGCGGGCTTGCGCCGAAGCTGGTGTTGATGACGCCGGTCGAATCGGTGCGGAAGCTGTTGCACAAAGTCGGCTGGACGCGCGAAGACGTGGACCTCTTCGAGATTAACGAAGCATTCGGCGCGCAGATGGTGGCCGTCATCAAAGAGCTTGGATTGGATCCCGGTCGTGTGAACGTGAACGGCGGCGCGATTGCGCTGGGCCATCCTATTGGCGCGAGCGGTGCCCGCGTCCTCACGACCTTGCTGTATGCGATGAAGCATCGCGGTGCCAGGCGCGGTGTCGCGTCGCTGTGTCTCGGCGGCGGCAATGGGGTGGCGATCGCGGTCGAGATGTAGTTGGTTGGTTGCGAGGACGCAACTCGTTCTGGAACGAGCTGGCAGATTCTGCGTACCAGCTGTGCACAACTTGTGGAAACTGGGTCCGGAGCCAGTGGCGTCTTGGTGTCCTTGTGAGGGTCTTAACTTGGGAGGTTCCGCGCTTCGTGGTTGATCTTTCGTGATCGCAAATACCACGCGAGCGCCACGACAGGACCCAGGATGACCAGCTCTCTTCCGACCGCCTTCAGATTTCCCACGACGAATTCCTCAGGCTTCCAGTAGCGACGCGACACTTCCCCAAACAGATCGAGGCCTGAAATATGGAAACGCGCGGAGAACGGCCAGAGCGCCATCAAGCCCGGGGGCGTCGAGCTGTCTTTGCCGAGCCAATCGAGCAGCAAATGCGACCCGTAGGCGGCCGCGATGATCAGTGCGAAGCGAGTCGCGAGGGGCGTTTGCCGTCGGAGTACCAGCCAACTGACAAGACCGATGACCGCGACGGCGGCAATGCTGTGCGTGTATAAGCGGTGGATGCCGAACAGGAGGTCGAGGTCGGGAACCATCGCTATCGCCGCGCACGCAACCGCCAGCGGAATGGTCCGTGAGGATTTTCGGCTAATCGATTCGGCGAACCACGCAGTAGCGAGGCCGCCAACTGCGTGGCCAACGGGGGTCGGCATCCGGACAGCGATCGTGGCAGTCTTGGCGATCTTCTGCAAGAAGCCGCAGTGCAGAAACTGCGGGTTTTCTCAATGCCACGGAGAGGGGCGAAAGTCCGCTTCTCCGTAACCTATTGAAAACAGGCCGACTGATGGCTGTGTCAAATTCATTTTCGCTTGACTTTCCTCCGGCACGGTCCTAGAATGCCAGCGGATTTAAAGGAGAACCGCATGCCGCCAGTCCCCGAACGCCAGCAAGAACAACGTTACGACAAAGAGGAAAAGACCGAACGAGGCAAAGCCGTCGAGCTCGCCGTCAGCCAAATCGAGAAACAGTTTGGCAAAGGCTCGATTATGCGCCTCGGTCAGAAGGGCGTCGTCCAGCTCATCGAGTCGATCCCGACGGGGTCGATCAGCATTGACTACGCGCTCGGCGTCGGTGGAATGCCGAGGGGCCGCGTCATCGAAGTGTTCGGTCCCGAATCGTCAGGCAAAACGACGCTCGCGCTGCAGGTCATCGCCCAGGCGCAGAAGCTTGGCGGCATGGCCGCCTTCGTCGACGCCGAACATGCGCTCGACGCCGCCTACGCAAAAAAGCTCGGCGTCGACTTGGAGAACCTTCTCGTCTCGCAGCCCGACAATGGCGAGCAGGCGCTCGAAATCGTCGAGGTGCTCATCCGATCGAACGGCGTCGACGTGGTCGTCGTCGACTCAGTGGCCGCGCTCGTGCCGCGGGCGGAAATCGAAGGCGAGATGGGCGATGCGCAGATGGGCCTTCAGGCGCGGTTGATGTCGCAGGCGCTGCGCAAACTCACCGGCGCGGTGTCGAAGTCGAAGACCTGTCTCATCTTCATCAATCAGCTTCGCGAAAAAATCGGTGTGATGTTCGGGAATCCCGAAACCACCACCGGCGGCCGCGCGCTGAAGTTCTACGCCTCGGTGCGCGTCGACATCCGGCGCATCGCCGCCATCAAGGACGGCGACAACGTGGTCGGAGGACGGACGCGCGTCAAGATCGTCAAGAACAAGGTCGCGCCGCCGTTCCGCGAAGCCGAGTTCGACGTCATGTACGGCGAGGGCATCTCTCGCGAAGGCGACCTGCTCGATCTCGCGGTCGACAAGCGCATCATCGAGAAGAGCGGCACGTGGTTCGCCTACAGCGGCGAGCGGCTCGGACAGGGACGTGAAAACGCGAAGGCGTTCCTCCGCGAGAACCCGGACCTCTTCAAGAAGATCGAAGACCGCGTGCGCAAGGAACTCGGCCTTACGCGCGACACGGAAGTCGCCGCGCCGGTCTAACATCGGTCATGCTGGCTGCACTCCGAAGCGTCGTCTTCAGGGTCGACGCTTCGGTGTTCCACTGGGTCGTGGCACACCGGTCTCCCCTTCTTAATCAGACGATGATTGTCCTCGGCCACGGGGGTGCGCTCGTCTGGTCGCTTGGTGCGCTGGTTCTCGCACTTGTGATGCGCCGCCGCTCGCCGGGTCTTTTTCAAGTGGCGCTCGCCATTGGCCTCGCTGCTCTGCTAGCCGATGTTGCAGCGAAGCCGCTTATCGCTCGCCACCGCCCGTTCGTCTCGTTCACCGACATCGAGGTGATGGCGAAATTGCAGCGCAGCGGATCGTTTCCTTCGACGCACGCGGCTGGCGCGTTTGCCGCCGCATTTGGACTGAGTCGCGTGCTTCCGGAGGCGCGCGCCGCATTTTGGATCGTGGCGATGCTGGTGGCGTACGCGCGCGTGTATCTCGGCGTGCACTATCCAGTCGACGTGATCGGCGGCGCGGTGGTTGGAACGCTCGCGGCTGCGTTCGCTATTGGAAAGACGGAGTGGAGAGATTTTTAGAGGGCCGTCGTCGCCCGCTGCTGTTGGTAGGTTCTGAGGATGACGTCGACGGTCGTGTCCAATGTGTCGCGCTGTTTCAGCAACTCTTGAATCGTAGCGGACGCCGACCAGTAAAAAGGGGTCATCGCGAGAAGGTCCGCGACGTGCTGAGCACTTTCGATTCTCAAATCGAATTGAATGCGGCGGGTGGCGGTTAGCGCGAGCGCGGAACATGCGGCGAGCGGATCCTCTAGTGAGTGTGGGACTGGCGTCGAGTAGATCAGCTGTTTCAAACTGAACAAGTGCTCGGGTCCCGGCAGACCCAGGATGATTTTCCCTCCCTGAGCCAATACTCGAACGAACTCCTCCGGGTCTACTGGGGAGAAGTGGCTGAAGAGCACATCGATGGAGCGGTCCTGCAGCGGGAGCCTGTGATTGCTCGCCACCACATACGTGCTACAGAGATCACGACGTGCCGCGCGCCGAATCGCGTGCCGCGACACGTCGAGGCCGTAGGCGTCGACCGAGGTTGCGGCGATGGACTGACGAAGCCGCCACAGATAGTACCCGTCTCCGCATCCAGCGTCGATCACGACGCTCGGCCGTGCGTCAGGCAGGTTGGCAGCGATCGTCCCCACCAACGCCTCCGCCACGGGCGCGTAATGGCCGGCCCCGAGAAATCGAGCACGCGCATCGACCATTGCAGCGTTATCACCAGGCACCCGTGTGCGCATGTGCTGAGGGAGAATCAGATTCACGTACCCTTCTCTCGCAACATCAAACGTGTGCTTCGCGGCGCAGACGTATGTGGCATCCTGCCTCACGAGCAGAAGCCCACACACAGGGCAGGTCAACGGCGAACGCTGGGCACGATCGCGCAAGGCCATAGGTCTATAATGCGGCGCTTCCACATTGCGAACGCGATCACTGACGCGGAAGTGTTAAAAGAAGCGTTAAGTAAGTCGGTGAAGGGGACAGGGTTAAGTGGTGGCCAGGGACAGAATTGAACTGTCGACACTACGATTTTCAGTCGTATGCTCTACCAACTGAGCTACCTGGCCACGCCCGGGTGCCAAAATCGCCGTGCGGCAAGTCCATTACTATACCATTCCTCTCGTCTTCGTCATGTCTCTGAGCGCCGTCGAAATAGCTAGTCGCTCCACAACCCCGCGACGATCGCCAGCATCCCAAGAAACGACCCCACACCTACGGCCGCGCCAATCGCGACGGCTTTGCCGACGCTGCTGCCACCAGATTTCAATTCGACCTGCTCGAGCTGGCCGTACGCAATGTGTCGCGGCGGCTCGGGCACTCTCGTCTTCGCCTGCACCGTGATGCCCGTGTCATTCACGATCGCAAGCACGCCCGACATGCGTTTGCCGTCGGTCGTGCGCACGCGCACGGTCGATCCGATGGGAAGTTTGCTCGTGTACTCCATCCAATAATCCCTCGTGGTTTGAGCGCCCGCCGAAACCGACGACACCATCAGCACACCGGCGGCGAACAACGCAATCATGCGTTTCATAATCTCCTCTTGTCTCAAAAGTCGATGCCGAGGCCCGTCTTCCACAGCATGTGGTCGAGGCCGCTCGCGAAGCCAAACTTGAACTCCTGCACGACAAATGCGCGATCCGAGACGTACATCTTGAAACCGCCTTTGGCGAAGCCCACTGCACGCGCGGCTTCGTCGCGCTCGTGGACCCCAGCTATCAGAATGGCGCGGCTCGGGCCGCCGTTGGTCGGATACACGTAGGCCTGCTGCGAGGGCCGGTCTTCTGTGGTGCGCAGATAGTCGAGGTCGATGCCCGCCCCGAGATACGGGTGCACCCACGCGTTATGGCCGAACTGGAACGTCTGAGACACCGAGAGCTTGAGATCGTGGAACACATAGTCGCCTTGCACGTACGCACGCTCACCGTTAAGAATGACGGGCTCGTAGCTGGGCGATTTCGTGGTGCTCATCCAACCCGCTTCAACCTCTGTCTTCAGATTCTCCGTCCAATAGCGCCCGAGGTTCGCTCCGGCAAACAAGCTACCGTGCCACGGCGCGTAGTCAGAGACGTGTCGATAATGCGCGCCAATCCATCCCGTGGACACCGTGACGTCGTT
>JANMJM010000167.1:0-3362 GCA_031371345.1 Vicinamibacteria bacterium
GCGGAAGTCGCCTCGGTGCCGGGGCCGCTCATCAAGGCCCACGTAGGCGACCGGGTGATTGTGCACTTATCGACTTCGTCGTGCCCGGCGCGGGCCTGAAACCGGCGATCCGCTCGTGCTGCGCGCATTACCGTTCAATCGCGGGTTTGGCAGTACGTTCCGGAGCGTCGAGGATTTGATGACGTTAACGGCGGCGGCGCTGCCGCCGGTCGTAGCAGGGCCTCTCCCACAGGTACGCCGCGACATCGCGCCGATCTAGACTTCATGTCGAAAGATCCCTGATTTTCAGAACGAGCGCCATCACGACGACCAGAATCAACGCCAGCGAAAGAAACAATCCGCGGCGGCGGTAAGCGAGCTCGTCGAGGGCTTTCGCGCCGGCCAGGTCGACGCCTGCGAGGATCTTCGTGCCGTCGGAGGTTACCGCGTCGAGCGCGGTGGGATCGAAGTTGTGAACCTCGGTCCTGGCAAGCACGAGCTTGGTGCGCGCTTCGTTCAGCGCCAATTCCTGATCTCCGACCTCCATCCCATCGTTCTTCACGCGCGCGACCAGTGCAGTGCTTGCGCCGAGCGCCTTGGTGAGCCGATCGATGCTCGCGCGCATCTTCGTCGCGCCGACGAAGCCAGGATCATCCTTGTCCTCGTGGCACGTCGCGCATACCGTCTCTTTTGCGGTTCCCAGCATGCTGTCGGACGGCGGCAGCACGGCGTGATTGCTGTGGCACTCGATGCAGGCCTTTTCGAAAATCTGCGCGTGCACGCTCGTGGCGAACTTTGCCTGAAAGACGGCGTGGCAGGTGCCGCAGACCGTCGTCACCGACGACACGCCTTGAGGCGCGGTACCGTGATTGCCATGGCAATCGTTGCAGGTCGGCGCCGACATATCGCTCTTTTTCGCCAGCGCCGTGTGATGCACGCTGCGCTCGTAGTCGCTACGCTGGTTGGTCGGCAGCGGGCTTCCATTTGGAAGCGTGTACGGTTTCATGTGTTCAGGCGAGGAATGGCATGAGCCGCATGTCGCCGCGACATTGGTCGGAAATGCGGGCGAGCGGGCGTCGTTCACAAGCCGGACGCCATGAGCGCCATGACACGTGACGCAGGTCGCGACGCGCGTATCTCCGGCAGCCAGACGCTTGCCGTGCACGCTCAACGCGTACTCCGCAGCCTGGTCGACGCGCTGTTTCGGCGCGAGCCTGTGCATGAATTCCGGATCGCTGTGGCAGCCGGCGCAGGTTGCGATGATCTGCTGGCCGGCCGGCTTGCCGCGATATCCCCGCGCCGCATTGTGCGCGTGCGACGTTTCCGTGGCGGCAGGATCGCCGCCATGACAGTCGACGCAGGCAAATCCTTTCTGCTGATGTACGTCGCCGGGAAATGCCTCTGCCGGTGCAGCAAGATTCTGCTGAGGCAGCGACGCGTGGCACGTCAGACACTGATTGACGGCCGTTTGTGCCCCTGCCGGTGTGGCGGCGAGCGCAAGCAGCGCGAGCGCGACCATCGTTGTGCGCGTCATGACGCCAGATATCCGATGATCGTGAACACGATCACATAGACGAGCGCCGCAACGCCGGCCGCAGTGAACCAGGGGCTGGGTTCGTCGCGGCTCGCGCGTCTGTCGAGAAACGGCACGGCAACGAGCAGGGCAGCGGCGAGACCGAACACGATCACTCCGAGGCGCTCGCCCTCAATGCCGAGCACATGACTCGGCACCAGCTTTAAGGTGTGAAACACCGCGAGGAAGTACCACTCCGGCCGTATGCCCGCAGGTACGGCAGCGAAGGGATCCGCCTTGCGGCCGAGCTCCCAGGGATAGAACGCGGCAAGCGCCGCCAGACAGGCGAGCGCGACATACCATACGAGCACATCCCGAAGGATGTAATCGGGAAAGAACGGCATGTGCTTCGGCGGCGCGCCGGCGCGCAAGCGACGGGCTTCCTTGATAGGCACGCTCATGCCCTGCCGCTGTACGAACAAGAGATGCAGGCCGACGAGCACGGTCGTCAATGCCGGAAGGATGGCGACGTGAAGCGCGTAGAACCGCGAAAGCGTTGCGCCAGTAACGTCGTCGCCGCCGCGAAGAAACCTCAACATCCCCCGGCCGACAAACGGCACGGCACCGGCCATTCCCGTTCCGACCTTGGTGGCGAAAAAGGCCAGCTCGTTCCACGGAAGCAGATATCCGCTGAATCCAAACCCGAGCATCAGAAACAAGAGCGCTGCCCCGCTGATCCACGTGAGTTCGCGCGGTTTCCGATACGCCTTCAGAAAGAAGACGCTGAAGAGATGCGCAAAGGTGGCGAGTATCAACAGGTTCGCCGACCAGCTGTGAATATTTCTCACCAGCCAGCCGAATTCCACTTGCGTCACGATGAACTGAACGCTTTCAAATGCCTCCGTCGCGCTCGGGCGATAGTAGAGGAGCAGCAGGATGCCGCTGGCCACCTGGACCATGAAGAGGAACAGCGTCATCCCTCCCAGGTAGTACCAGATTTTCTGCGTGTGAATCGGAACGCCCTTCTCGGCGATGAAGTGGCGCACGCCAGATAGATCGAAGCGCTGATCGATCCAATCCATGATCTGCGACATCACCGCCTCACGCCCGCGAGACCACGATGTCGTTTCCTCGCTGGTTGACGACGAGCCGCTCCAACGGCCGCGGAGGTGGACCGGAGACGACATTCCCGTGCAAGTCGTACGTGCCGTTATGGCAGGCGCACCAGATCTGCGAAGTGTCCGACTTGTATTGAACTGTGCAGTCCAAATGAGTACAGACGGCGTTGAAGGCCTGCAGCTCGCCGTCCGGAGTGCGGACGAGCAGGCCGGGCTTGCTGCCGAATTTGAATACCAACCCCGAGTTCGGCTTCACCTGCTCGGCCTGTGCCGCCACGACGCTCTGTGTCGCCGGCTCCCCCGACGCGGGCGGAATGAGATACCTCCAGACCGGATAGGCGACGGCGACGATCGTCGAGACGAACCCGGCGCCGAGGATCGAATCAAGAAAACGACGACGGTTGAGCGCGGCCGACATGCCGCTACTTCTTCTTCAGTGTCTGAAGATAAGCGATCAGCGCGTCGACGTCTTCTTTGGGAAGCGTCGAAAACGACTTCATCATCGGCTTCCGCTCGGCCTTGGTCTTCTGCCGCATCGCTTCGGGGTGGGTGATCCATTCGTGCATCTCGGCGGCCGAAAGCCGCGTTCCGACTTCATCGAGTGCACCTTTAGGGTTTCCCTTGCCCGCGACGGAATGGCATAGCGAGCATTTCGAATCGGCGAAGACCTTCATGCCGCGTTCAACCTGCGCCTGCGCGAACATTGGCGCCGGCGCGGCAAGAAATACGATAAGGCCCAGAACGGCAATTGC
>JANMJM010000213.1:0-9857 GCA_031371345.1 Vicinamibacteria bacterium
CAAGTAGGCACAGGATATTTCCGGAACCTGACTGCGGATTTTCCAAGTTTGCAGTTCGCCGGCCACACGTTCCGGAAATTTGGCTTTTCCGGCGATGGTACGGAAATTTGGTTCAGCCCGGATACCGGCCCGTCGATGGCACAGTTGATCATGCCGCTGATGGGCGGCAAGCCGCGCGCCTTTCTCGACAGAGGCGCGACCGCGCCCTCGTGGTCTCCCGACGGCACGCGACTGACGTATTTCAAAAACCAGGACGGCGATCCGATGTTCGTCGGCGACAGCACAGGTGCGGACGCTCGACAGGTGCTAATCGACAAAGGCATGCACAATCACAACCCGGTATGGTCGCTCGATGGGCAATGGATCTTCTACGCGCGCGGAGCCGAACCCACCGACACCATGGACGTCTGGCGCGTGCGGCCGTCCGGGGAGACTCCCGAGCGCCTGACCGAGGGTGGGACAGCCGTGAATTTCATGGCACCGATCAATGAAAGAACCGTGCTTTACACGGCGCTTGCGGAAGACCGTTCCGGTCCCTGGCTGTGGGCCGTGGATACGGATCGGAAGGCGAACCGGCGAGTGAGTTCCGGCCTCGGACAATACACGTCTGTTTCGGCCAGCCGCGATGGCCGGCGCATCGTCGCAACGGTTGCGAATCCCACGGTCAGCCTGTGGCGTGTGCCGCTGCTCGATCGTCAGGCTGAAGACGGCGACGTGCAGCCGTATCCGTTGCCGTCGGCTCGCGCGTTCGCGCCGCGGTTCGCAGGCGCGTCCCTGTTTTACTTGTCAACGCGCGGAATGAGCGATGGGCTGTGGCGCCTGCAGGACGGGCAGGCGTCCGAAGTTTCAAAGATCGCAGATGGTGGTTTGGTCGAACCGCCCGCCGTCTCTCGCGACGGCAGCCGTGTGGCGATCGTGGTGAGGAGGGATCGCAAGCGGCATCTCGTGTTGATCTCTGCCGACGGCCGTAGCTCACGAACTCTTATGCCCTCGCTCGATATTCAGGGCGCTGCGGGACAAAGCGCTGCCGATTTTTCTCCGGATGGAAAATGGATCATTGCAGGTGGCCGAGACGAGCGCGGCCCAGGTTTGTTCAAGATCCCGGTGGAAAACGGGGAGCCCATTCGCCTCGTGACTGGTCAGGCGGTCAACCCGATCTGGTCGCCCGATGGGAATTTAATCGTCTATGCCGGGAGATTTTTCACGGGTCAAGTCGAGCTTTTGGCCGTGCGCCCGGACGGCACTGCCGCCGAGTTCCCGGCTCTGCGAACTCGCCCCGGCGGATACCGGTTCCTGCCTGACGGAAAGGGACTGCTATATTTGCCTTTCATTCCGTCGCTCGACTTCTGGAGTTTTGATTTTGCAGCGAAGGCTTCGCGTCAATTAACGCACCTTGGCAACCACGGTGCGCTCGGGACGTTCGACATTGCTCCCGACGGGAACGCGGTCGTGTTTGATCGCTTACAGGAACAGTCCGACATCGTGCTCATTGAACTGCCGAAATAGTGCCTCAACGGCGGCTCTTATGTCGCCGGACAGAGGAATATTGTCTGTCCGACCGCCAGTCGACCGATGCGAGCGACCGCGCCGTAGATTCCCGCGTTGTTCTGGTTCGCACGAACGACCGCCTGCAGCACTTCTGGAGCAGGACTTGCTGAGTCGGGATCAAGGTTCACCATCGAGCAGCGAACGTCACGGGTCGTGACGGTGATGGCGGGGGCGTCGTCTCCCTCGCCGAATGAGAGCACACCGCCCAACCACTCGTCCTCCTGAAAGGGAACCGATCGCAGTAAGCGAACCACCACATTCGGGCGGAATCGTCGCACGTCCGCGCTCCGCCCTGCGAGTCGTCCGATCTCGCGCACCGTATCGGAGGCGATCACGGAGATGCTCGCGTCATCGAAGATGCCTTGATTCAAGTGCATCATCTGAACGGGAGCCCCGTACCGGCGCCCGATCTCCGTCGCCAATTCCTCCCCAAAGACCAGCATCTCTTCGCCATCCGACGTGCGAACATGCGTAGGAAGTTCTCCCTGAGCACCGTCTTCACGTCGGTGGGGAGCAAACAGGAGCAGGTCGGGAAGCTCGCTTGCTGCGAGCCACGGGAACCCGCTGCGGTCATCAAGCCGACGGAATGCGAGGCGTCGGTCACCATCGAGGCCGTGCCAGCCGAGGTTGGCGACATCGAGTCGTTCGCCGCCCATCGACTTCACGGGATACCGGAAGATCGCCTCCACATGTCCGATTTCTATGAGCATGCCGACATCGCATTGCCAACCGTGATTTACTGTGAGCCGTACCGGCGATTGGCTTCCCATATGAGCAGTGCCCACATGGTGAGCCCCGTTAGTGCTGCGACGACTCCGTCTCCCCACCACGTTGAGGTCCGTACCAGCATGGCGGAAAGAGCGCCTGCGACGAGAGCGTCGACAAACACTATCGTCTCCAGCCAACCTCCTCGACCGGCCGACGCCCACGACGCGCGTGGCCGGCCTTCGCGCTTGAATGGATCGAAGGCGAGAAATAGCGCCTTCGGATCCTCAGGGCCGTTGAGAAAGTAGCGGCGAATCCGCCGCAGCGCGCGCTTGTAGCGGTCAGTCGTGATGTTCCGGTTAACGACGCGTGCGAAGGTAAAGTATCCGATCGCCAAGATAATGAGTAGCGTGCACGCCACGAGTGGGTTGACTTCGTCAGGACGAATATCGGGATCCTTGCCAAGCAGGAAAGCGAGCGCGGTGCCCGCCGCCCCCGTCAGCGTCATGAAAAACGTGACTCTTTTCTCTCCATCCTCTTCGTTGCGAAGAAGGGATTCAGCGATGTGCTCGTACTCGGATGTGAGCATCTCGGTAAACGCATCTCGGTTTGCTTCCGAAGAATTCCCCGTGCCGGGCCATGCAAGTAAGGCAGCGTCTTCCCGAATACCAGGCAACGCATCATGCAGCAGTCGGCGGGCATCACGATGCGTCAAGAGTTGTAAGGCTGCATCCGGACCAACCCACCGCTTTTCCCTTCGCTCGTCGGCTCGTCCCTCACCGAGCGCTGCTACGGAGTAGTACTGCACGCGCACGCGCTCCGAACCGGACCGAAACTTGAGCGCTGGGTACAGCGGCCCGACCAACCGTCCGATGATTCCAGTTTCTTCGCGCGCCTCGCGCAACGCAGCGGCGTCACTCCGCTCGGAGGCTTCGATATGACCCTTCGGAAAGATCCATTGGTCAGGCTGCTTCTTCGGACGTACAAGTAGGATTTCCGGGATTCCCCCGGCTGAGCGCCAGATAATCGCGCCCGCTTGGTGTACGGTCCTCGTCAGCACGCCTCACCTCCCAACGCAATCGGCTGAAGGTGTTGCCATTCAAGATTCTGTGAAGGCACACGCGTTAATAGGTTGATCCTCTCTCGGTGTTGCTCGATCATGCGAGCTCCATCCTTTCATTAGCCCACAGAGACATCACAGATGCAGCGCTTGGGTCCGTTTGTGCCGTCCTCCATTCGTCCATCGTGGCTGTACGAAGTCGTGCGTGACCTTCAGCTTTTTGCCAACCCCGACACTCCGCTGACTCGCGCGCGCCTTGACGCCCTTCTTCGGCGCCTGCCGCCTTACAGCCGCCTCGAGACGATCATCATGCGCGGCCTATTGGAGGAGCTCGGCGTTCGGATGCCCGTTATCTTGACAGAGCGCGACACACCCGCAGCATCGTGTCATCGCGACGCGATGGCGCGCGAGATCCGGCATCTGATCGATCAGCACTACGCCGAACACCTCACGATCCGGAGGCTCGGACACATGCTGCGCCATTCAAAGACCGTCATGAGCGCGGCGTTCCGCGAAACCTACGGCGTCACCATCCACGGCTATCTCACGATGAAACGCGCCAGCGCGGCGGTGCAGGCGCTCCAGACATCGGAGGAGAAAGTGGAAGCCGTTGCCTTCGAGAGCGGCTATCGCAGCAAGAAGGACTTGTACCGCGTGATCAGGGCCATCACAGGCTTAACACCCGGCCAGCTGAAGATGCGGAAGACCGGGCTGAAGGTGATGGCTACCGGTTCGGCTGCAGCGGAAGCGCCAGCGAAAGATACCGGTCGCCTTCCGATACCATCAACCCACGGGCCACGAAGACCCTGAGGGCTTCTCTGACGCTGTCGATGCCGATGTGCCTGCCTTCACTTTCGAGATGAGCCGTGGCCTCGGTCGCCGAGCGGCTGGTTTCGTCGCAGTACAGGTAAAGGTCGGTGAAGGGGGCCTCGAAGACGTGCGTCCCGGCTGGCCAGCCCTCCCGGCGATCATCGATGAAGAGCTCCTTGGCGGTGCGCCGGTAGTGGAGAAGGTCCTTCGTTTCCGAGGCCGCACGCGAGCGCCACTCCTTGATGAACTCTCCAGTCTCCCGGTGCGCCTCTTGCGGCAGCGTGTCCTCAAAGTGATAGTCGAAGAAGTAGGCGGCCTTGTTCAGGTCGACAGTCTGGGGATACGTCAGCACGTAGCTTGCCTCGGGCCGCACGTCCACTGCGGGAAATTGATTGCGATCGAAATTCGGGGAGAACCGTTCGAGCCAGATGCGGCCGCACCCCGCCGGCGGCTCGTAGTGGCCGATTCGCCTCAGCACGTCGAGCTCCTCGGCATAGAACTCGGCAGTCTCTCCGGGAAATCCCCAGAGGAGGTTCCAGCTGACGCGAATCCCGAAATACCGGCACCACTTCAGCAGCCGCACGTTTTGCAGCATCGTGGCGCCCTTCCGCATCAGCTGCAGCACGGGTGTGCTGAGGCTTTCGATCCCGGGCTGCACCCAACGGACGCCCCCCTCGAACAGCGCGCGGATTTGCGCCTTCGTGAGGTTCGCCTTCACTTCATAAAAAAACTGATAGTCGAGCCTGTCACGCCGCACTCGGTCGAATAGTGCGTCGATGTAGCTCATGTCGAGAATATTGTCGGTCGCTTCGAAGAATGTAATACGGTGACGGCTCGACAGATCAGAGAGCTCGGCCAGGACCTTGTCCGCACCTTTTGCCCGAAAGGTCATCCCCAGCCCATTGAGTCCGCAGAATGTACAGTGATGCTTCTTGCCCCACCAGCACCCGCGGGAACTCTCGAACGGCAGTGACCATGTGGTGGATCGGTCGAGTCCGAGTGCCGCCTGTCTCTCGAAATATTCGTCGTACACCGGTGTCGGCAGGCGATCGAGATCAGTCGTCGGCGCTGCGGGTTGTCCCACCACCACGCCGCCGCACCTGCGGACGAGCCCCGGCACGTCGCTGAGATCTTCTCCCGCCGCAAGACGTTGCAGCACCAGGGGAAATGCGGCGTCCGCTTCTCCAACGACCGCCAGATCGATAAACGGAAAAGCGCGCACGTACTCTGGTCCCATCTCGTCTTCGAAGTTCGCGCCACCAAACAGCGTGACGACGTCAGGAAACGACTCCTTGATACGCCGTGCCAGAGCCAGCGACGCGACGTTCTGCTGAAATGTCGACGTGAAGCCCACGACGCGGTACTGACTCCAGTCATGCGCCGCACACTCGTCGACGAATTCGGGCAGGACCACGCGACGCAGGTGCTCGAAGAACGCCGGTCCTTTTCCCAGCTCGTCGGCAGCCCACGTGAGCTCGTCAGGGAAGGCAGAGAAGTACTCTTCCTCGGAAGCGGCTTCGTCGCCGAACGCGGCGTAGGAGAAGAGCCACTCTCCGGTCATGTGCCGGCGGTGGCTGCTCAGCGCATCGTAGTCCGCGGCGCCGATCCGCCGCGCCAAGTTGAGGTTCAGGTGGTGAGATACGGCCGGAAACCCAGCGCGCGTTGCCAGGGCGTGCAGTAGGCCTATCTGAATCGACGGGCGAGCGGCGACAAAGAACGGCATGCAGACCAGCGCCACCGGAAGGGATTCGCGCATCGCCTTCTACCGCTCCGCCTTGATGACCGGAATCGGGTCGTTCGGGGCGTTGAGAAACGCGAAGGCATCGATGATCACCGGCTTGCCCTTCGAGTAGAAGCGCACGATTCGCAGAAGGTCGGCCACCGACTCACGGTAAAACTCCTCGAGACTCAGCGTGTCGGCGTCGTCACGGCGATCGACTTTGAAACGGAAGACCACATCGCCGTGCTCGTCGAGCTCTTCGAGAATCGGTTGACGCTCTCTTTTCGGGAATTCCCGCCTGGTCTCAGCCGGTACCATCGGTAGCAGAGTCGTGTTCCCCATCTGGTCGGACATGATGTCGTCTCCTGGAATGTGGTGAGTCTCAATCGAAGTGCAGCGTGACGATCTCCTCTTCGCGCGCCACACGAACCTCGAGTAGTTCCCAGCCGGTCGTCTTCTGAATCTCGAGGCCCGCGGCTGCCAGCGTGCTCCGCACGACTCTGATTTCTGGCACGACGTCGCTGTCGGACGTCACCGTGTCGACGCGAACCGAAGGTCCGTCCCCTTCAGACGCGGTATCGTCGGCAGGAACCGCGCCGTCCTGCGGCGGCTCCGGATCCGTAGGAACAGCGAGCGAGTCGCGCGCGGCCGAGACCGCCTTGGCGGCGTTCAGGCGGCCGGTCCCTAGGCGGCCGGCAAATCCTGGATTGAATACTCCGACGTCGTCGACCGATGCCTTGAGGAGCGCCTTCAACGTTGCACAGTCGAGATCGGGATTGACGCTAAGCACGAGCGCGGCCACGGCCGCTGCGTGGGGCGCCGCAATCGAAGTTCCGGCAGCTTCGGTGTAGCTGCCTGCCAGGTCCGCGCAGAGAATATCGCGCTCGTCGAAGGGCAGACCGTCGCCGCCTGGTGCGGTCAGGTCAACGCTGTTGGAGTAGTTCGAGTACCCCGCGCGACGATCGTCCTGATCGGTTGCGGCCACACACAGAATGCCGCCGCCAAACGCGGCATCTCGACTGTAGTCAGAAGGGTAGTGTGCGCCCGCGTCGCCGTCGTTGCCCGCCGAGAACACGATAAGGACTCCTGCCGCCACAGCTTCTTGCAGCGCGGTCCGGATTACCGCGATGTCGCCGCTGACTCGCCAACTGCACGATGCCACAAAACGGCGGACTGGCCGGCCGCCGGCGCTGTTCTCACTGGCGGCGCGCGCCACCCAGCGGATCGCGTCCGCACGCTCCGCGTACGTCTGGCTCCGCAGGTTGACCACGAGGGGGAGGATTCGGACGCCGGGCGCGATTCCGGCGATTTGCCCCTGGTCCGCGCAGACGAGCCCGCAGATGTTCGTCGCGTGAGAAGACGGCGTCCTATCGGAGGTAAAAAGGAAGTCGGCCGCGAGAGGCGCCAGGAATTTGCCTTGCAGCGCCGGATGGTCGTCGGGCCAGCCGTCGACGACTGCGACGACGATAGTGGGCGCTCCCGTACTGATCGCCCACGCTCCGCCGACCGCAATCTTTCGGAGATTCCACGGTAGCCCGTCCTCGAGGCCTTCCTCATCCGACCCGTTGGCGACGGACCTGACCGATGCGCGGATCTCCTGGTCGTTCACGCCGTAGTAGCTTGGCTCGGCGAAGTTGACGTCCTCCGATTCGTTCAACGCCTCAATCAGCTCAAACACCGACATGCCGACCGCCGGCTGCACTTCGTACATGCCCGGAGAGCGGAACTCGCGTACGAACGACGCACCCTTCCTCGACAGCACCGCCTGAGCCCTCGCTCTCTTCGGCGATGCAAACTGCACGACGACTCGGTCTGGCAGGGCGTAGCGCGTCATCCCTTCAGCGTCGATCAACGCCGGCGTCACGGCGGTGAGGAGGTTACTGGACTGCAGCCGATCGATCGTCGCCTTGATCTGTTGCTCGCTCTCGGCCTCAGAATTGACCTTCAAGATGAAGACGCCGTCGCTGTTCGTGCTGCGCGTCACCGACAGCACGTTCTGATCGGTGACGGCCGCGAGCGCCTCGGCGTCCTCCGGCGCGGCGAGCGCCACGAACTCCGTCCAGGAGTCATTGAGCACGACCGTGCGGCCGGTCGACTTGTCTCGATAGCGATGTGCGATCGGTCGCTGCATGTGAGAACTGTGATGGTTGTGATGACAGTCGAATGCGGACTCTCAGACTTCGATCAACCCCAGGATACGGAAACGTGAATCGCGTTCTTGCCCCTTCAGCCGATCGGCGAGGTTTTCCGCGGCGAACTTGTGCGAAACCTCACCTGCGACGAACTTGCCGATGTGGTCGGCCAATGTAATATTGGACGTCACTCGGCTCACTTCCCTCGTCGCTCCGGTCCCGGTTGTGCCGGCACCGGTGACGCCTTCCCCTTCGTTTTCATCGTTCATGCGAACAGTTGGCATGTACACCCTCCTCGCTATTCCGCTCGACCGCCATCACACTCCTCACGAACCGTTCCGGTATGACCGCGAGCATCCCGAAGTGCGTCTCGACCTGCTCGGCAAGCGCCAGAATCTCTGTGGCGGACCGCTCAGTCGCTTCATCCGGGAGCCGCACGCAGTGCACCTTCAGGAACTCCGGTTCGATATGATCACCAAGGGCATGGCGCACTGCCTCGGGCGGCAGGGCGTCGATCGACCGGATGCCCGCGTGGCCGAAGCGTGTCACATAGCCGGGGTCTAGGCCGTCGCACCAGCGGCGTACCAAGCACTGCCCGCAGGCGCCGGCGTCATCGTGAGCGCGGTTCCAGGCGCCGACAAGGCGCTCCGTCGAGATCAGATCCAGGCGCCCGCCGGCGACGCAGACAGGTGTCTTTTCCACCGTCACACGCATGCCGAGGAATTCGGCGAGATCGATCGCCTCGGTCAGCCGCGGTGAAACCACATTCAGCGGGACCGCCTCGCGCTCGCAGAATCCCACGTCGATGAGGTTGGAGAATTTGATCCGCGGCACGCCGCAGGCATGCACGAGCCTCGTCATCTCGAGCAGGCGGTCGACATTGCGCGCCATGATGACAAGGTTGACCTGACAGGGGAACCCGGCAGAAGCGATATTTCGCGCGCCGCGAATCGTCTGCTCGAAGCTGCGTGGGACGAGCGTGTAGGAGTCGTGCAACTCCGCCTCATGCCCGTAGAGGCTCGTCCGGATGTAGATGTCGTCGGTGCCGAGCGCCGCGACGCGGGCCGTGAATTGATCACTCGCAAACGTTCTACCGTGCGTTGCCACCGAGCAGCGGTGGCCGCGCCCGCGCGCAAGCGCGAGCAGTTCGAGGAACCGTGGATAGATCGTAGGCTCGCCGCCGAAGAACTCGATTTTGGTCGGCACCGGCTGTCGCTCGATCGCGGCGGCGGCCACTTCGAACGGCACATCCGTGGAGGTGTGAATCTCCTCATCGACCATGCAGAAAATGCAACGGTTGTTGCACCGGCTCATCAGGCGGAGGATCAGCAGTCCCGGAAGCTCAATGAAGGTTGCGTCAACGGGCGGCGTCACATGCGGAAGCGGTTGCGGCGTGTTCATGGACATCCTCTAGACGACGATTCGCCGGCACGGAACCAGCTCGACAGGCACGCCGGTCCGTAGCTCAATCTCGCTGTACGGCACGCCGGCGAGATCCGTCCAATGATTGGGGCTGAAGGTGCAGGGGATGAGCGCGAGGTCGGGCGGACCACCAAGCCGCGCGGCGACACGCTCGAGGCAGGCGATGTAGTCCTGACACAGGTACAGATCCCCCACGGTGATGTTCCCGCCCCAGAAGGCGTGCCGCGGACTCACGATGATCAGATCGAGATCCGCTGATGCCGCCGCGAGTGTCGGGTTCTCGGTGTAGTAACGCGCGACCACCCCCTCGACCAGCTTCGACGTGAGAATGACGACTCTCTTGGCGCCGCGCGCGTGTGCACGGTCGACGGCAGTAAGCAGATCGTCGGGATCGAGGTCGTCGTTGAGGAACAGCCCGAAGAGCGAGCCGTAGGATTCGTCACCGGCCGACGGCGCGAGG
>JANMJM010000182.1:0-29398 GCA_031371345.1 Vicinamibacteria bacterium
GTGGGATCGACAAGGTGGATGACTACCCCTTCCAAAGGGACGCCGCCCGGCGAGCCGTCGTAGCTGTTCAGGTTTTTCTTGCGCGATTCGAACGTATAGTAATCATCCGCGCCGTTGGCCGTGCCGTCGGGGGCGGGCATCTTCACCATCATGTAGTCGGGCACACTTTCGCCCAGGTCGTCGGGCGGCAGGGCCAAGTTCACCAACCGGATTTGCTGGTTCAACGCGCCGCTGGCGTTGTAGATCTCGCCGGCCGGTATCCAGCCCTCGATGTCCTTATGGAAAGCGTTGACGTGAGTCTGCGCCCCGCTCCCCATCACGTCCCAGAAGTTGCCGTACTCGTGTCCGTACTGGTCGCCGGTGTGGTCCAGCCCGATGGAGTGTCCCGACTCGTGGCCAAAGACTCTGCCGGTCCACGCCCACGGCGGCATCCAGGTAGCGGCCTTGCCTCCATAGCCACCGCCCCACGCGCAGCAGTCCAGGTTTCCATTGAATACGTAGTTGGCTCCAAACCAGGGTCCCAAACTGAAGGAGTGAGCGGCGAGGCAATCTGTCGCTAACTTGTTGAGGTCCGCATCTCCGTCTGCATCGAAGTAATCGGCCCGGGGGTTGGCCATGGTCGCCCAGCCGAATTCCATGCTGCCGACGAGGTTGATGTTCTCGTAGGACACCTCGCGCCAGTAGTGGTCCAGCCCGGGCTTTACAGGGCCCATCAGCGTCGTGAAGAAACTGACCGGCTGCTGCTCGGTGGCGATGTCATTGAACTTGCACAGTAGCGTGGCGTAGTTCTTCGAACCGCTCACTAGGGCTTCCGCACCTTCTTGGGCGAGGGCACTGGCGCCGCTCGCAAGTCTTATAGACTCCACCACGATTTTGCCGGGGCTCACCTCATCACCGGCTACCTCGACCGTCTTTCGGTTCAGCGCCGACACGCCGCCGCCCGCGCTCAGGACGGAGTCGCTGATGCTCAGGTTCCAACTTCCAGCATCGTTGGAAAGAATGTAGCGGGTTCGAACCGGCAGGTTTGAACCGGGCTGCGGATCTCCGTAGATGACGTTGAGCGAGCCAGTAACCGCCACTGGAGCCGCCGCTACTTTCTGCTGCGAGCTCGGCACACCCAACCCCACCACGACCGCCACCAGGGCTGCGAAAACGAGACGCGATGATGGCGTACCGATCCTCTTCGATAGAGTCCTCATGAGATTCCTCCTTGATGCTCTGCCCCGACACCCGATGGCGACGTGAAATGTGCGGGGATGGCGCTGTCGCGTCAATCAAGCATTGGGGCTTGTCCGCCTGGGCGAGCGCGTCAGGGCAGGTGTTGTTGGGGAAGCCCGTTCAGGGTTGCCCAATCGAAGCAGCCCGAACGGGCTAGTTTCTTCGGGTGACCCCATTGGGGGCACTTTGCTGACTTCAAACGACGAAGAAGAGACCGATGCGAAAAATGCCTTCTCGAAATGGAACAGGTTCTAGCCATCGAACCTGCACGAGCGCAGGCACTGGCACTGGCGTGCCAGGAAACCAAAACCTGCAGGGCAGCACGGTGAAGGGCTGGAGAGAACGCTCAGCGAGGATGCACGCGCCGCCGGCACTGAGATTGACAACCCTTCCGCGGATCGGCTGCGGCTTCGTTCGTTCGTGGCTTTGATCTGTCGATGGAATCGCCTCTACGGCACAGGTGAGGGGATGGCGAGCTTCCGTCCTGCGCTCCATGTGGCTCTGCTGACGGGACCAGATATAACAGAATTCAGGCGGGAGCGAAACTGCCCGGACGGGTTAGCCGCGCAGAAGCTTGCCGATGATGCCGGCCCTCTTGGTCACAGCCATTTTGCTCATGATCAAACGAACAAACTGTTTGACCGTGTTCGGGCTGATGCCCATCCTCTGGGCAACTTCTTTTGTCGTCAGGCCCAGGATCAGATACTGAACGGTCTCAACCTCTCTTGGGCTCAAACGAAACTGTCGGAAGACTTCGGTCAGCTCCATCCGATCTCGAGGGCGGCGTTCCAGCGCCAGGGCGACGATTGGGGATCGTGTCCCGTTAGAGCGCGACTCCAAGGGAAACGGGCGGCAGACGTAATGCCGCCTGCCTGAAAGGAAGCTGACGGGTCGCAACCCCTGAGTAAAGCGCTTCGCCTGAAAAATGGCACGGATGCGATCCTGAACAGCCCCCGGAATGACTTTTGCCCGCGCGTGATCGGGATAGCGAAGGATGAAAGCCGCGGCCTCGTTCGTGTAGATCGGTTTCCAGTTCAGGTCTGTCAGCAAAAACGCCGTCCCATCCGGGGCAGCCGCTGAGAGCGTTCGAGCTAAAAGGGGATTCGGCCAGTGGTTCGCAGGGAGCGGCGCACTGGGCGCTTGGGGTTGAACGGGCCTGCGATTCGTCACCGCTGATGCGACCGGTGTGAGGACGTGGCTGTTGGCTCGCATGAGGACTCCTCGCCAGTGCAATTCTGTATAAAAGTGTGCGCCCTGTATAACACGGATTGCCATTGGTCAATCCAAAGATCCATAGAACGCAGCCCCGCGCAGTTAGATTCTGGCCAGTACCGATCCTGACGGCACGGTCGCGAACTATGCGCGGACCAACATTTTCCACCGGCGCCTTCTCCATCGCTGGATCGTGATTGAACGGACGCGAGCGGTGGTGTAGGCTGCGGTCCATGACACGACATCTTTTTTGCACGTACGCCGCGGTCCTGCTCCTGGCCGGTTCCGCGTCTGCCCAGCAGAAGGCGACTATCACGGGCGTGCCGGACATCCCGTTCACCTCCGTCCCGAATTTCCTCAAGCTGCCAGCCGGGGAGTCTCTGGGCGAATCGGTCGCCGTCGCGACCAACTCGAAAGGGAACATCTTCGTTTATCACCGACGCGACACGACGCGCCTGTTCGAATTCGACAAGACCGGCACCTTCATCAAGGAAATCGGCAAAGGTTATTACGGCTTCGAATTCGCGCACTCGGTCCGCGTCGACAAAGACGACAACATCTGGACGGTGGATGAGGGCACCAACCTGGTCACCAAGTTCAGCCCTGAAGGAAAGGTGTTGATGGTGATCGGCCGCAGGCCCCCGGCCGTCGATGGCCCCGTGGTCACGCCGGGTCCGAACCCGCCGGCGCAGAAGTACATCCTCTGCCGCCCGAGCGATGTCGGCTTCGATCCGCAGGGAAATATCTTCATCGCCGATGGCTACTGCAACAATCGCGTCGTGAAGTACGACAAGAACGGCCGCTTCGTCGCGCAGGCCGGCAGCGAGAAGCCCGGCAAGGAACTCGGCGAATTCAACCTGCCGCACGGTCTCCAGGTTGACGGGCGCGGTCACGTGTGGGTGGCCGATCGCACCAACAACCGCTATCAGGAGCTCGACAACGATTTGAAACCGATCAAGGAGATTACCAATCTCGGGACGGGATGGACGCTGTGCATCTCTGGTGGACCGCACCAGTACGCGTTCTTCTCCAACTCGAACCCGAACGGCAATCCGCCGGGATCCTGGCAGAACACCGGCGAGATCTACAAGGCGGAATTGGACGGCACCGTCCTCGGCAAGTTCGGCAAGCCCGGAAAAATCGCGCCCGGTTTTCAGGTGGTCCACAAGATCGACTGCCGCAACCCCAACGAGCTCATCCTCGGCGAAATCGAATCGTGGCGCGTACAGAAATACATTTTGCAGCCTACGGCCGCGCCCGCCGCGGCAGGAGAACGTCGATGAAGCGCGCCATTTACGCACTGTTGACCGCAACCATCGTGGCGGCGATGCCCCTTTCCGCCCAGAGCACGGCGCCGGTGCTGAACTTCGACTCGGCGCCCACGCCGCTTGTGCTGCCCGACGACATCTATCTCGGCGAGGTTGGCGGCGTCGCCACGAATTCCCGCGGCGATATCTTCGTCTACACGCGCACCGGCCATCCGACGATGTCGATGGGAACGTCGCGCGCCTTCGTGCACGGCGGATCGCGGCTGTTTCAGTTCGATCGCAGCGGGAAATTCACGCGCGAAATCGGCCAGGGGCTCTACGGATTTCTCTTTGCCGCGCAGGTTCGCGTCGACCCCCAGGACAACATCTGGGTCGTCGACGAGATGTCGGCCATGGTCATGAAACTCGATCCGCAGGGCCGCGTCGCGTTTCTCCTCGGGCGCAAGGCGGAGGCGATTCAGAACCCGCCACGCGAGGGTGGACCTGGCGGGGGCGGCGGAGGCGGCCGGGGGGGTGGGGCACCCGGAGCAGGTGCGCAGCAGGACGTCTTCAACCGCCCGACCGACGTCGCGTGGGACGCGCAGGGCAACATCTTCGTCGCCGACGGCCGCGGCAACGCGCGGGTCGCCAAGTTCTCGAAGGACGGCGTCTTCGTGAAGTCATGGGGCCAGAAGGGCACTGCACCAGGCCAGTTCGCCAGCGTCGACAGCATTGCCGTCGACGCGCAGGGCAACGTCTACGCGGCTGACGGTGGGAACGCGCGCCTCCAGGTATTCGACAACAACGGCACCTTCAAGACCGAAATCAAGAACGTCGGCAACGCACAGGCGATTTGCATCACGCCTGGCGCAAACCAGGTCCTCTACGTCTCGAACTCCAATCCGCCGACCGATCTCGACACGGCTGGTGAAATCTACAAAATGCGCCTCGACGGATCGATGATCGGAAAGTTCGGCCGGGCTGGCAAATTACTGAAGGAGTTCGGCACCGTCAACGCGATCGACTGCCGCAGCGAGAACACGCTCTATGTCGGCGAGGTCGGCAATTTCAGGGTACAGAAGCTCACGATCCGTTAGCCGCGCGCCACCTTGGCGCGACGCTCGAGTTCCTCCGGTGACACGTCTTCGACGTGCGTCGCGAACCACCATTGGTTGCCGCACGGATCCTTCACGCAGCCATGCCTGTCGCCGTAGAACTGCGTCTGCAGCTCTGAGTGGACCGTACCTCCTGCGACAAGTGCCTTCTTGAACGCGGCGTCGCAGTCGGGCACGTAGAGATACAACATCGCCTGCATCGTATCTTCCGGCTTGCGCGCCTGGCCGAGCATCAGGTGCGAGTCCCCGATTTTCAGGTCTGCATGCCAGACCTTGCCGTCCGCGCCCTTCATCTCGTGGATCGTCGAGACGTTGTCGAGACCGCGGCGAATGAAGTCGAGCAGGGCAGCTGCGTCGGCCACTGTCAGGTACGGCGTGATCGTATGAACGCCGTCGGGAATGTATTTGACAGCCATTTGCAGAGTCTACAGTCTCCTTAAGGCTTTTCGTGGCGGGGTAATACGTAGAAGCCTGAGTCGGACATCACCCAATCACCTATCCCCCAATCGCCAGATTTTCTTAGCGCTTGGGTTCGATCGTGGCCGGAAAACCTTCGTCCACCGCGACCTTCCAGTCTTCGTTTGCCGACTCCACCTTGATGTAAAACGTACGCGGGTCTTCGCTGACGTACGCGACGTCGTGACTCTCGCCTTTACTGTCCACCATCACCTGGATCGGGCGGCCGCTGATCGAGCTCCCCAGAATTAGCTTGAACCTGCCTTCTCCCGGCTTCGTCTCGTTGCTCGTCTCCCAAGTAAATCGGAGGTATCCCGTCGAGGAGGGGAACGAGTTGGTTTCCAAATCCCCGCGGCCGGACCAGAACCCGGCGCGCTGCCAGATCACCGTCTGTTGAGCTGGTCTGGGTGGCGGTTGAGAACACGAAGGAAGGAGAACGACGAGAGGGATGAGGAGAAGTCTTCTAACTTCATACCTCATCCCTTTGTCCAACTAATGACGGCCGGACTTCCTACACGTTTGCCGTGAGCGGGAACTGGCCCGGCTTCTTGGTGTCGAGCGCCTTGACGATGTGATCCACCAGAACCGGCGCGCGAACGAAGACCTCGTCGCCGATCGCGTCTGAAATCGCGTTCAGCACCGAACAGCAACCGGAGGCGACAGGCGGCTCGCCAATGCCGCGGGCGCCCACCGGCGTTTCAGGATCGGGGATGCCGACGGCATCCCATGCCATGTTCCCAGGAACATCGAGTATTGTTGGCGGCTTGTTGTTGTAGAACCGTTTGGCGACAGCAACGCCGTACCGCTGGTCGTACACCCAGTGCTGGCCGATCGCATGAGCGATCCCCAGTATCGAGCGGCCGAGTATCTGCCCGCCGAGCGCATTCGGGTGAACGACGACGCCCACGTCGCCCACTGCAAGAAAGTCCGTGATCTTGTAGACGCCGGTTTCCGTGTCGACTTCGACCTCAGCAAACGCTGCGGTGTAGGATCGAGTCGTTCCGTCGTGCTTGTAATTGTCCTTCGCGACGCCCATGAGCCCTTGCCCGGCCAGAGCCGTTGCGGATCGCTTTGTCATCGCATTGATGTCTTTGGGCAGCTCGTGGCCGTCGTAAATGCCGCCGAGCTCGATCGCGCGCTTGGCCGCCTGAGCAAACGGCATCCCGCCGCCACCGCCCTTGCGGTGCACGCGCTCGCCGCTGACTTCGTAGTCCTCGGGTTTGCCGCCGAGATCCTTCGCCGCGATCTGCTGCAGCTTGGTGATCGCGTCAGTGGCGGCAGCGTGTGCCGCGCGTGTCATCGCGTGAATGGTCTGGCTGCCGCCCGAGTTGCAGCTCCATGGCAGGTGCTTCGACGTATCGCCCCAGGTGAGCTCCACTTTCTCCCACGGCATGCCGACCATCTCCGCGGCCACGCGCTGGCAATCGGAGAATGATTCAGTACCAAGGTTACCGATGCCGGTCTGCACGTACATCTTGCCGTCAGGCTTGATGACGAAGAGACCGTCGAAGCCTACTGAGCCGCCGCTATAGGAGCTGATGGAAACGCCTACGCCGCTGACCTTCGAGCCGTTGCGCTGTACGCCACGCGCGACACGTTCGTTCCACTTGAACTGCGCCGCGCCCTTATCCAGCGCTTCCTTGATGAAACAGCTTGTCGTGTACCCGCGCTCGCCTCGAGCATTAACCGGTCCGAACTTCGCCTTGCCTTCCGGCGCGTTCAGCTTGCGGATCGCCACCTGATCGATGCCGAGCTTGCGCGCCGCCTTCGTGACGATTTGATCCATTAGCGTGCAGCCCTGCATGCCGCCCGGCTGGCTCAGCGCGCCGCGCGGCGGCGTGTTCGTGATTGCGGTGATGCCCCGGTAACGGAACGTTTCCGGCTGATATAACAACGACGCGTACTGGCTGGCCGTATTGCCGTCGTTGCCGGGACCGTATGGCCCGCCTTCGGTGACCGTAAACATGTCAACCGCAGTTACGCGGCCTTCTTTCGTGAAGCCCACCTTCATGCGGCCGTGCATGGCAGGACGCGCGCGTCCGATCGCATGTTCCTCTTCACGGCTGATCCGCATCATGACCGGCGCGCCGTTGAGTTTCTTCGACAGCAGCGCGGGAATGATGTCCGTGATCGAGCCGCCGCCCTTCGAGCCATAGCCGCCGCCCGTGTATTCGTTCACCAGGACGATGTCTTCCGGCTTCAGGTCGAGCCACCGCACGAACGAAAAGACCGCCTGCACCACGCCCTGCGTGGACGTGTGGATATGCAGCTTGCCGTTCTGCCAGAACGCCATCGCCGTCCGAGACTCGAGGCACTGATGGCTGACGTTCGAGGTTATGAATGTTTCGTCGAGGACGAGCGACGCCTTCTTGAAACCTTCTTCGACGTCGCCCAGCTTCCATTCGGGATCGGTCCACTTGGTTACCGGCAACCGGCCTTGTCTGTATTCTTCAGCCTCGGCCTCGGTCCATTTCACGTTGATCGGCTCCGGCATCGGCGGCGGCTGCCCAGGCGTCGGCGTACCGCGCGACCAGACGTTGCCCTCGGTGCGCGGATTGTTCGCACCCGGCACCAGCGACGCCACGGGATCCACGTTGAACGGCAGCGGCTCCCACTGAATCTTGATGCGTTCGATCGCTTCGCAAGCAATCAGCTCACTCACGGCGCACACGGCGAGCACCGGCTGACCTTGATACATCGCTTCGTTGGAGAGCGCCGTTTCGCTGCGAGGATTGGCCTTGATCACCGTACCGTTGTCGTTGATCTGATCTTTGGGCCCGGGCACATCGTCCGGCGTCAGAATGGCTTTCACGCCGGGCATGGCCAGCGCGGCGCTCGTGTCGAAGCGCTTGATCCGGGCGTGCGCGTACGGGCTCAAAACCAACCGCGCAAACAGCATCCCGTCGGCGCGAAAGTCTTCCGCGTATCTTGAGCGGCCTGTCACTTTTGCGCGCAACTCCGGCGTCGAATAATTCTCCCCGACGAGTTTCTTATTTGCCATATGTACTCCTGGGATTTGCGCTTACTTTGCCTGAATTACCCCGCTTTGCCAAGCGTTCCTTTCCTGCGGGCGTCTGGTAGCACTTGCTAGCAAAAAGGCCGATTTTGTTATTTGTGAAAATTGGCTCGCCGCACTGGACGATTTCCGCAACTGGCTCATCCGCGAAGCAGCGTAATTTGGCCAGTTCTCGAGCCCTTCGTCACTATTTCGCCTCTTGCGGGCGCGGCGCCGCGAATGCCCGTCAGTGCGGGCGCAATTCGGCGAGCAGTTGCTCACCCGCCATCCGGCAATCCGGTCGGTGTGATTGTTTGGGGCTCAGCGAACGCGGTCACCGGCATCGAAGTCTACGCGCCGGTGCCGAGACGGACTTCGTTAATTTTGATTGGTTGCCTCGCTGAAAGCGGATGTTTCTACCGCAGTCCAAACACGAAGAGCGAGTTGCTCGCGCTGACGGCGACGTACTGCCTGCCGTCGACGGCGTACGTCATCGGTCCGTTCTGAACCGGTCCGCCCAACTGGACCTTCCAAAGCAGCGATCCCGACCTGGCATCCAACGCGAAAAAGTACCCCTCGCGGCCACCGGAGAACAACACGTCCGACGCCGTCGTCAGGATGCCGGCGTCGGTGAGATCACTCATCTTGTATTCCCAGCGCCACTTCCCTGTTTGGGGATCGAATGCGCGCACGGTCCCGAAGTTCTCCTCTTCCTTTCGAAGATTGGGGCGCTGAACAGCGCGCATACCTGCTGTCAATCCGCGTCCCGGATAGTTCGTGGTCAGGCGCCCTGCCGTAAAGTTCGAACCTTCTTTGTACTCCTGATCGGCGCGCGCAAAGATGTGGTGCGTGTTCTCCCACACGCTCACGTAGAACAATCCTGTGCGCGGGCTGAACGATGGACTGAACCAGTTCGTCGCGCCCTGGTTGCCGGGATAAATAAGGACGCCGTCGCGTGAGGGCATCGCGTTCAACGCGCGAATCGGCCGGCCGTTATCGAAGCCGGCGTTCCAGTTCTGCTTGGCGATAGGCGTCGCTTGAAGGAATTCTCCGGTCTTTCGATCCAGTACGTAGAAGAACCCGTTCCGATTGGCCCACAGCATCACCTTCCTTGGGCTGCCTTTCCACGAGATGTCGGCAAGCACGGGAATCTGAACGGCGTCCCAGTCGAATTCATCGGCTGGCGTGAATTGGTAGTGCCACTTCAGCTTTCCAGTGTCGGCATCGAGCGCAACGACCGAGCATGTGTAGAGGTTGTCGCCGGGGCGGCTCTCGGCGTTGTAATCGGGGCCGGGATTGCCGACGCCCCAGAACGTCAGGTTCGTTTCCTGATCGTAGGAGCCGGTCACCCAGATTGAGCCGCCACCGTGCGTCCACCCCGCTCCCCAAGAGTCGTGACCTGCCTCGCCCGGCTGCGGCACGGTATTGAAGCGCCATGCTTCCCTTCCAGTTGCTGCATCGTACGCCGCAATGAATCCCTGGATGCCGAACTCGCCGCCCGCCGGCCCGACAATCACTTTGTCCTTGATGACGAGCGGCGCCGTCGTCAGCGAGTAGCCGGCGGCCCCCTGCGCGACGATCCTGTTCCACAGCGGACGGCCGTTTTTGGCATCGATCGCGATGAGATGCGCATCGACCGTTGCGAGAAACAACGTGTCGCCTAGAATCGCGAGCCCGCGCGTGATGCGGCCACAACACGATCTCGCGTCGGACGCTGGCGTGTAGGGATAAATCCAGAAGATCTTCCCCGTGGTGGCATCGAGCGCGACGACGTCGTTTCCTTGCGTCGCATACATGATGCCGTCGACGACGATCGGCGTGGACTGCATGTAGTCGAGCCATCGCGCTTGAAACACCCACTTCAGCTCGAGGTCCTTAACATTGCCCGTTGTCACTTGCGTCAGCGGACTGTGGCGCTGGCTCATGTAGCCGCCGGAATACGTCAGCCAGTTCTGAGGCTCTTTCTGCGCGTTCAGGATGCGCTCGGATGACAGCTGCGCAAGCAGCGTATCGCCCGCTCCCCCCACACTGAGGGCCCACGCAGCAAGGACCCATGTCGCTGCCAAGACGGTCAACCGGCGAGAGGTCATTGCGCGGCCACTCCCTTCAAGGTCGCGAGGTAGGCAATGACATCGGCCAGCTCCTGGCGAGATAACGCCGTGGCATATGACGGCATCTTCGAGCCGTCGACAAAGCCGTGCTCACGAAGATCGGATTTCTGAAATGCTCGTAGCTGTTCCTTCGGATCGAGCATCAGTACCTGGAACGTATCGAGGTTGAGAAGCTTTCCGGTGATGCTGGTACCATCGCGCGTGACGACGCGGTAGAAGCGATTCTCGGGAAGGATTTCGGCCGCCGGATCGAGCAGCGACTTTTCGAGGTGGGCCGGCGTCCGAGTCAAGCCGACGTCAGTGAGATCGGGACCAAGCCTTGACCCTTTACCCTGGACGCGGTGGCAGGTCTGGCACGCGCCCTTACCAGCAAAAATGCTCGCGCCGGAGGCTTCGTTCCCGGCAGGCAGCGGATCGGACGCCGACTGTGCCAGAACGGTCGTGACGGCGTAGGCCGACAGAAGCAGCAAGGCTGAGGCTCGCACGCGTCATCCATTCTTCAGAAGTAATACTTGAACGCAAGCTGAAAATTGGCTCCTCAGGCTGGATTCGAACCAGCAACCCTCCGGTTAACAGCCGGATGCTCTGCCGTTGAGCTACTGAGGAACATGGCAGGTCTCGCGCGAGGGAATTTCGTCGAACGAACCTCTAATGGTAGCGGAACCGGGCAGAAACGGTCAATGAACGGCCGGGCGCGCCGGCACGAGTCAAACAATCAGTGCAGGCCGTCCACGAACCGGTAGCCGACCCACGGCTCGCTCACAAGATGGCGGGGGCGAAACGGATCGACCTCGATCTTCCGACGCAGGCGGCCGATCCGTTCCCAGAGATGACTCGCAGTGTGCACGGCAGGATTGGCGAGCAGAATCGCGCGGTAGGTCAGCACCCGGTTGGCGTGACGCGCGAGGTAGGCGAGCAACTCGAACTCGTACGGGTCCATCCGCACTTCCTCGCCGCCGCGCACAACGCGGTGACGATCGAAGTCGATGGTCAAGTCGGGCAACTCCAACGTGCCCGTGCCCGGCTCTACGGAATCGACGACGTGTTGCATCGCCGACCGAATGCGCGCGAGCAATTCCTCAGCACTGAACGGCCTGGTGATGTAGTCCTGCGCGCCTTCATCGAGCGCCGCGATCTTCTCGGCGTCGCGCCCGCGCGTCGTCAGCAGGATGATCGGCACCGCAAAGCGATGGCGCACACGCCGGCAAACCTCGCTGCCTTCCATATCAGAGAGCTCGAGGTCCAGCACCATGACGTCCGGCGGCGCGAGCTCGAACGCGTCCAACGCGGCCTGCCCAGTGGCCGCGTGGTCCACCTGAAATCCATGTGATAAGAGGAGCGGCGCCAGGCCTGGTTGAGTCGACAGTCCCGCGTTCACGATCAGCACTCTCGCTGGATACGCCATGGCTAACCGCCCCTCTCACCTGTGTCGTTACTTCTTCGCCGCCGGCTTGCTCATCGGCTTGGTCGACGCCATCTGCTTCGCGGGCTTTTCCGAGATGGCCGTTGCCACCATCGACTTGCCTTCAGTTTGATAGCGCACCGTGACGTTCGAGCCGACACCGACCGTGCCGTCCTTCATCGTCGAACCGTTCACGGTGAACGTCATGTCACCTTTCTTTCCGGGCTTGGTGATCACCAGTGTGCTGCTGTCGATCGATTTCACCGTCCCCGTCGTCGAGTGAGTCGCCATCGTGCTCTTCACCGCTGCCTTCGCCGCCGCCGGCTTGGGCTTGGCCGGTGCCGCTTGCGCAAAAACCGAACCCACCGAACACGCCGTAACCAAAGCCAACGCCATCATGAATTGACGCATACCTGTCCTCCTGTGCATGCCATTTAAGAGGACAGGGATGATCGGAACCTGAACGATGGATTAATTTCTGTTAATGCCGGAGGAGAAATACGGTGAACGTCGAGCCTTCGCCCGGCGTGCTCTGGACGTCGATGCGGCCGTGATGGCGATCGACGATCCATTTCACGAGGCTCAGGCCGAGCCCCGCACCTTCAGTGCGGGGGGATCGCGAGACGTCGCCGCGAACGAACGGCTCGAAGATTCGCGGCAGCAACTCCGGAACAATGCCGATGCCTGTATCGGAGATTTTCAGGCATGCGCGATCGCCGTCGGTGGTCACACGTACGTCGACGCGCCCGCCGCGCGATGTGAACTTGATCGCGTTATCGGCGAGGTTCAACACGAGGCGCTTCAGCCATTCTTCATCGCCGCTCACGAGCACCGGACCGACGGACTCGCATCGCATCTCTACGCCTTTGGCCTGCGCTATCGGCTCCAGCTGATCGACGAGCGATGCGACAAGTCCCGCAAGATCGACCTCGACGGGCGCGAGCGCGATATCGCCGGCTTCCGCGCGCGCCAACATCAGCAGCTGAGCGATGAGTCGCTTCAGCCTGTCGATCTCTTCCAGCTGGCTCGCGAGCCGACGCGCGCGCCGTTCATCGGATGACGGCTCGCTGAGCGACAGCTCGATCTCGCCGCGTAGCGCTGTGAGCGGCGTGCGCAGCTCGTGCGCAAGCGCCGTACTGAACTGCCGCATCTCGCGTACGGCGTGCTCGAGCCTCGTCAGCGTCTCGTTGAATGCCGCGGCGACTTCGTCGAGCTCGTCGCCGGTGCCGCGCACCGGCAGACGCTGCTCCAGGTTCGTGACGTCGATGGCGCGCGTCGCCGCCGCAAATTGCGCGAGCGGCGAGAGGCCGACACCGGCCATCCACCTTCCGACGAAGATCGCCGCCAACAAACCAATCGGAAGCGTCCAGAGCAGCATTTCGAGAAACGCGTTCAGCGCGCCGTCGACCGAATTCAGCGATACCCCGACTTGAAGGAGATAGGTCCGCCCTGCCGACGAGATCACGCTGTTCGAGAGACGAATTCGCCCGTAATCGGTCCTAATGTCGTGCAGCCGCGGCTGATCGCGGAAGGCAAGAACTTCGGCGGGCGTGAAGCTGAGACCAAGCGGCTCCAGTGCGTCCGACTGCACAACGAGCGCGCCAGTCCGCGCGTTGTAAATCTGGTAGTAGCGCGTCGCTTCCTGAAGGAACGCGGCCTGATCGGCGTCGCCGGGGTCGAACGTGATCGTCGCCACGTCCTTGTCGAATCGCAGATAACCATGGAGGCCAGCGGTGAGTTCGACGAGCCGGCCGGTGGCGTCCACATCAAGCTGTCGCGCGAGCACGCGATAGGACGCAAAGGTGAGGCCGGCGAGAAGAATGCCGAAGATGACCGTGTAGACGACGGTCATCCGTGTCCGTAGCGTCATGGGTCAGGAAGGTGCGTCGCCGAGCAAGTACCCCACGCCCCGCACCGTATGAATCAGCGGCACGGGAAATCCGCGATCAATCTTGTTGCGCAACGCGTTGATATGCACCTCGACGACATTGCTCACGCTGTCGAAGTGAATGTCCCACACATGCTCGATGATGATCGACTTGGGCAGCGGCCGTCCCGCGTGCCGCATCAGATACTCGAGCAGCGCGTACTCCTTCGGCTTCAACTCGATCGGTTTCCCGCCGCGGCGCACCACGTGCGCGAGCAGGTCCATCTGAAGATCGGCGACGCGCAGCACATTTTCGCGCGGCCCGCCGCGCCGGAGCAGCGCGCGGAGCCGTGCCGAGAGCTCGGCCAGCGCGAACGGCTTGGTCATGTAATCGTCGGCGCCGCTGTCGAGTCCCGCCACGCGGTCATCAACCGAATCTTTCGCCGTCAGAATCAGCACCGGCAACGAGCTTTTTCGCGATCGAATTTCTCTCAGTACCTGAAATCCTGATCGACCCGGCAGCATCAGATCGAGCACGACGGCGTCGTAGTCGATCGTCCGCGCCTGATCGGCCGCGTGGGTGCCGTCCGGCAGCACGTCGACCGCGCAGCCTTCCTGCTCCAACCCGCTCTGGATGAAATTGGCGACTTTGTGATCGTCTTCGATGACGAGAATCCGCATGAGCTTAGTTGTTGGTTGTTAGTTGTTAGTTGTTGGTAACAAACAACTGCGATTCGGGGGAAGATCGGACACTTACGCTCAGTAGAGGTAAGGGGTGAGGGGGAAAAGAACGCGCGTTCCCTTACCCTTTACCCCTCACCCCTTGCCCCTTCTTGGAACTCTACATCGGCGCGTTGATCTTTACGCTGCTGTCGACAGTCGTTCGGAGCGTCGCACCAGCGGGAATTGTCACTTCGTCGCCGCGCGTCGCAAGCACGGCACCAGTGCCAGCACCGCCGCCCACGCCCGCGCCAATCGCCGCGCCCTTCTTGCCGCCCGCAATCGCACCGATGGCGGTACCGATGCCTGCGCCGATGCCGATCTTCTTGGCATCCTCACCTTTGGTTGCTGCCGCCTGGCGCACGATCCGCGTCGTCTGGATCCGGTAAGGCGTGTTGGCGACCATCACTTCGTGGAAGCGAAGGGCAATCGACGCGCGCCCCTTCACTTTTCCTGCTCGCTCGACCGCGACGACCGTGCCCTTCACAGGAGCACCCGCCGGAATGGCCGTCATGCCAGACACGACAACGGCTTTCGTCACTCTGCCGCGTACCGCGTCTTCCACTTTCGCCGTGCCGGAAGCGACCGCCGTCTCGAGCGTGATCTCGAGCGGTGTGCCGGCTGCGACGTCCATCGCCATCATGGTTGGCGCGGACGGCCTCGACGTGGCTTGCTCGCGCACCGGATTGGCGGCCGATTGCGCAGCCGTCGCTCCCGACGTGGCGCCAGCCCCCGCGGCGGGTGCGGCGCTGCTTCCTGTGGATGGCACCGTCGCCGCCGGCGCGTTGCTGTCCGGCGTGGCGGCCGGCTGCGATGCCGGCTGATTACATCCAACCCCGACGACGAAGACGACGCCGATTGCCAGCAACTTGATCTGTGCGTTCATGTTTGTCCTCTCTATTTCGCGGACCCCTCGACCTCGATCTGCATGGTCCCGCGATACGCGTTCGACACCGGACAGCCTTTATCCGCCTCTTTGAGAAATGCCCCGAAGTCGGCCGGGCTCATCCCCTCGAGGCCCTCGACGACGACCTTGAGCTTCGACGAGACGATCTTAATCCCCGCATCCCCCTTATCGGCAGTTATCGTCGCGGTCACATGGGTCTTCTTCGCCTTGGCGCCCCGCTTCCCCAAGGCCCCGTTCATCGCCATCGCGAAGCAGGCGGCATGGGCCGCCGCCATCAATTCCTCCGGGCTCGTCTTCCCTGCGGGCTCGCCGATGCGGTTTGCAAACGTCACGGGCAGCGAAAACGCGCCAGTTGCGGCCTTTGCCACGCCATTGCCATTCATCAGGTCGCCTTCCCAATCCGTCGTCACACTTCGATTGAACGTCGCCATGTCTGCCTCCAGTTCTACTTCTTACTTACGTCAAACTTCTTCGTTGTCATGACTGTTTTGCCGGTGAATCTCAACTGAATGAAGATGCCGATGAGCCCCAGAACGAACCATGCAGCCAGCACCTCTTCGCGATTCGGTGATGGATCGAGCGGATAGATAATCCATGCTTCGGGACGGCCCACCAATCGTTTGCCGTAGTCAGTGAGAGACAGGCCGCCGAGCAGTATCGTCCACGCGCCGCCGAATGCGGTGGCGACGATGATGACGTAGCGCTGCAGCGCCATCGCCGACGCCGCACCAGCGACCGCCGCAAAAATGACGATAAACGGATGCGGGTCGCTGCCGAGGCGGCTCCACAGCATGTGCACGCCGAGCGCACCCATGCCGGCGCCGACCAGCGCGACACCGACGAAGTACCCAAAGAACATGATGAGGGCACCGACCGCACCGCCGCCGAGCGCGCCGAAGACGAGCAGCGTCGTGTCGGTCGAGCCGAGAATCGCCGTGCCGACGAGCGCGCCCAGAATGAAGCCGTACAGCGTCAAGACCAGACGGAACAGCCGATAGCCGGCGGTCCACGCAATCACACCGCCGACAATGAGAAGAACGATCGCGGGTAGCTGGTAAGACTGGGGAATCAACGATGACACTATACTTCCCGGCGGCCTTCGAGCGCCTTGTGCATCGTCACCTCGTCGGCATAGTCCAAATCGCTGCCGACCGGCACGCCCATCGCAATACGGGTCACGCGCACGCCCAGTGGCTTCAACAGCCGCGCCAGATATAACGCCGTCGCCTCCCCTTCCACGTTCGGGTTCGTGGCGAGGATGATCTCTTCGATGCCGCCTTCGCCAACGCGCGCGAGCAGGCTCTTGATCTTCAGCTCGTCCGGGCCGATGCCCTGAAGCGGAGAGAGCGCGCCCATCAGCACGTGATACACGCCTCTGAAGTCCCGGGTTTTTTCGATCGACGTCACGTTCTGCGGCTCTTCGACGACGCAGATGAGCTTATGGTTGCGCCCCTCCGACGAACAGTACATGCAGGGATCGACTTCGGTCGTGTTGCTGCAGATCGAACAATACGTGACGCGATCTTTGACGTCGCGGATGGCCTCGATGAGGCGCTCGGCTTCTTCGCGAGGAGTACGCAGAATGTGGAACGCGAGGCGCTGCGCGCTTTTTGCACCGATGCCGGGGAGACGTTTCAGCTGATCGACCAGCCGGAGTAGCGGTTCAGGGTAGGACATCAGAACATGCCAGGGATCTTCATGCCCCCCATCATCCCGCCCATCGTTTTGCTGAGCTCCTCGTCGGCTTTGCGCTGGGCATCGTTGATGGCGGCGAGGATCAGGTCCTGCAGCATCTCGACGTCGTCTTTCGAGACGACTTCCGGATCGATCTTCAGGCTGTGAATCTGTTTGTTGCCGTTGACGACGACCGTGACCATCCCGCCACCAGACGACGCCTCGACACGCATTTCGGCCATTTGCTTCTGCAGGCGCTCCTGCATCTGCTGCGCCTGTTTCATGATTTGGTTCACATTCATCGTCGTTCCCCGTTTAGATTTCTTCGACGTCTTCGATATCAGTCGGGAACACGTCCAACATGGCCTGGACGGCAGCGTCGCTCATCGCAGCAGCCTTCAAATCGACCGATTTCGCCGCAGTTACGCCGGGAGCACTCGCTGCCGCTTCGGCCGCCGGCGCTTCGGCCTGCGCCGCACCAACCGGCATTCTTTTTCCTCCAACGGCCGACGCGATCGATTCCAGCCAGGGACGATTCTGCTCGAGCTGCTCGCGCAACGTCCTGTGGGCCGGCAAAAAACTGAAGGTGACGCGATCCGGCCCAAACTCGATCTTCTGCGCCTGCGCGACGACGGTGTTGTAGAAGAACATCTTCGTCTTGCGGATTTCGGCGAGGAACGCATCTTTGCCGCCTTCGCCTGTCATCGTTGCCGGCGCCGCAACTGCCGGCGGTGGCGGCGCTGCTGCTCTTCGCTCGACCGGCGCGACGGCCGCCCGCGTCGCTGCGGGCGCCGGCGCGGCCGCCGACGTCGGGACAAAGGCCGAGGGCCGCGAGGGCGACGCGCCGCCCTGAAGCCCGCCGAGCAGCTCTGTGAGCGGCACCAGCTTGCGCACGTGAATCCATCGCAGCAACGCCATTTCGAGGTGATACCTCGGCTGCACCGCGCCGTGAATCTCAAATTCGGTCTTCGATAGCAGGTCGAACGCGCGCAGAAGATCCTCGCGCGAAAAACGGCCCGCCAACCCTTGCACGCGACCGCGCTCGGTCTCTGCCGCGATTTCGGGATCGTCGATGCGCGAGGGATCGACCGACAGCACGAGCAGATCGCGCACGACACGCGCCAGCTCGCGGACGACGAGCCGCAGATCGTAGCCAAGCTCGACGGCGCGTCCCGACAGCTCGAACGCGGCGGCCGGTGTCTCCTCGGCCACAGCCGTGACGATGTCAAGTACGAGATCGCGCCCGACGAGGCCGAGCACCGTCGCGACATCGTCGGCAGAAATTTTCTGTCCCGCGAACGCTATCACCTGATCGAGCGCGCTCTCGGCGTCGCGCATGCTGCCCTCGGCCGAGCGGGCAATCAGCAGCAGCGCCGCTTCGTCGACCGCGATTTTCTCGGCCTTTGTGATGGTGCGAAGCTGATCGGCAATCTGTTTGCTCGAAATCGTCTTGAACTCGAAGACCTGCGAGCGCGACAGCACGGTCTCCGGAATCTTCGACAGCTCGGTCGTGGCCATCATGAACACGACGTGCGGCGGCGGTTCTTCGATCGATTTCAGCAGCGCGTTGAAGGAAGACGACGAGAGCTGGTGGACTTCGTCGATGATGAACACCTTGTAGCGGTTCCGCACGGGCATAATCGACAGCCCGTTGATGATCACTTCGCGGACATTGTCGACGCCTGTGTGGGTGGCGGCGTCGATCTCGAGGACGTCGATGTCGCGGCCTTCCGCAATCTCGCGACAGGCATCGCAGGCGCCGCATGGATCGGCCGTGGGTCCTTTCGCGCAACTCAGCGCGCGCGCCAGAATCCGCGCCGTCGTGGTTTTACCGACCCCGCGCGGACCCGCAAACACAAACGCCTGCGCAATCCGGCCGCTCGCGATCGCGTTCCGCAGCGTGCGCGTCACGGCAGGCTGTCCGATGACGTCATCGAACTGCTGCGGACGCCATTTCCGCGCGAGAACTTGATAGGACATGAATACGGATAACTGGAAACTGGAAACTAGAAAGTAAGTGGCAAAGTTCGGACCCCTTAGAGGCCCGGAGGGCCTGCGGCACAGCCCAGGGACTACTTAGCGCTGCTGCCTTCCGGCCCTGACGCGGTTCATAGACTGAGATTGCACAGGTTCCGGGCCACCAAGAGATCCGAACCTTCAGTCTATTCCGCGCACTCCATCGCAATCAAGCGGCCTGGCGGGGAGATTCGGCTGGCGTGACGCTGATTTCGAGCTTTTCCGTCCTGCGAATCACCGTCAGCGGCGTCGGCACACCGATTCGCTCCTCGCCGAGCAGGCGATGTAGTTGATCGATACCTTCCACGGGCTCGCCGGCGAACGCGATGATCACGTCGCCTTCCTGCAATCCACTGCTCGACGCAGGGCTGTTCGGCTCGATCGACGCGACGAGAATTCCAGACGAGGCCGGGAGACTGTAGAACCGAACGAACTGGCGCATGAGCGGTGTGTTCTGCCCCGCGACGCCGACGTACGATCGCCGGATGCGGCCGTCGCGAATAAGGCGGCCCACGACAAACTGCGCCGTGTTGGCCGCTATCGCAAAGCACAAACCTTGGGCGCCGGAGATGACGGCTGTGTTGACGCCGACGACCTCGCCGCGCGAATTCACCAGCGGACCTCCTGAGTTGCCCGGATTCAGCGCCGCGTCCGTTTGAATAATGTCGTCCATGAGGCGGCCCGATTTCGATCGCAGCGATCGGCCGCGCGCGCTGACAACGCCTGCGGTGACCGTCGCGTGGAATCCGAGCGGATTGCCAATGGCGATGACGAGTTGGCCAACGCGCAGCGCACGCGAATCGCCAAGCGTCAGCGCAGGAAGGTCGGACGCCGGCACGCGAATGACGGCGAGGTCGGTGTCGGGATCCTCGCCAATCAGCATCGCGGGCATGTGCCGCCCGTCGGCCAGCGCCACGTGAAGGCCGCGCGAGTCGTGGACGACGTGACTGTTGGTAAGAATCAGGCCGTCTGGCGTAAAGACGAACCCGGAGCCGTGACCGCCGCGCTCGCGCTCGCTTTTCCCGCCCCGTTCAATAGTGACGACCGAGGGGCCAACGAGCTCGACCGCTTGAATGACTGCCTGGGAATAGGCATCGAGCAGGCTGGCGTCGCGGATGTCGAGGGAGTCCATACGGGTAGGACGCTTGGGCGAAGGGACGGGTTTCATACGACCTTGGGCTTTGGGCTTTCGGCTTTTGGCCTGGTCCAGAGCCTAAAGCCTAGAGCCCCGAGCCTACGCGAAGTTCCCGCTTCAGAATCTTTCCTGTCGCACTTGTCGGCAACTCCGTGCGGAACTCCACAAGGCGCGGGTATTTGTAGGCGGCGAACTGTTCTTTGCACCAGGCCGTCAGCTCGTCTTCAGTCAGGTCGGCGCCGGGCTTTTTCACCACGAACGCTTTCACTTCTTCGCCCAGCCGCTCGTCCGGCACGCCGATGACGGCGCAGAGGGAAATCGCCTTATGCGTCAGCAGGATTTCCTCGAGTTCGCGCGGATACACATTGAAGCCGCCGCGCAGAATCATGTCCTTCTTCCGATCGACGATGCTGAGATAGCCCTCTGCGTCGATGACGCCAATATCGCCGGTGTGAAACCAGCCGTTGCGCATCGCAACGGCCGTTTCATCGGGGCGCTTGTAATATCCTTTCATGACGTTGTGGCCCCGGATCACGACCTCGCCGGCCTGACCGGCGTCCACGGGCTCGTCCTTCTCGTCAACAATCATGATGTCAACCGCGAACAACGGCTGGCCTACGGTGCCGGGTTTCGACGGACGATCGAGATGATTGAAGCTGGCAACGGGGGCGGTTTCTGAAAGACCATAACCTTCGACAATACGGACGCCCAGCGTGTCCTGAAAATCCTTCATCAGCTCGACAGGCATCGGCGCGCCTCCCGACACCGCGAGCTTCAAGGTTCCCGCCAAGCTGGATACATTGATTTTGTGTTCTCGCACGTACTTCAAGATCGTCCAATACATCGTGGGCACGCCAATCCAGTGCGACACGCGCTCCTTCACGATCGCGCCGATCAGCGCCGCCGGCTCGAATCGCGGCAGCAACACAAGCCTGCCGCCCAAGTGCAGATAGGCGAGCATCTGGCAGGTTTGTGCGGTCGCGTGGAACAGCGGGAGCGTCACGGCCGTCGAGTGACCGCCCGTGTCGTCGGGCGATCCCGCACACAGCTCGGCCGATACCATCCCGTTGATCGTCATGTTCAAATGCGTCAGCTCGGCGCCCTTGGGTTGGCCTGTCGTGCCGGATGTATAAAGAATGACGGCGGTGTCGTTGGGATCGGTGGCGACGGTCTCGAACGTCGCCGGTTGTCCCGCGGTGGCTTGCGCAAGCATCATCACATCTGAATCGGGAGCGGTGGTACTCGCGGGATGCGGCAAAACGATCAACGTCCTGCACGAGGGCACGACGGCGATTGCCGCCTTTGCGGCTTCTGCCATCGGCAGCTCTGGCGTGCCTTCAAAACAGAACAGCACCTTGGCGTCGCTGTCGCGAAGGTGATACGCAATCTCGCGCGGTTTCAGCAGCACGTTCAGCGGAACGACCGTTGCGCCCGTTTTCAGAATGCCGAAGTAGACGGCAGGAAAATATGGGAGGTTGGGACACAGCAAGGCGACGTGATCGCCGCGGCGAATGCCCGACGCGGTCAGTCCGTTCGCAATCTGGTTCGCCCACCCATTCAACTCGGCGTAAGTCAGCCGCGTGTCGCCGCACACGACCGCCTCGGCCTGTGGCCGGCGGCGCGCATGCTGCTCGATGACTGAAGCGAGATTGAGCACGAGGACACGCAGAATACTCTATTGAGGCGGGGGATCTAACGGCGCGTCGCGGCGACGCGAATCGGTTCGGCTTCGATTTCTTCCCAACCCTGGGCTTTCCACGCGCACAACAATTCGTGCTGCCGCCGGAGCAATTGCGCGCGCTCGGTGTACCGCTCGACGCGCGCCACGCCATCGGGTGTGGTGACGACGAGCTCGTACCACAGCATCGCCTCGCGCGACTCGCAGCTCATCCGCTCGGCGCCTTTGGCAAAGTTCCAGATCATGACTTTGCTATCGGCGGATCAGGCGCAGGCCTTCAACCCGTCTACGTATCTTACTGACTGGTAGTTACTTACGGCCTATTCAGACGATGGACGATGGACGATCGACGATCATTCCCACTCAATGGTGGCGGGCGGTTTATTGGTGACATCGTAGAGACACGCACCCACGCCTGGAACTTGGAGGACGGCGGTGGTAATGCGTTCGATGATCGGCCAGGGCAGCTTGGAGTACTGCGCCGTCATGCCGTCGTGCGATTCAACCGGCCGAATGGCAATCGTGGATTCTCCCTGGCGTTTCAGCGGCAACATGACGACCGGGCACTGCCAGATTTTTTTCTGCGTGTCGTACTCGGCGAGAATATCGCGCACGCGGGCGTCGGCTTCGCGCAGCACATCGAGTCCTTCCCGCGATGTCGTCGTTGGCTCGACGCGAAAATCTTCTATCGAACCTTTGCACCCGGCCCAGAAGACGACGCGGTTAACGTCGCCGCACGAATTGGTGATCGTCGGCGAGAGCTCGGCGATATTTCCTTCATGGTACACGCCGGTCAACAGCGCCGTGTGCGCGTAGGTGCGCTCGTCGCCCTGCACGCCAACACCACGCACGGGAAGCACGCGCGCCTTCAGCTTGAAGCCGGCCGCGACCTCCGTCAGCTTCGCATTGTCGGACCACACCGCCGCATGGTCTGTGCAGAGAAACCGCACCGCGAGTCCTGGTCCGGGGAACGGCTGCTTGTCGATGAGCCTCGCCGGCAATCCCAGGGCGCGGCCGATCTCGCGGACTTCATCTTTGTAAAACTGCGCCAGCGGTTCGATCACTTCACCCGCTTCGATGCGCCGCAGCAGCTCCGGCACTCGGTTGTGGTGCGTCTTGATGAGCGCAGATTCGCGCGTTCCACCTGATTCGATCGTGTCGGGATAAATCGTGCCCTGCCCGAGCAGCCAGTCGCTTGCCGGAAGATGCTCGAGCACATCGTTCTCGACCGCGAGAAACGACATGCCGATGCTCTTTCGCTTGACCTCTGGATTCGTCTCGGTGCCAACGGCGGCCAGAAACTCCGCCGACGCATCGCGCAGGCGCACGTTTTTGAAGCCGGCTTTTTCGAACGCCATCATCACGTCGTCCGATTCGTTCTTGCGCATGAAACCGGTGTCGACGTAGACGCCGTGCACACGTTCGTACCCGAGCGCGTCCTGGCACAGTTTGTACGCCACCGTCGAGTCGACACCGCCGCTCACGAAGAACAGCACATTTTTGGTCGGGCCAACGCTCGCGCGGATATCGGCCTTGACGGCCTCGATCGTCTCAGCCGATGACGGCTTCCAACTCGTATCGCAGCGGCACACCTGGCGGACGAAATTCTCCAGGATCTGTTTCCCGTACTCCGAATGCGTGACTTCTGGATGAAACTGCACGCCGAACATGTGTGTGCCGGCATTCGCCATGGCGGCGACCGAGCAATCGTCGGTCGAGCCCAGAACCTGGAATCCATCGGGAAGTTTTTCCACCGAATCGCCGTGGCTCACCCAGACGCGGCTCGAATCCGGAATGCCGGCGAACAGAGCCGAGCTGTGTGTCTCGAGTTTCAGCTTCGCCAGTCCGTATTCGCGCGAGTAGCTCGGTTTCACCATGCCGCCCGGCATCGTCGCGGCGAGCAGTTGATGTCCATAGCAGATGCCGAGAATGGGTACGCCCATCGACAGGACGGACGGATGAATGCGCGGAGAATCTTTTTCGGTGACGCTACGAGGTCCGCCGGAAATGATGATCCCGCTGATGCCAGCGAGCCGGTCGGACGGCGTGTCGATCGGAAGCACGTGACTCTGAACGCCTACCTCTCGCACTCGCCGCGCGAGCAGATGACAATACTGCCCGCCCGCATCCAGAACCGCAATTCCTTGCACGAGCTGAATTATACCGGCTATTTCTCGAGGAATCGTTTCATGCGCTCCTGCGCCTCGGCCGACACGCGACGCTCGGCGATGGCCTCGACGGTGAGATGCGCAACCTCGTTGGCCGGATGATTTGCGATTTGTCGAATCAGCCGTTTTGCGGCGGCAATGGCTTCACGTCCACTGGCCAACACGTCTTCGACGTACGCGTTTACAGCCGTATCGAGCGCGTCGGCCGACGCCACCACCGAGTGGACAAGGCCGATTTGGAGCGCCCGCTCCGAGTTGAAGCGGCGGCCGGTGAGAAACAGCTCGCGTGCTGCCGATTGGCCGATTTTGGCGATCACATAGGGCGCGATCAGCGCCGGCAGCAGGCCGAGCTTTACTTCGGTGAACCCGAATGTGGCGCCCACGTCTGCGACCGCGATATCTGCCACAGCCGCAATCCCAGCTCCGCCGCCAATCGCCGCGCCGTGCACGCGCGCGATGACCGGAACCGGCAGGGTGTCGATCGCGGCGAACATCTGCGCGGCGGCGCTCGCGTCGCGGATGTTCTCGTCGTGCGAGTAATCGACCATCTTCGACATCCACTTCAGATCGCCGCCGGCGCAGAAGACCGGTCCTGCGCCGCTGATCACGACCGCGCGCAACGTGGCGTCACCGCTCGCGCGAGCGGCCCAGGCCGCCAGCTCGCCGACCAGATCTTCGTTGAACGCGTTTCGTACTTCTGGCCGATTCAGCACCAGGTACTCGACGCCCTTCTCGCGGCGAATGGTCAGGTATTTAAACGCGCTCATTCTCCTCTTTCCTCACATGCGAAAGACCCCAAACCTCGGCGGCGGAATCGGCGCGTTGAAACTTACCGCGAGGCCGCGCGCCAGCGTGGGCCTGGTATCGACCGGATCGAGGATCCCGTCGTCCCACAGCCGCGCCGTGGAGTAATACGGCGACCCTTCAGTCTCGTATTTGTCGAGAATCGGCTGTCGAATGGCCTGCTCGGCCGCAGCGTCGAACGTCTTGCCTTCTCGAGCGGTCTGATCGCGCTTCACGGTCGACAACACTGTGGCTGCGGTTTCCGCGCCCATCACCGAGATGCGCGCGTTCGGCCACATCCATAAAAACCGCGGATCGTAGGCACGTCCAGCCATCGCGTAGTTGCCGGCGCCAAACGATCCGCCTGTCATCACCGTAAACTTCGGCACCACGGAGTTGGCGACCGCGCTCACCATCTTCGCACCGTCCTTCGCGATGCCGCCGCGCTCCACCTGGCGCCCCACCATGAAGCCCGTGACGTTCTGCAGAAACACCAACGGCACGCTTCGGAAGTTGCAGAGCTCGATGAAGTGAGTGGCCTTCAGCGCCGACTCCGAGAACAGGACGCCATTGTTGGCGATGATGCCGACCAGAAATCCATCGATGCGCGCGAATCCGGTGACGAGCGTCGGGCCGTAACGCGCCTTGAACTCGTCGAACTTCGAACCGTCGACGAGGCGCGCGATCACTTCGTGCACGTCGTAGGGCCGGCGAACGTCGGCATTGACGATGCCGTAGAGATCGTCGGCGGGATACAGCGGCTCCTCGGGCTTGGTTCGATCGAACGCCGTTGGTGGCGGCATGTTCAACGTCGCCACAATGGTTCGGACCTGCTCGAGCGCGTGCCCATCGTTCTCGGCCAGATAATCGGCGACGCCCGACACTTGGGTGTGAACATCGGCACCGCCGAGTTCCTGAGCCGTCACTTCTTCGCCGGTGGCCGCCTTCACCAGCGGTGGACCGCCGAGAAAAATCGTCCCCGTGCCCTTCACGATGATCGTTTCGTCGGACATCGCCGGCACGTAGGCGCCGCCGGCGGTGCACGAGCCCATCACCGCCGCGATTTGCGGAATCCGCTCGGCCGACAGCCTCGCCTGGTTGAAAAAAATCCGGCCGAAGTGCTGGCGATCGGGAAAGACCTCGTCCTGCATCGGCAGAAACGCTCCACCGGAATCGACGAGATACACGCACGGCAGCCGGTTTTCGAGCGCGATTTGCTGAGCCCGCAGATGTTTCTTTACGGTGATCGGATAGTACGTGCCGCCTTTCACCGTCGCGTCGTTGGCGACAACCATCACGTCGCGGCCGGAAACGCGCGCAATGCCGGTCACGATGCCGGCTCCCGGCGTGTCGTCTTCGTAGACGCCGAGCCCGGCGAGTGCCGACAGCTCGAGGAACGACGTGCCGGCATCGACGAGCCGATCGATCCGCTCGCGCACCGTCAGCTTTCCCTGCTGGCGATGACGCTCGACGTACTTTGCGCCGCCGCCTTCTCTGGCGACCGCGAGCTGCCTGCGCAGCTCGGCGACCACCTTCTGCATGCGCTCGCGATTGGCCTTAAACGGGGTGCTGTTCTTGTCGACGTGCGACTCGAGAATCTGCATTGAGCAATCCTTCAGGAACCTCGACTTCGGCCGCGAGCAAGTACTGCGCGTAGGTTTTGCCCTGCGCGTCGAGCAAGAGCGACAATGTGCCCCCGCCGCCGAGACTCTGGTGTAGGAGGAAATTCACGGCGAGAAGATTTGGGAATTCGTGGCGATCGACACCGCCTTTACACACGTCTTCGAAATGACGCTGCACGAACGAGGGGGTCAAGTGTTCGAGCATCCATTCGTACACCGCTTGGGAGCGGGCGATCACGCCGATGTTGGCCGTGTCGCCTTTGTCGCCCGAACGCGCCAGGCAGAGACGGAGGAGCGGCACGCGAACCCTCCGCTCCTCCAAGGGGTAAGGGGCGAGGGGTGAGGGGTGAACGGCACGCGTGATATTTGCCCCTTGCCCCTCGGCCCTTGCCCCTTCCACCGGAGCGTCAGCTATGCGAATTTCAGTGTCACCGATCACCACCCGTGGCGAGACAGCGCTCCGTGAAATCAACGCCGGCCAAAACGCGACGACTTCCGAGGCGCGCGGACGGCCCTGATCCGACATGTACGAAATACCGGGCACCGTGCCGAGCACGCGCGGCACCAGTTGTGCGGCGAACCGAGCATTGATTTTTCGTTCGTCCTGGTCCCGCACGGCAAACTGCAGCAGGACTTCGCCGGGCTCCGATTTCGAAATCGGCGGATGACACCCGTTCCACCCGATGAACTGGTGAATCGCCTGCTCGTAGGCGCCACGGCCGCCGACGGCGTCCCAAAATGCGTCGGCAACCACCTTCGCTTTGGCAAGCGTATCAGGGCCGGAAAGAATCAAGCGGCCGAACGCGCGCCATCCCGCGTGGTAACTCACCGAGACTTTCAGCTTCGCTGGCGCCGGCTCGCCGCGCGCGCCGCTCACCCGTACGCGATCGGGCCCGTCCTGTTCGAGATGAACGGCGTCGAACCGCGCGACGACATCGGGTGTGACGTAGCCAGGCGCGCCGATCTCATACAGAATTTGCTCGCTGACGGTGTGCACGTTCACGAGCCCACCCGTGTTGGGATGCTTCGTGACGACGAACGTGCCGTCGGGTGCAGCGTCGACGATCGGAAATCCCATGTTCCGGAAACTTTTGACGTGGTGCCAGTCGGTGAAATTTCCACCCGTGCACTGCGCGCCGCACTCGATGATGTGCCCGGCGACCACTCCTGCGGCCACGCGATCCCAATCGGTCGGCGACCAGCCGAATTCGAACATCATCGGGGCGAGCGTCACCGCCGCATCGGCCACTCGGCCGGTCACAATCACATTCGCGCCCGCCTTCAGCGCCTCGACAATCGGCGCGGCGCCGACATACGCGTTCGCCGACAGCACACGACTCCGAACATCAGCGAGCGCCTTTCCCGTATCCATATTGATGAGCGCCTCGCCGGATGCGAGGACCGCATCGAGGTTCGGGTATAGATCGTCGCCGACGACGAGCGCCACTTTCACTCGATCGGCTACGCCCAGCTCTTTGGCCAGCGCCTCGACGGCCGCGCGGCACGCGAGCGGATTCACGCCGCCGGCATTCGTGATGATGCGGATGCCCCGCTCGATGCAGGCTGGCAGCACGTCGCGCAGGTGCACAAGAAAATCGGCCGGATACCCTGTCTGGGGATTTCTGGCGCGCTGCTTTTGCAGAATCGCCATCGTCACTTCGGCGAGGTAGTCCATCGTGAGGTAATCGATGGGACCGCCTTCAACTTGCCGCCGCGGAGCCCCAGGATCGTCCCCCCAGAACCCGCCGCAATTCGCGATGATGACGCGTGGTTTCATCATGCCGGCTTCAGGAGCTCGCGGGCGATGACCATGCGCTGCACTTCCGAGGTGCCTTCGCCAATCTCGCAGAGTTTCGCGTCGCGATAGAACCGCTCGACCGGCGAGTCCTTCAAATATCCGTACCCACCATGAATCTGGATGGCCTTCGACGTCGAGCGCATCGCCACTTCCGACGAATAGAGCTTAGCCTCCGATGCGATTCGCAGGAATGGCTGCTTCGAATCGCGCAGCGTCGCGGCGTACCAGGCCATCAGGCGCGCGGCGTCGTTTTCGGTGGCCATATCGGCAATCATCCACTGAATCGCTTCGTATTCAAGAATCGGCTTGCCGAACTGCCGCCGCTTTTTCGCGTACTTGAGCGCTTCGTCGAGCGCACCTTGCGCGATGCCCACCGCCATCGCCGCCATTCCGATGCGCGCACCTGCGAGCACGCTGAGCACATCGCGGAACCCCTCGTTCAGCGTGCCGAGAAGATTCGCCTTGGGCACCCGCATGTCGTCGAAATGCAGCGCGGCGGTATCGGACGCCCGCACGCCGAGTTTTTTCTCGAGCTTGCCGACGACCAATCCCGGCGTTTCTCGCGGAACGACGAACGCGGAAATGCCTTTCGTGCCGAGAGAAGGATCGGTCGACGCCATGATGACGTAGGTACCGGCGGTCGATCCTTGCGTGATGAACTGCTTGTCGCCGCGAATCAGCCACTGGTCGCTCTGGAGCACCGCGCGCGTACGCATCGATCCCGCGTCCGACCCCGAGCCGGGCTCGGTCAGCGCCCATGCGCCAAGCTTCTCACCTCGCGCGAGCGGCGGCAGAAACGTGCGCTTCTGCTCGGCCGTGCCGACAGCAAGGATGTGGCCCGAGCACAACGAATTGTGCGAACCGACGAGCAGCGCAACGGCGCCGTCCACCCGCGCGATTTCCTCGATGATGATGGCCGCGCTCAGCGAGTCGTATCCCGAGCCACCGTATTCCTCCGGCACCATGATGCCCAGCAGCCCCTGCTCGGCGAGCTTCGGGATCAATTCCGAAGGAAAGCGCGCCTGCTCGTCGCGCTCGGCGGCGCCCGGTGCAATTTCTCCTTCGGCGAACTCACGCATGGCCTGCTTCAGGAGCTGGTGTTCGTCGTTGAGTTCCAGGTCCATTATTTAATCCGGATCTTGGGTCGCACGATTGTCTGCTTAGTCATCAACATGGCGCTATCGCGCCAACTCTCGCTCAATCACCAATCGCTCAATCTCCGATGTCTCTTCATACAACGTCATGGCGCGCGCATCGCGGTAGTAACATTCGAC